>JBKGYN010000029.1:0-4577 GCA_046546105.1 Candidatus Woesearchaeota archaeon | reverse complement strand
GAAGGCTATTCTCGCGAGCAGGAATCAATTCTTAGCAGAAAAGAAAGAGGGAGGATATCCAGGGCTTTTGTGTGTGTGTTGTGAAAAGGGTGTGTGAGGTGTCTTGAAAAACCCCAAGGCTTGTAGGGCAACAAGAGGTGTGTGAGGTTTTTCAATTCGGAAGTGCAAAAGGAGAACTTCCGCCCTGGATGCTCCCCGGTCGTTTGCCAATACAAACTAACAACTGTAGAGTAGTAGTATTATATAAATGTTTCGATTTTGTGTTTACTGTGCAGTGATTACACAAAAGGGGTTTCTTTTTTATATGTGAAAACAAGATGGTTTCACACCATGGACTGCAAACAAGAAGAGAATAAGAACAGGTGCAACTGCACCTACGAGGGATGTCTGCGAAAAGGAATCTGCTGTGAGTGCCTGGCCTATCACTTGCAGATGCGACAACTGCCTGCCTGCTGTTTTCCGGAGGATGTGGAGCGAACGTACGACCGGAGCTTCAAGCGTTTCGCAGAGCTTGTCAGTGAGAATAAGGTGTGAAAAAACCACACCGGTAACGATACATTTAAATTTGCGATTATACATTCTGTACAGCCTATGCAACAACCAGATGTCTTGTATAACAAGTCGGTAAAGCAGTACGAGGCTCCAAAGCCGAAAACGACAGCTTCAACCGATGCAGGTATCGGTGCGACGATGATAGGCAACACCATCTATTCGATGAACATGTTGTCGTCATCATACACGGTCAGGAATTCTTATCAGAAGAAATGAGAGTTTGGGCTGGCCTTGTCGTGACACTGCTATTCGTGCATTTTTCCCTTTTTCTTTTTCCCCATCATCACGAGAACCGCGCCTGCCGCTGCGGTGTGTGGGAACTGCCTTTCACCCTTCTTAGTTGAGATAGGCGTCCTGGTTGAGGGCGTACGGGGTGACACGCTCGGTCATGGGATGTTCGAGAAATTCATGCAACTCTTCACAGCGAAGCTTGCGATCCTCGCGATCGTCAAGCCTACGCTTCAGGGAAGTGGAGGCCTTAGTGCCAAGACCGGAATCGATTGAAGATGTGGAGTGGGTGACAGAAGAGGCGTACGTCTCGCCAGGAAGGTCGCTACCGCTGACATGCCTGTAAGGCGAGTTCCAGATCGCGGTCTTGGATTCTGGCTTGTAGATGATCTGAGAATAATCTCCAGCCATCTCCGTGAACCGGTACGCCAAGTGCTTGAACCACTTGAGCTGGTCAGGATAATGCCAAGAACTCTTGCTTTTCAGGTCGAGTTCAGCGTGCTTGCCATACTGCTTGCCCGGCAAGACTTCAAAGGCATCTTTTGCATAAGAACGGATTGTGTCCAGAGAGGTAAAATCAACACCGTCATGCGGCACTGTAAGACCACGGTCGAGAACATCTTGGGAGAGGGCGAATCGCTGGCGCCGATAATTGGTGTAGATGCTGAAGATATGACCATCAACCAGGTTCTCGCGAAACCGTTGCATGGTCCTGGCAAGCTGGAAGCCGGCGCTCAAGAGATACTCTGGATTGATCGAAGCGTGTTCAAGAAGGTGTTCAAGCTCGCGATTGCTTTGCATCACTTCAGCAGGGTTCTCAAGCACGGATGTCATGCATGACTGGTAAGAAGTCCCTGTTTAAAAAACTATCCATTATTATGTCACTTTTAAGTGACAGTTTCCGACGGTTTTTTAAGTTGGTGGTGGTTTCTCTGCTATTGATGCTAGAACGACTCGCACGAAAAGCTCTCAAGAACCATGATGAAGGTCTTTTGAAAGAGATCCAGGAGGGGTTTCGACGAAAATTCTCCTCTGTGGATGCCAAGACATGGAACAAGCTCCAGAGCTACTACCCGGTGGGATTAGACTCGTTAGAATACCTGCTCGAGCACGAGTCGTTTCTCTTCGGACGCATGATCGAGGTGAAATACCGGCTCAATGCTAACTCTGAAGATAAGGACCTGTGGTGTGTCCGAGACGGCGAGGCGATACCTATCGAGGTGCTACGCGAAGGCACAAGGCTGGTTTTTGAGAATCCCTATACTGACACTGTGGAGTCCTGGAGCAAGCCGGTGCACTTGACACGGCGCTACGGCAAGCACCTGCCATGGTCGCGCAACGCGGACGCGTCAAAATATCTCTCCACAGTCGATCACAAGCACGTGGAAGAAACAGTGCTCGAACAGGGCAAAGGGTATGTCGATTCTGCAAAGAAGCTATTTCTATACGGACGGTTCGCAAGTAAGGTGGGACGCTTACCGGGAGGCGATGAGACCAGCCTTGTAAAGCTTGATGTCGTGAGGATCAAGAAGGGCTACGGGACGTACATGCACGTGCACGGGTATCCGGTGGCGGAAGCGGAAGTGAGACGGGACTGCCCGCGAGGACTCTATGAGAGGATCATGGGTGCCAGGATCGACAGCGCTTGACCATCTTTGATACTGGATTATTAATCATCTGGACATGAAAGATTCCATCTCGAATATGAATTCTTTCGCTCGTTTTAATGAGGTTTTCGCTTTACTTGTGATCTTGGTTTTTGTTGTCTGATACTGGATTGTGTTTCTTTTAGAACGTTCATAATCAAAACTTTGGACAAGTTCGTCAGATTTGACTTCTGCAATCTGCAAGGCGTCTTCTTTGGTCTGTTCGTAATCATCAAGAATCTTTTCCTCTAATTTCGGCTTGACAAGAACGATAAGAGAATCAGCGGTCACTTTGTGCACGATCTTATCGCCTGTCTTGTATCCTTCAGAGAGCAATACTGCGTTTGCCATATAAAACATCGCATAGTACGAGGTGACTATCGTCCACATAGGGAAGTCATTGGAATACATTAATCGAGCCGCTTTCAAGCTTTCCTTCGCGTTTTTCAGCAGCATCTGGAAAGCGACTTCGTCAGATTTTTTACTGATCAGTCCTTCGGATCTGTATGTCTTGAAATTCTGCTTTGCTTTCTCAATCCGTTGTTCAGTGATCATTTTCAAGTAACCGGTAATACTCTTCAATGCCGTTGAGTATCACATTATGTTTGAGGGCTTCGGTGCCTACTGTTGGTTCTCTTGATCGTTCCATCTCTAAAAATTCTTTGCAGGTGACAGTGGTCAGATGGATCGGTTTAGGGATGAGTTCAGTTATCTCTTCAAGTTCTTCTGGTTTTTCCGTTATTGCCAACAGGTCGATGTCTGAATGTTTTGTTGCTGTTTTTTTGGCATATGAACCGAATAGTAATAATATGAATGGTTGTCTTGCCTGACGGTACCTTTTGACAATCTGAGCGAATGACCTGTCTTTTGTCAGGTCTTTTCTCCGGCTGTATTCTGCAGCGAATATCTGCTCGTCAAACCTGCCTGTGAGTGAGCATAACAGGGAATGTCCTGCTTTTTCGGTTTTGATGATGCCTTCTGTTTCTAATCGTTTCACTTGCGTATGGGCAATCCGATAGTTGATGCCAAGAGTTCTTGCCAGCTGGTTGATGGTAAAGGTTTGTTCCTTGTGCTCAAGCAGGTGTTTGAGTATATGTATATTATTCATTTTTGTAATAATATTATTACAAAAAGTAATATATAAATATTACCAATTTCTGGTAATATTTTACCATTTTGTGGTGTTGTTGTGTTTCTTGAGAGTGTTTCGAGCATGAAGGGTTGTTGGTGATTGGTGTTTATAAGATTCACACGCGCCTGTCCGGTGCAAAGGGTTTTAAAAGAGACGGGTTGTCGGCTACACGGTATGAGTTGGTATGTGTATCTGCTGGAGTGCCGTGATGGATCGCTATACACGGGCGTGACAAACGATGTCGATAAACGCATGGAAGCGCACCGGAGTGGTAAGGGAAGCAAGTACGTGGCAAGGAAAGGGTTTTCGAGGTTGTTGCACGTTGTTTCGGCGGTTGATAAGGTTGATGCGATGAAAATGGAATACCGCGTGAAGCAGATGGCGAGAAACGAGAAGGTGACGTTTTTCGTGAACAATCCCAACAGGAGTTATTCAGTATTGGATTGAGGGGGTTGATGTTGTGATTCTTGTTTCGATGCAATCGGCAGATTTATATTGGATATTCTCCGAAATCGTTTCATGGTAAAGAAGGAACGTGATCCTAAAGATACGGGTGTAAAAGAGGCTACTGTCGAGCGCTTATGGGCGATACGCAGGAGCGCTTATTTCGTGGAGTGGGGGCGTGTGAAACGTGACCTATAAGATAGATCCGCAGTTTGTCATGGTCAACTGGAAAGAGATAGTGGCGCTTTTGAAAAAACATCCTCGGAAGATGAAGCGAAGGGTGAAGCGGGCTTTCACGAAACTGCTGAAAGAATACTTGTCTGGAACAGAGATCGATAGGAGCGGGGATGTGATCATGTACAGGAAAGAATATGCTGGCTTCGAGATATACTATACGGTGGAACCTGCAGCGGTGGTCGTTCTCGAAGTGAAGATGCGTTGATGGTTTCTAGCGGAGAAGTCGGTGTGAAGGATTTTGATGAGGTTTATTTTGTTTTATTTATTTTTTTGATAAACTCTTCGCTTGTTATGATTTTGTTGATTCCTTTCGCAGTTCTTATTTTATTACTTGGATA
>JBKGYN010000028.1:0-7184 GCA_046546105.1 Candidatus Woesearchaeota archaeon | reverse complement strand
ATAGTGTATTGCAGTAAGCGAAGCTTACAAAATACGCTTACTGACGGTTTGAAACTTGTTTTCAAACTCCAGGACTATCAGTTTGCAGACCTACCAGCAGTTTGCATCGCAGACTATGCTAGTCTTTTGTAAAATTCTCGTGCTGCTACAGGGTATGTTCTCATTATTATTTCTATCCTGCCGCTTGGTACGCTGCACTGTAGATGAAGTTGAGCGTGTTGGAATTACCCAGCACAAATGTTTCTACCAACGCTCCTACAACGAACACCAATAGCGCTATTGCGAATAACCAGTAATTATAGATAAACACTTCCTTGTGTTTCTTATCATGGAATGTTCTCGAGATAAGATACAAGAACCCTAGAAACGCAGTCATGCGCAAAACGTACAATGATGCGCTCATCTCCATGAACGCCTTGAGTGTATAGTTAACAAGCCAGAAGCCAGCTCCTGCAAGGACAGCTCCCGCAAGAAATTTCTTGAGATCCTTCGCATCGCTGATGACATCGTCACTGAGTATAGCTCCTGCTATACCTGCAAGTATATAGGCGCCTCCTTCAAGGAGCACGTGCGGTAAAGTTATCAACACCAGCATCGCTGCAGCACCTTCCGGGGAGAAGGTAGTTACTTGAGCTGCCAAGTTGCTTCTCACTGCAAAGATGACTGCCCAGGCAGAAGCGTTCCAGACGACAAAGAATGTCGCGCCACTACCTGAAATAAGCGAAAGGAGAAAACACGCTACAAGCACCCACCAATTGTTGTGCAGGATGCTCCAGAACATGTCAGAACTGAACGTGGCTCTGCCTTTGAGCGCGGTGTCGAGAAAGACTTGTTCCTTGAAGATCGAATACGTGTCAAGACCCAATTTCATGCTGATGAAACTGACAAGAAAGTATGTTACATAAACGCCGATAAAAATCCCTAGGTATGCTTTGATAAGATGCTTATTATCTTTGTACAATTCTTTGAGCGTGAACTTCTTCTCCCTTTCTTCCCTTCTCTCTTCAGCTTCAAAAAGCTTGCGCAAGGAAGGGATGAGAAGGATTGCAGTGAACATCACTGACGCAAGACCTGAATTCGCACCGAAAAGAAGCCGTGCCAGTATGATGCCGATGAGCGAATAACCCGAAGCGAGTAATATGGAGAACGTGAATTTCTTCTCCAGCCAGTTATCCGGAAACAGGTGTTCAAGAACCATATGCTGTTCTCTCTACATTATCTTCTTTATAAACGTTTATGTGATTCAACCAAACAGTCATGAGTAAATTTTATAAATGACGAGGGATGGTATTTTGATAACGCATTATTTGTGAGGTGTTTAAAAAAATGGCAAACAATGATAGTAACAACAATTTTGCAATGCTTGCGATGGTCGCAATCGTTGCAGTAGTAGGAGTTTTCGGCCTCGTGTTCATGAACTCCGGAAATCAAGGAGCTGTAGTGCTTCCTTCTGAATCGGGGGACAGCAGTAATGTTGCAGGTGAAGGTTTTAGGACTGTCAAAGCGGAGTCTATCGGAACTGCTGGTGGTCCTGGTGACCTTTACGATTCTAAAGCTTCTTGTGAGAACAACTGTCCAAACGATTGTGCAATGCACGGCGAAGAGTGGTATTGTATGGAATACTGATTTTAACTCTTGATTTTTTTTCTTTTTTCTCTCTTTCTCCTATTCCTACACGTTATTCGATTGCCGGTCCTGATCCTATAATGCTTTTAAAGAATTCTCTACTACCGGCAGAGGTTGGGTGTTAGTGCTTATCAAGAATTTCAAAAGACGATCATCGTCTTCTCACGTTTCTTTTTAGTCTTCAGCTCCTGTAAGGATTCATCAAGCATCTCCCTGGTGACTTTCTTGCGACGACGGCGAGGGTCGATGATAAAATACTGGTTGGGATCCTTCTTGCTCTTCTTATAGACGACAATGTATTTGGACGTGCTGCGCGTACCCCTGAGACGACCAGCATTAACACGGACCAGGAGGATCTTGCCTTTCTGGAGCATGCTATCGATATAATTGACATCGAAATCACGCTGTGCGACGATGATACTATTCTCCTCACACATGCGCTGATACCGTTGAGAAATCTTGGCAGCCAATTCAATCTGCTTTTTCGTGTAACGCTTGAACCGATAATCAGGATAGGAATACTCTGTCTCCTCAACAACGACTTTCGGCTGCAAACCCTTATCCTTGGCATACAGGGCAAGACCGTAGACCGAAGAGGCTCTTGTCGGCGGCACGATGCTCGAAAGCCAGATCTCAAGCTCGTGATCCTCGTTCATCTCGAACTCAGGATTAAAATAATGGATGATCGACATCAATGCAGAAGAAGCACCTGTATAATTGGTCGTTTGCTTGTATGATTCAAGAACTTTTTCTGCAGCGTTATTGTCTGCCATCATCATTCCTCAAGAATTCTTAAGCGTCTTCCTTGTTTTTTCCAGGATTATCAGCACCTTCGGATAAAGGGATGTTGCGCTTTACCGATAGCGGGATGACTCCTTTCTCGAACTCCATCTTGGCGATCTCGACAGGATTGTATTTGATACGCTCATAATCCGCTTTGGTCAACTTGACCTTCGGTTCAGCGCCTTGAGAGATCTGGAGTGCGCGAGAACCGATCATACGAGCCTTCTCGAAACGAGTGTAATCTTTCTCTCCCAGTGATAGATTGAGACTTGCGAGCTTTTCCGATGAAGAAGTTTCATTTGTTGCCATATTACCGTCACCTGAACAACATAGATAATCGATTGATTCTTCTGTGGGAAGAACAAGTTCATTTATAAACGTTGTGCATAACGCCAATCACTCCCTCTTTTTTCTCCAGCCACTTCACACACCGCCTGCAACTGTCGAGAAAGCAAGAATGCGTGTTGACCTGAAATCGTCTCGGTAAGATTTATATAATACGAGGCATATTATTGATAGCGGCATGAGAGTCACGAGAGTCACGATAATCAGGGAGAACATTCAAACCGATCATAATATCAATGAGCTGCTGCTCCTATTCGGCCAGAGTTTAGGGCTATTCGGGCTTCGTGATAAGGACAAGAGCTGCTACAGGATTTTCATCACGCTTGTCAAAGCGCTCAAAGCCAATGTAGAGCTCACCAGCGATGAGCTTGCACTGCAGACCGGGTTGAGCCGTGGAACGGTCATCCACCATCTTAACAGGCTCATGGAAGCAGGGATTGTCACGAACTACCGCAACAAGTATTACATCAACTATGATTCGCTTGAAGACCTTGTCAAAGACCTGAAACAAACGGTCTCGAGGATGCTTGATGATATCGAGTACGTCGCCAAAGAGATCGATAAGGGCTTGAACCTGAAAAATGAATAAGCGTTCATTTCTGAAGCTTGTGTCTAGTCCTGTTATGATAGATGGGAACTATATCGGCAATATTACCCAACGGATAACTGTTAGAGATGATTTCTTTAGGAAGCCAGAACAGAAGCGAACGATAATCCCTCGTGCTTGTCAGATACTGTGCGATAAAAGGTAGTTTCAACCCGACAATCTCGACAGTGTTCATGATAGCACCGGCAGTTTGCAGGTAGTCGCTTCCAGAAAAATAACACGCGGCAGCAAGCGGTCCGAGAATACGATCTATCTTATCGACCATTCTTGACTGGCGTATGAGCGGATCGCTTTTCTGGAGTTTTCTTTCAAGACCCATATCAGGATCTGTTCAGCACAAACCGTTAAAAAACCTACTTGTCCCAGAACCGTGATATTTCCGGAATAGCTACTTCTCAGTCTCCCCGACGCCCTTGAGACGCTTGATCTCGATACTCACGGCATCATCAAGAATCCTGATCTCCCGAGGGCATTCCGTGTATTCAAGACCTTTCTTCTTGCAATAGTCGATAAGGGTGTTTTTCTCATCCTCGTCAGAGAATTTCACGATAACATTCAGACCCTCATGATCGGGATGGATGATTTTATGACCTGAGAGATCCTCTTTGACCTGCTTCGCCACGGAGAGGAGGTACTGCCTGCGCTTATCAAGATCCTTGAGTTTCCTTGCAAGTATCGCGTAATTGATTTCAGGCTCCTCGTCAGCTTCTTTCCGGATAAGCCTTTCAATGTCCTCGTCACTTGTGGCGATGAAACCGCCTGTCTCGAGATCGACCGGTTTACTCTTGCCAAAGCTTCCCAGGATGATGTCACCGTGCTTTGCCTGCTCTGAACCGATACTGCCTGAAACGTCATTGATCAGATACTGGTTGTTAGCAAGGCAAAGGCTGTTGATGTGCTCCATGTCATGGAGTGCAGCGTAACCGGCCATAGAATTGATCAGTAAAGCACTATCGTGATCGTGGATAGAAAGCTCTTCAGGCTGGATGAGCCCATCATTCGTGACCAGCTTTATCGGGGTGAGTTCAGCTTTCTCGATAGAAGGTTCGTAAGTGAGCCAACCTCCCTCGCCTTGATAGAGGATGTTGCTTTTCTCAAGCTGCTTGATAACACGCAGCGCAATGAGGATAGCTCTATTACCTCTTCGTGTGAAGTGAACATGCTCTTTGCCAGTAAGGACTTTGAGCATGGCCCTGGCATTCTCTCGCTGCTCTTTTTGGAGCTTACCCTTATCTTGTCCTGGTTGGTTGTCGCTTGTAGCACTCATGATAGGATGCGAAGAATTCCCTGACGCATATAAAACTTGCGAAGCAGATCAAGAGATGAAGAAATAAAAAAAACAAAAAAATCTCAATATCTAAGAACCGACGAATACAGGAGGCCGGTTGACGTTCTCGACGGTGATGGTCACGGTCTCCGTCACGGTGGACTCTTCATCCTTTGCCGTTATGTTGACCTCGTGCTCACCAGCGTCATCATAGGTCGTGGTGTACTCTTTCGAGTCCATGAACCCGCTGATCTCAACATCGACATCATCGCTATCCTCGTCAGTCACGTTGATAGGGAGCGTGATGGTCTCGCCTTCTTTGACAGTGAAATCCTCGATAGGCTCAATCACAGGAGGCTGGTTGACATCAGTGACGATGACATCGATCGGAACGGTCACTTCGTTCTCCCCATCGCTCACGATAGCTTCAAGCTCGTAAGAGCCGACGTCATCCGCGGAGGTCTGCCACCTACCATCCTCATCAAATTGGGAAGGGTATTCGATCGAGATGCTATCCCCATCAGGATCCTCGATGTCAAGATCAAGCTCGGCAACGTCGCCTTCAGGTACGGTAAGCGTATCAACAGGTTTTACTTCGGGAGCGCGGTTCTTTTCATTGACGATAAGCTTGATGGTCTTTGAAGAGTTCCTCTCGCCATCTGTTGCCTCGATACTGACTTCGTGCGTGCCAGCATCATCGTAATCAGTCTCGCCAGTAAGGCTGTCCATGAAACCGGATACAGTATACTCGACTTCGTCACCTTCCTTATCATAGATGTCGCAGGGCAGATCGATGACCTCCCCTTCGGAAACTTCAAAACTCTCCGGGCAGTCGATGACTGGCGGCTTGTTCGTAGGATTGACGATGACCCTGACTTTTTCAGTGGTCTTGAGAAGACCGTCACTTGCGCTCACTTCAACGATGTACTCGCCGGCATCACCTTCTTCAGTATTCCATGTGCCATTCTCATTGAAAGGCTCGGAATAGCCGTACTTGATGACATCACCATCCGGATCTTCCGCTTCAAGAGAATCTAGATCGACAGTCTCGCCTTCCTTGGCTTCGATGGTTGTCAAGACAGTCTCATCAGTCTCTGTTTCAGGGTCGGAAGTGTCATTTTCACCTGTCGATTCTGAAGATTCGTTCTCAACGGGCTTTTCATCTTTTTTGGCTGTTTCATTCGTGAATGTGAATGGATCCTCAATATCGATGATATTAGGTTCCGCCTCACTATCAGTATCGTTCTGTTGCCCTGGTATATATTGATCAACGACTGAACATGAGCTCAATGCCAAGACCAAGAAAATGGACAATAGTATAGGTATCGTTTTCATTGTGTTTATCACCCTTTTACAAAGCATTGCTTGACTGCAGATGCTTGCTCCCCACCTCAATATAAAGTGATGCTCGTAATCAAATATAGTAGATACTCTATTGCTTTTTAATTATTTCTATTCCTAAGTGAATACAACTTCTTACCTTGTCTTATCTACTCTGGAACGCTTCTTTGTTTCCTCTTTTTTTCTTGTTCGTAAGAACGCTGTTTTTTTCCGGAAATAAGATGCAAAAGTATATAAATGAGAACTAATATAGAAATTAGTATCCTGGTAGAGGTGTTATGTATGTGTGATTTTCATTATCAAAAACTGTGTTTTCATCCTGACAAGGTCGATGCTGGTCAAGTCGCTGCAAAATGTGAGGTCCACGACTGTACGAACTGTACGGATAGAGCATGGCAACAGCTTCAGATAAAGCGAGACATCGATTACTTCACGACCCTGCTCTCGATCGCTAAGGATGTGACGCCATCAGAGATCATAGAGCCCGGGTATGGAATGGATGACATGATCGCTTCGCAAACGCACTTCAGTGACCCTCGAGTTTCCCCGCTCCCTGAAGCTTCACACTCAAGACTCTTTCGCGGAGTCTGAATCTCATTCTCCATTCGCAACCCTTAATTCTCAATGGGTCTATAAGCGTGTCAGATAGAACTGGTTTTTGAGTGAAGAGAAAAAATAAATGCTCAAAGCGTGGTGTTGATCTTATCGATCATTGTAGCCACTTCAACCCCTTTCTTGGTAAGGATGAGGACCTTCAGACGACCGCGTTTCTCGAACGTGACAAGACCTGCCTTTTGCATGTCCTGAAGAACCTTTACCACGTGACTGTAAGTGCAGTCGACTGTTTTAGCAAGCGATGATGCATACACTTCGCCGTTTTTCTGTAGAAGATGAATTAGCATCAGTGCAGGTTTCTCCCTGAAAAAAACGTTGAAAATCTTTTTTGTCCTGACCATGATACCCCTCACAATTACTTCTCATAAATTCTCTGTTCAAACATATACGTCTTAAGATATATCCCAGAAACGCCATTTTTTTTATAAAACTTTTGTTTCTTTGAAATCGCGCAATGAATGATGCAATTCTTAATCGGTAATGTGGAAAAGGAGTTCATTTAAAAAGCTTTGTAACTGCTTGCAAGTATGAAAGGATGATGGATACGCCTGTCAAGATCTGACAGTTGGTTTCTATTCACCGTGACTACGCAGACTTACG
>JBKGYN010000027.1:0-7617 GCA_046546105.1 Candidatus Woesearchaeota archaeon | reverse complement strand
ACAGTAACATTTTTAATCTCGAAGCTCAAGAATACGTACAAGATGAATAAACGAAAATTAGAGATTTTTCTTGAATTCCTCATTTTCGGTGTTGTGATGGGGATTGTCGAAGATATTATCGCAGTCAAAGTGGCTTCAGGCGAACCTATCACCTGGAATGTCTTATGGGTGGTGACACTGGTCGCTATACCTTTTGCAATCATCGGAGAACTCATCGTTGATAGGGTGCATCTCATCCCACCAGATGATAAGGGAACGGATAAGAAATCAAAGAAAGTCAAGAAGGAATGAACCGCTTCAATCCCACTTCGCAGGTTCGTCTGAACGTTTCTTCAGGATGACGAGCTGATACTCCTGTTCGCCGCTATGGATGGTAAGGTTTTGTTCTACCTCGAGATTATGAGGCTTGGCAGCTTCAACAAGCAACTGAGGCTTGATAAGAAGAACACCAGCACGACCCGTGGGTTTGAGGATGTGACGGATCTGATAACAGAAATCGTCATAGAGCTTTCTGATCTCCTTGTAATTATTCGCCTTACGATTCTCCTTCGGAGGGTTGGTGATGATGACGTCCACCGAATCCTCGTCAAATTTCATGTCGACCCAATCGATATCCACTTTCGAGATGGTGAGAGCATCCTTGATATGAGCGATCTTCGCATGCTTTTTCGCAAGGGTCATGACCTTGAACTGGTTATCATACCCTGTGACTTTACCTGTGATTGTCAGTTCTTGCTCACGGGTCGATTCGCGCACATTCTCAAACGCATCCCTGAAAAGCGGAATGGAAAAGGCGGCAAAGGAATTCTCAAGGGTGAACGGCGAGACGCCATTCTGATACAAGGAAGCCTCGATAGGGATGGTGCCGCTACCGCAGAAGGGATCGAGAACGACAGTCTCTCTCGTGAGGCCGACTGCCCTTGCGATGGTGTAAGCCATGACACCGTTAAGAGAGCTCGGGTAGGGCAGGAGCTTGTACGGGCGCCTGGAAAGATCGAACCCGATGACGTCCACTCCTACAAAGCACTTATCATTGGTGAGGATCGCGTGGATGGGAAGCTCCGGACGATCGAGATCGACACCGAGTTCCATGGAATTCGCTTTCGCACGATCATGATACCAACCGCCAAGCATCTCCTCGATATCAGGAGATGGAAGGTCTGAATGTACGGTCTTGGAGACGCGCAGGGCGAAGGTGGATGCCGCTTCAAGAAGCTGTCTTTCCTCGTTGCCGAGCTCGTTAGACGTGTTGTCCTTGAGAAAATCACCAAGGGAGTTGATATGGACAGACTCTTCAGACGGATCGAGAAGAGGACAGTCAAAAGAAGTGAGAAGCGGGATGATCCTGTGCGCTGACTGGCAGTGATAGGCAAGGGTGGCGATCTCCTCGGTAGAGATGTCTTCCACGATACAGATGGAAGGCATGACGGTGCATTCTTTTCCAATGAGTTCCTTGACATCCCCAGCGCAGATCTCCGGGAGGTCCTTGTTACAGAGTAGTAGGCAATCCATGATTATCCACGGGAACGGAAGTGGTTTTATTAAGCTATTGGTGGAAGATTTCCGGGAGATTGACGAGTATGCTTATATGACCGATATAGTGATTCTAACGTATGTCGTATGAACGGGATGTGAAGAGATTCAATTCGGCACGTAAAAAACTACCTTCGGATAGCTATACGAAACATTTCAAAGAGAGGTGCAAAGATAGAGGTCTGGATTTCAACAGTGTGAAAGAAATTATCCGGAAAGGCACGATAAAAGGGTTTATAAATCAAGGAACTCGTGATTAAAAAGTGATCCTTGAGTGGAATCCAGATAACGATTTAAATATCTTCATACATTCCCATAAGAACGATTGTTTCCGTCTGAAAACAGCGCATATATCACGTGCAGAAAGAAGAGAACGGGATAAATAATGGCATCTAAACGGCCTCGAAAAGGCATCATGGATTATGACTTTCAAAACGACATATTCTATTCCAGACCTGTAAGACGTTCCTATGAATATTCTGAACAAATCGGTGATTTCGTTATCGATTTCGATAAGATTGGTAAAATCATCGGTCTGGAAGTCTTTAACGCTTCTACATATTTTGATAAACCTAAGATTTTCCTGAAAAATGTCTTTTCACACTCGGTCAAGATAGAGATTTCTGAAAAATACATCTCTATACGGATAGGTGTCTTATCAAAACAGCGAAACAAAGAAGTCGACTCTTTACTGAATCTGGAGAAGATCAATGAGTTTGCGCTCGAACCGAACTCGCTGACACTTGAGGCGTAAATTGTTTTCTGTTCTTGTCACTAGATCATACGTTGCAGATTGGTCTTACAGGTAAGTTTATAAATCCGCTTCAGGTAATACTCTATAGTATAACGAGGTCTCGGATAACGGGGTAAGATTCATGAAAAAGACGCTACAAGACTTGTTCCGGCAAGTGATGCCGCTGTCAAAAAAACACAAGAAAGACCTGAAACGACTCTCGGACTCGCTCAACCAGGACCAGCTCAGTGACGTGAAGTACCTGCTCAAGACAAAGAAGATCGGAGTGGTCGATTCATCACTGCATATCTCAAAATCACTCTCTTCGCTGCAGAGCGTGCCGCAATTCACAGCACTGGTCGATGACCGGCCGGTGGGAACGCTCATCAAGGATCTCAACAGGATCATCAAGGAAGAACTCCTGAAAAAAAGCTATCAGGACTTCGCAGCTCACGCGCCGAAAAAGATCAAGGAATTCGTCGCACCCCACATCCTGGGGCTTGACACGGTCAAGGAAGCCTCGATGATACAACTCTTCTCAAAAGAACGATTCCACATGCTCCTGCTTGGCGATCCCGGAACAGGAAAGACGGATGTCATCAGAAGCGCTAGCGAGCTGTCGCCGGTGTCAGTGTTCGGGCTCGGCTCGGGAACGACAGGCGCGGGACTGAGCGTGTCATACTCTGGCAAGGAGATGCAAAAAGGACTCCTGCCGCGAGCGCATGATGGCATCTGCGCTATCGATGAGCTGAACCTGATGAAAAACAGGGATGTTGCTGCTTTATACTCTGCGATGGAGAAAGGATTCGTGACCTATGACAAGGGGGGCAAGCACGAGACGATCGATGCGAATGTCCGGATACAAGCGACGGCGAACCCTAAAGGCGATCATTTTGTCGGAAAGAGCCTGTCGATATTCAAGGAGCAGATACCTTTTGAGAGTGCGTTACTGTCGAGATTTCACCTGGTGTTTGTCATTCGCAGACCTGGAGTTGATGAGACCGTGTCTATAGCAAGGCAGATCGCAACGGACAGCGCGCCGAAGAAACGACGAAAGGAGGATCTGGAATACATCCAAAGTTATATCGAGCACGCGATGGATGTTGATGTGACTTTCGACAAGAACCTCGAGCCGATGATCACAAGCTTTATCGAAGAAGCGAAACGGGATGAGGAGAAGTACGTCGTCGAGATAGGACCGCGAACAGTACACGGCGTGATAAGGATTTCTCAAGCGCTGGCGAGATCGCAGCTGCGGGAGAAAACGACACAGGATGATGTCGAGAGAGCGCTGGAGATCATGAAGGAATCATTCCAGATCAGCGGTATCATCAGGCCTTAAGAGAGAAAAAATGGCCTCAGACAATTTTTTTCATCTTAAGAGTCAGTCGGGAATAACTTCTTCATCGGCCGGGATGAAGAGAAGAAACTCTTTCTATTTAAAGATGGCTTTTTCGATCAAGGATTAGCAACAAACATATCATCATGTCCGGGAATGATGTAGTCTGAGTTATCAAGAACCAACTTTCTGCTCTGTTTCAGAACTGTTGTGTCAGTAGCGAAGGGTTCATCTTCTAAAGATGGAAAATCCTTTTTCCAAAAGACATCGCCACAGATGGCGATGATGCCACTGGTTTGTTTTCCATCAAGAGTGGTTTCTCCATCGACAAAAACAGTCAGGGAACTGTCATCATGACCAGGGGTTCTCACGATATGAATATCCTGTGAGAACGAGGGTTCGAACCGTGAATATGTTTCAGGCCACTCAACCAATTCAGCCCTGTCTTTAATCCAATAACCCCAGATGTCAACAGCGATAGCTTCCGGAAACATCCCGAGATTCCTGTAATGATCAAGATGAGAATGAGTGATGATGACGTGCGTGATATCATTGACGGATAAGTTTTCCTGCTCCAAGGCTTTATGGATGATATCATGGGATTCTACAGTGCCGGGATCGACTATGATCTTATTCTCTCCATCATCAATAAGGACTGTGGTTGACCATCCGCGACCGTGGGAGTCATCACTGAGTTTGATGTGGCCTTTGACCAGAACTTTGACTTTCGGTTTCATATGATTGTATCTCTACATGCTATTTTTTATATGTGTTGTTGTTATGGGAGAAAGGTCACATGTGAAAATAAGGTTTGATTTAGCTGGTTTTGTTCTAGAACAATAAATTGTCTTTTTTATTCGATCTTACTGTAAAAGTGTCCCGCAACATAACCAACGAGTGTTTCAACAGCGGTTATCGAGGTGTTTTTCACCATTTGAGGGATGTATTTGCTATTCTTACGTTCTTGCTCAATCACGTCAATAGAATTTCTTATTGAAGGTGTTATTGTGCGTTTTTCTTCTTCACTTATATCCTTATAGTTCCTTACAGAACCATCGTAGGATTTCACTCTCAAATCACCTTCTGATAAACCTTTCTCAAGCTTTGAAACGGTCAGTTTTTCAAATCCTTTTTTCAATCCAATTATAGCTGGAGTCATCGTAGCAGTAAGTGCTGCAGGTCCATACTTAGCGATATATTCAACATTCTGGCTGGTGCCAAATCCTTTTCCTTCAGAATAACCGATATAGAACCCTGCAGCAAGAGTTCCGATATCATACAACGGTATTTTTAGCCGACCGATTCGTAAATTGAATAAGACCATTTTTTTGAAGGAAATGATTGGTGCTGTATAAAGATTTCGCTGTCCAAACTGACCTGTTCTACTGTAGGGGTTGATTGTGGTCTTCCAATACTTTTGTTCTATTCATTAACCGGTCTTAGAGACTCTGGTGGTGTGGTTCTTGAATATGAGCCTGCCGACAACCGCTCCGAAGAGAGCCAGACAAACACTTGCTGTGAGGATGATGCCGGGGTATTGCCCGTCAAAACCCTTGCCTGAGAGGTGCTTGAGAAGTATTCCGAGATACGCCCATATGAGCACCAAGCCATACGCGATGCTGTTATCTCTATTCATACGCCAGATCCCTATCGCTAATCCTGTCAGTAACATGATAATCGTCCAAATGAAGTCAGCAATACCGAAGCCGCCCCACCCTATGCTGACCAAGAATACGGTCACGTTAGCGATGGTCGCTACTGTTATCCAGCCGAAGTAGACGCTGAACGGAGTGGAGAGAAACAGTTTCTCCAATGAAGAGAATTTCTGCAATCTGAGGATGTCAGCAATCCTGATGAGTGCTATGAGTAAAACTGCCATGATAAGAACTGACAGGCCGATGAAATCATAATGCCAGGCAAAAATCCACGATATATTGGCGATTGAAGAAATGATGAAAAGACTGTTGATCCTCTTCAAAAGCCCTTCGTTCTTTCGAGACTCTTTCTTTCCAAAGGAGATGAATTGATAGAGCACATAACCGGCGAGCAGAAGGTAAATCAAACCCCAAATGGAAAACGTCACTCCAGCCGGGGCGAAGAGGTTAGGGTAAGAGTCGGATATGGCACCGGTAGAACGATTATTGATAGGAAGGCTGTTAGCAAGATAATTCACGACAACCATGGCGATAAAAGCCACTGCTGCAATGATTTTCAGGAATGTGTTTTTCATGATAGTATCCAGTACTATATGTTTTTTTGAGTATATATTAGTTTTGGTTGATCCCTTATTTCAGAACTGTCCTTTTACCAGTCACAGTCACTACATATTAGTTTGGTCGCTGTCAAACGTCCGGAGAAGACGGGAAACGGGCGTTTAGCACTGCTTTTTATGGAAAAAGAACGGACAATCATCTTCTTTATAAAGAATGTGTGATTTTACACTTTTGTGACCAAAATGAAAAACAGCATTTTGAATTTTACAAACAGTGACGGGAAAACAGTGTATAATCCAACAGTCCCTTTTGAACTCGATGGAAAGAAGTACATGGGAGTCAGAGTAGAGTCTCTCGAGTCAGAGCTGGATTCTCAAATAGCCTTCGCATGCCAGAAAGAAGGATCATCAGACTCCTGGATGATAGATCATTCTATACCATCACTTCCTCTACAAGATCCAGCGCATGTCGAGATCAATGGAGAAACGTTCTTTTCAGGAGTGAAAGTGTGGAAGGATGGAAAGCATGTGCAGTGGAAGCAAGAGATCTACAGGGGAGATTCGATCAAAGATCTGGAGTATTTCGTTTCAGGTCCTGAAGGCATGAAAGACATACGTCTAGTCGATTTGGATGATAAGGTGGGAGTGTTCACACGACCGCAAGGAAAGATAGGCGGTAAAGGAAAAATAGGATATCTGGAAGTGGGAAGTGTTGAAGATCTGAGAACATTCACCGAAGACGATTGGTATGATAATGCAAGGATCATCGACAACTTATTCGATAATACGCTCTGGGGTGGCGTGAACCAAGCAATAAGACTCTCGAAGAAAGAAGTGGGAGTGATAGGGCATGTCGCATACCAGACAAAAAAAGGGAAGAGTGATTTCAAGAAATATTATTCAGGGATGGCTTTTCGATTCAATCCGAAAACGAACACGCATTCCGAATTCAAGACTATCGTCGAACGAAAGCATTTCCCCCACACAGCTTCAAAAAGGAGTCCGGAACTGGATGACATCGTGTTTCCAGCAGGGATAGATAAGGAGTATAACCTATACTGCGGGCTTTCCGATTATTGTGTGGGAAAGAAGAAAATCCAGAATCCGTTTTAAGAAACGATGAAGCTGATACTGTCTGAAGCAATATTTATATATGGTCGATCGTATTGATACATCATGAGCGATAAGAACACTTGGGATGCGATCTGGGAAAGCAAAGAATTGGAAGAAGCGAATGAGTTTGCTAGACGAAGTCTTTCTCGAATTAAGGATGCGAATCTCAAAACACTATTGGATTTAGGTTGCGGTGATGGGAGAGATTCATTGTTTTTTGCAAGTGAAGGATTGACTGTCACGTCCGTTGATTATTCTGAAAACGGGATCAAGAAATTAAATGAATTAAGTAAAGAAAAAGGATTAAAAATCAATCCAATTCAAACAGATATGAGAAAAATCGATTTTCCGGATAATTCGTTTGATGTCATTTATGCACATTTAAGCCTTCATTATTTCGATGATGAAGAAACGACTATGCTATTTGAGAATTTATTCAGGATTCTGAAACAAGACGGGCTTATTTTTATCAAATGCAAATCAGTAGAAGATCCTCTATACGGACAAGGAGAAAAGGTAGGGGAACATATGTATAAGAAAGGACATCTTCGTCATTTCTTCAGCGAAGAGTATATGAAAGAGAAATTAAGAGATTTCAACATACTCAGTGTGAGAAAAACTTCTTCTGAATATCATCAATACGAATCTAATTTCATAGAAGCAGTAGCGACAATTTAAGTGCAAAAA
>JBKGYN010000026.1:0-7830 GCA_046546105.1 Candidatus Woesearchaeota archaeon | reverse complement strand
GGTGCTGGCACCCATCAACGTAAGCGTTTCCGGGCTTCTGGGCGGCCTCATTTTTCTTTCTAAGTATGATTTTTTTCGCCCAGCTTGAACTTCCAGTTCATGCTCAGCACAAGCAAGTGGTGCTGGCACCCATCAACGTAAGCGTTTCCGGGCTTCTGGGCGGCCTCATTTTTTTCTCTCTCTGAATTCAGAATTCAGTTTACAGTACACAGCAAAGGCACACAGTAAAGGTTATTAATCCTAATGTTCTGGAGATCTTATTTTTGCTTTCTGAACAATTTGAATATGAAAAAAAGAATTTTTTCACAACATCTATGTCGCCAGGTCCCAGAAAGGAGAAGAATCCTAGCAGATCCGTTGCAGTCGTGATGAAAATCGCTGCTGAAGTGGCAGAATCTTTCCCTAATCGTATCATGATAAGAGGTTCCCAAATGTATATATGGAAACCCTTTTTTCACTACACATTTAAATATCATCATCTTTCGCTTGCTCTATCATGGATTACTATGACTCCATCGCTTCAGGCTATGACGAGCTCCACAAGGAAGAGCAGCTTAAGAAAATTGCTCTTATTGATAAAGCAGAAATAGTAACAGAGAGCGACCGCCTTCTTGACGTCGGCTGTGGCACTGGCTTCTCACTCGATCATTTCCCTGTGAAAGAAGCGGTCGGCATCGATCCATCACAAGGGCTTATCAGCCAGTATGAAGGCGAGCAAAAAATCATGCAAGGATACGCTGAAAACCTGCCGTTTGACGATCATTCTTTCGATGTTGTCATCAGCCTGACGGCAATCCAGAATTTTGATGACATCGAGAAAGGACTTCTTGAGATGAAACGTGTGGGCAAGGATCGTTTTGCCCTCACCATCCTCAAGCGATCGCCATCAACGAATCTGACAAGGGCTTTTGTCAAGGAAATCTTTGAAGACTATACTGTTGAAGAATTAGATGAAGAGAAAGATATCATCTTTCTCATACGAAAAGAATAGAACAAATAAGAAATCACTTCTTTTTCTTCGGTTTTTTCATCTTCTTCGTGATAGCGATCTTCTCGCCGCACTTGTCACATTTGAAGACATAAGAAGGAACACCTTTGTAAGTCTTTCTCTTATACGGTGTAGTCGTCTCACCCTCGTGCTTGCAGTGAGGACAGGTGTATTGGATCTCAAGATCTAATGTCGGCTCAAGCTCGTCTTTAGGGACCTCGTGACCGCACTCGCTGCACACGTATTCTTTGGAGCGCACCTTTGGTCGTCCTGTTTTCGGATCGACAGGCTTTCCCATCTTCCCTTTCTTGCACTTCTCGCAGACTGGTCGATAGACCCAAGCCATGACCCTGCCTTCATCGACTTTTCGCCGTGTAAAATAGAGTAGATCATCCATGTTTTCAGGAACTGTAATATTCATTGATAAAGACACCTCGTTACAGTAATTGCGGGAAAGGAACTTCTTAATAAATATTGTGCATCAGTTAAAAAAGGAGAATAGTAATGGAATGAAAAGAAGACTCTATGCCGCAGAGCAGACAATAGACAGACCACTGTTTCCAGAAAGCAGACTACCGTTCCCGGACTCCCAACCCCAGATTACTGTCCCCCGTATCAGGTTCACTGATAACTGCTTCCAGACAGCTGTACGCCGTCCACTGTTCCCAGAACCCAGTAAAGCCGACCGCTGTTCCCTGATAACAGTTCCCAGCACCCGAGCTTCCGTTCACAGAACCCAGTAAAGCCGACCGCTGTTCCCTGACTTCTGTTCCCTGCACCCTGCTCACTGCGCCCAGTTAAATGTCTGCGCTCACGAGTCCACGATCGATTCGCTCGATCAGACCATCGATGCGTCCTTTGATCCGCTCGTTATCGGTCGCTCTCTTGAGCTGTGTCAGTACATCGATCAATCGTCTGAAAAAGCGGATGACATCGCCTTCTTGCAGGTTCGTATAATCCATCAGCTTGATGAAACTCGCTCCTGTCGCCCAGGCGGTAACGAAGTTGATCATTCGCTTGAGCGATATCTTATTGACATCCTGGAGTACTGGGGTTTTTGCGAAGCGTTTGAGAATTCGATTGTACGTCTGATCGCTTCCTTTGATCATGAAATAATCGTTTCGTCGCGGCTCGTAGGTGATAGTTGCCAGGATGATGAGAAGATCGAGATCGGAAACCTTGTGCAAGTCCTCTCTGAAAAAGAGTTCGGTGAGCGCGACCTCGTTGAAATAGATGTGCCGTGCGAACTCCCCTTTCTCGGTGAGCACGTATGTTTGATCGACATCCACATACGCACCTTCATATTCTTCAGCAACATCTTTCGCTTCCTTGATGAAACCGAGTTTCTTGAGCATCTTTATCTTGTTGCGAAAACTCGCGATGACATGCACCGCTTTCTTGTTGTTTTTCGTCCGCACGTAATAATCGAGACTGCTCTTGAGGATTCTCTTCTGGTCCTCTTCCGTATGGTTTGCAAGGAGATTAAGTACCGTGTTCACGCTGAGCTTGAATTGTGAGATGATCGGAACGTTATCTTTTGTCGAGATCTCCCTCAACTTCTTCAGATCGGTGAATTTCCTGTTGACCATAGCTATGACGGTTCCTTCAGTATCGATACCTCGTCGTCCTGCTCGCCCCGCGATCTGGAAGTATTCCTTTGAGTTGAGCATGCGCATGGAGACCCCGTCGAACTTCTCCATCCCATCAAAAACGACTGTCTTCGCTGGCATGTTGATACCCACCGAGAATGTCTCTGTCGTATAGAGAACCCTGATAAGCCCGAGACCGAAGAGGTTTTCCACGATGTGCTTGAGCTGAGGCAGCATTCCGGAATGGTGGAAGCCGATACCTCTTGTCAGGGTCCGCCTGAGGAGTTTGGTCGTGTCCATCGCTGCGATTTCCGGATTGAGATGCTCGCGGACGTATTGTGAGATCTGATGATGTGATTCTTTAGAGAGGAAATCCCTTTTTGAAGCGAGCTCGCCGGCATAATCTTCAGTCTTCTTTCTTGAGAAGCAGAAATAGAGTGCTGGCATCTTATCCTCGATTTCGGGAATAAGCTCGAGATGATAAGGGGGTTTCATGTCATGGACCTTTTTTTTCAGGTTCTTCTTGCTTTTTTTAGGTCCTTTCTTTCTCATCTCCGCGATCATCAGATGCTCTGAGAATTCTTCCTCCTGTTTCTTGTCCTGTTCGATCTTATCGATGGTCGTCAGGCCAAGTTTCTTATCGAAGACCAGATGCTTGAGCGGTACCGGTCTGTGACCGTAATGGATCGTTTCGACCTTGTGGTTTTTTATATGCTCTATCCATGAGGCGAACTCGTCATAGTTAGGTATTGTCGCGCTCAGGCAGAGAAAGCGCACATGCTCCGGTGAGAATATGACTGATTCCTCCCAGACTGTTCCTCGCTGCCTGTCGTTGATATAGTGGATCTCGTCAAAGACGACGTAGCTGACCCTGTTTACGAGCTCGTCGTTCGTGACAAGCATGTTCCTGTAGATCTCAGTGGTCATGATAAGCAGCGGTGCCCTGCCGTTGATGACGTGATCGCCTGTCATGAGCCCGACGTTCTCCTCGCCGTATTCTTCTTTGAAGTCCTTGAACTTCTGGTTCGAGAGCGCTTTTATAGGTGCAGTATAGACTATCGTATTGCCTTCCGGCAGGTGTTTGTGGATGATGTAATCTGCAATGAGTGTCTTTCCTGTTCCGGTCGATGCTGAGACGACGCACGAGTTATTCCTCTCGATAGCTGCGATAGCGTCTTCCTGGAACTTGTCAAGTGTAAATCCTTTGAATTCCATTGTGGTATCACGAATATATCTTTTTTGTATGTGTTCTAGTTTTTTTCTCTAGCACCCGATTGTGAGATACATGCGGTTTTATAAACATTGTCACGAATACACGTTTATAAAAAGAAAAATCATTAAAAAGACCAGTCAAATCTTTGATTGACGATGGCACGATCCCAAAAAGAACTCGCGATTTTTCTCTCGAGACTCAAACCCTTCAAACGAGCTGATCGGACGCTGGAACAGTATCCTACGGACAGCAACATCGCCGCCCGGATGCTCTGGACAGCTCATCTCGAAGGAGCGCTCAAGGATAGCGTAGTCATCGACTTGGGCTGCGGCACAGGCATCCTTGGAATCGGAGCTCTTATCATGGGCGCTAGGAAAGTCATCATGGTCGATACTGACGCCAGCGTCAAAGAGACGCTCAGAGAGAATTTGGAGATGCTTCAGAAAGAGTACGTCATCGAGCCTGAGGAGATGGTTGATATTGTCACGAATGACGTCCGGTTCTTCCGAACCGATGAGAAGAAGGAGGAGTGCACCGTTCTTATGAATCCTCCCTTCGGCACTTCGATCACTCACGCCGACACTGTTTTTCTCGAGACTGCGTTCAGGTCTGGAAGTCACATCTATACGATGCACAAGACCAGCACCAAAGAGCACATCAGAAAAGAGACCCGAAAGCGCTCCGGTCTTATTGTCTGGGAGGAGGATGTCCAGTTCATGATCAAGAACACGATGAAAGAGCATCGCAAGCACATCCAGCGCATTGATGTGACGATGTTTCACCTGGTTAACGAGTGAGTTCATCAATCGTCAGAAGGTCCCTCCTTTACTGAAAGAAACTTTTGCTGACCAAAGGTTTTTTAAACCAGCCTCACATTGGCACGTAATAGCATTGCTTGTATATGCAGGTTTTGCCCTATCTATAGAGGTGTCAATGCAAATGGAAGTCAGATTCACTAAAAAACCAGAAGGAGCAACACTCATTGAGGGATTTCCGGGTTTCGGGCTTGTAGGGACTATCGTTACTGAACACTTGATGGAAAACCTCGAATGCGAGAAGATCGGTGAGCTTGTCTACGATGACCTCCCTGCCACCGTTGCAATCCATAAGGGCGATTTGGTCCATCCGATGAGCGTCTTCTACAATGAGGAGTATAATGTCGTCATTCTTCACGCGATACTTGATATCAAGGGCAAAGAATGGGAAGTTGCTAACACTATCAAACGGATCGTTGATGAGTTGAACATCAAGGAAGTCATCTCTCTGGAAGGTGTTGCAAGCCAGGGTAACGAGGATATCTTCTGTTATAACAGCAAGGAATTCGAGAAACAAGGTGCTAAGCCCATCCAGGAGTCGGTTATCATGGGAGTGACTGCAGCGCTTCTTATCAGAGGCCTCCCTCTCAAGTGCTTATTTGCAGAAACCCATTCTGCGATGCCCGACAGCAATGCTGCTGCCAAGATCATCGAGCATCTTGATAAGTACATCGGTTTCAACCTTGATACGAAACCGCTTTATGAGCAGGCCGAGATTTTCGAGAACAAGCTCAAGGACATCATGCAACAGACCAAGAAGACCGAGTCTGAAGCTGAGAAGAAGCAGATGAGCTATCTCGGATAAGAAAAAAAGAATAAAAAGATTTTCCTTATTTTTTTTCACGTTCACATTTCTTTATACTGCCAGCATCCCTGACAGCGATACCAGTCCGAAGCCAGCGGCCAGTGCCGTGAGGACGATCGTGATGACGATCTGCAGTGCCCAGACAGCTAGTGCTCTCAGCCATCCGATGCGAAATGCGAATTTGTAGACGAACAGCAAGACGATGAAAGCGAGAATCGTGGCGAAGACCGGCACGAACGATGCGACGACGGCTGCAATCAGACCTGCTAACACATTGACTATGATTGACTTGATAATGGTCGTCTCTCCGCCGAAGGCTTTTGCTGCCAAGTGCAACGGTAGCGATCCTATGAGAAACGCCAGGAAGATAATAATAAGCGTGATAAGCCAGTCAACCATATGATATCACCAGTATCATACATGTTATGAAGGTATATAAAGCTTATGATAGTGTGCTTGTGTTTTCCAGCTCTTCATGAACATCAACATCCAATCTCTGTGTGAATATTTTCGAGGCAGCTGAAGTCAGATGATCGGAATCCCGAAAATATCGGGGCTTATCAAAGTAGATATCATAATAATCGAGATAGATGTACTCGTCACCGATTTCTTCTTCAACAGCTTCAAACAATTCATGTTTGAACTGTTCCCTGTCAAAATCGAAATCCTGGATCTGATCATCATAAAATCTCGATACCGGATGAGATATCAGTACAATAGTGGAATTCTGTTCTTCAGCAATAGCAAGAGTTTTCAAGAAATATTCTGAATAAGTTTCTACAGAAGATAAGTCAATCCAATGAATTCTTGTATGCTCGTCCGATCTTTTCCGGCAGTGTCTCCCACCACTCTTTCCAGCCGTCTTTTCCTTTCCAGGTAGGATACGCCACACATATTCTCGGTCGTCCGCCTTGTCCGATGTCAGAATGGACGTAAAGAGCATCCTCTCGGTTGAGATTCTCGATGAGCTTGTCCCTGAGATGCTCTTTATCTTCGGGGAGTCGGAAGATGACGAATGCCACCCTGGTTTCATCCTTCCCCTCGTCAGTGGATCTCACATCCACGGGCAGATCGTTCAGGCGTTCCAGCCACGTCTCCTTGAGATTCGCATCAACATCGTGTCCCCGCCACATCTTCTTAGGGTTCGATGTCCGTCCTCGCAGACGCTCTTCCGGATACTTGCCATAGACCGTGTAATAGGCCATCGTGGGAGCGTTGATTTTCTGGGAACTTCTGCCTTCAGTGCTCATAGTGATAGTATAAGAAAAAGATATTAAAAAATGTTTGTATTATGACACTTTCTGCTTGAACTTCTCGAGCTGGTCCTTGAACTTCTTGATCGTCTTGACGATGTGCTCGGGTTGTGTCTTGAGAATTGCAGCTGTCTCTGCAAGCGGATCGCCGTCAGTAGTCTCGGTTGCTGACAGTTCGAACTCTTCAAGCGGCAGCTTTTTCTTTTTCGCCTTCTTCCACTTAGTAAAGAGTTCTTGCGCCCGTGCAGGGAGTTGGTCCTCTTCACAGTCAAGCAGCTCACTCGCTTCGGAGACTAGGTTTCCTGACTTCTCATCCTCTTCTTTTGCCGCGTCTCCGGCAGTGAATTCTATACGAACGATCCCATCCTGCACTTTCGTACTCTTGAGAATCCGTATCATCTCGGCTTCAGCAGTGTTATTGAGATGCGTTCCACCGCAGGCTTCGACATCAAAGCCAGGGATGTCAACGACACGGACTTCCTGTCCTGGAACAGCGCCACCCTGGTACAATCTGAAGCCGTAACGCTTTTCAGCTTCATCACGTGGCAGGACTGTTTTCGTGATAGGAATCTCTTGTTTGATGATCTCATTGGCTTTCTCCTCGATCTTCATGAGCTCGTCTTGCGAGAGAGCGTCAAAATGAGTGATATCAAGCCTTCCTTTGCTTTCGGATTTCGCTGCACCAGCCTGCCAGACATGGCTGCCGAGGACTTCCTTGGCTGCGCCGTTGATGATATGTGTTGACGTGTGGTGTTGGGTGAGCAGTTTACGTCGCTTCATGTTGATCAGACCGGTGACCTGCTCACCGGATAGTTTCTTCTTCTCGAAATACTCGTTGTCATCGAGGACGTGGAGGACGTGCTTTCCCTGTTTGATGCAATCAAGGACCGCGTAGCCATCAAGCGTTCCATGGTCGTTTTGTTGACCGCCGCTTGTCGGGTAGAAGGCAGTCTTATCGAGAATGACATATTGTTTTCGACTCTCAGGTTCGCGCACCACTTCAACGACAATCGAACTGAACTGTTCAGTCTTCCAATCATCATAATATAAGATGGTTGTTTTCGGGATGTTCTCGCTGACAGGAACGCTTTCTTTACGCTTCGTCTGCGTAGTCTGCTCCCGTTGCTGTTGTCTCTCCGAAACGAGCGAGTAGAAATTATCAGGAAT
>JBKGYN010000025.1:0-8861 GCA_046546105.1 Candidatus Woesearchaeota archaeon | reverse complement strand
ATGTTCTTATGCTCAAATCCTTATTATGGTGAATCGCACTCTCTTGAGAATACACATTGACGCGGAATTCTTTCTGAAGACGCTTGACGAGGTTCACGCTGTAATCGGCCACACCTGACCGTGAAGGTGGCATTGGAGAAACATATGCGAGTGTTGCTTTGCACTCTTGGCTGGATTTTTTTGCACCATTCATATGAGAAATGGTTATCAGGGTGTATTAATAAATCTATTTTTTACTGGTTGTATCCGTAATGGTTGACTTTCCTGCTCCGCAATCGTTTTCAATCAGTTACTCGTTTTCTCCGTTGTTTTCGCTGACTGTCGCTTTCATCTTCGTGAAGCACTCGTCACAGATTTTCACGTCTGTGAAAAACAGCGAATCCGGAAACCCTTCAATGAGACTTACATTCCTCTCTTTCTCGCAGAACGAGCAGAAATCTTGGTTCTGGCGGTATGTCGGATGGTCTCGCACCAGTTGATCGAAGCATTCCCTGCAAAGAGAGAAGAGCATGGCGTAGTCTTTAAAGACAAAACACGTCTTCTGGTTGCTGCATAGCTGGCAGTTATGATTATGTTTGACTTGCATATAGTAAGAAATTAGTGTTTAAGTATATAAAATTTAGCTCTCTCCATCCGGAGCATTTTGCTTTTTTTGGATATTTTGGCGTTCGTCTTTTTGCTTGAAAGCCGTTTTAAGGATAATATCGTTTTGTTTTTGCAGTTCCGCGATGATTTTATCTCTTCTTGCTATTTCGCGGGAGTAGAGCTCTTTTAGCTCTTCAATATTTGTGATTCCTTCTGTCTCTTTCTTGAATTCTTTCTTGAACGCTTCCAGCATATCTTCATCAGTTGCCATTGTGTACATCCGTGATGGCCATATTTTAAAAGGCTATTGGTTGGTTTTTTCAGATCATATTCTTGATTAATGCCAGTTGGAATTGTTGATCCCTGATGTATTGTTCTACTGGTTTCATGTTGATGTTTGAGTGCTTCAGCTCGCAGTTACGAAGGATGTGATACGGTGCTTCAACAGCCTTATTTCCTTCTGACCTCATGAAAATTGGTGGTTCCATCCTGTTGTACTTGTTATCCTGGAAGATGGTCTTCGGTGGAATCACAAACGCATGTTGGAATATGATGTTGTAATTGTTGAGATGAGATCTGATCTCTCTTGAGTCAAAGACTCCTTGCAATGATTGCTTGATCCCCCTTTCCGTCCACAGCGTTGTTTCCGGCAGGTATTCGGTTATGGGTATACTGTAGAGGGAATCGGTGAGGATTGGGGTTTTGTTGTAACCGATTGCCATGTTGATTGTGCGTTGGTTATTGTTAGTGCCTTTATCCGGTTCAAGGTCGATTCTTGAGAAGATCGCCATGCCTTTAGTGGTGAAAAGGCTTTTCGAAACGAGTCCGTCTATGACTATGTGGCTGAAATATTCTTTGATGCCTTTATGTTCGATGATCTCTTGCAGTGTCTTATCAAGGTCTTGTTTTTGAATGTGATCGAGCTTCATGTTCTTTCGGCCTTTTTTTCTCATTTCTTCAAATACATTGCTGTTTTCTTGATCTTGTTTTTTATTGTGTACTCGTCTCTTGAGAGCATCGTGTAGGCTTCTGTCGTGAGCTTATTGTTGCTGTCAAGTGAATGGAGGACGGGAAACTCTCCCTGGCTGTGAAGAAATATTTTTGTGAACAGGAAATTATGCATTGTTGATAATGGTAAAATCACATTCTCGTATATATCCAGGAATCGGCTAGGTGATTTCATCGTTGGGATGCTATAGGTCTGAGGATTGAAAATAGGTTCTTGATCGAGATGGTAGGGTACATCCTTGGTCTCTTTGTTGAGAAAACCGTGTTTGACTGCATTTTTTCTTATGTGGACGAAACCTTCATACTTGTTGACAAGTTCCGGATGTATGATGCTTTCAAGAAATGAGATGTTGCCTGGGAACTTGAGTTTTCCGTGTTCTGGCGATATGATTTTCATCGTCTTCAGCCACATTGTTTGTGGGACGTAAAAAAAAAGGGGTATTCAAAAAATAAGAAAAAAAGAAGGGTTGTTGCCCTTAACGGCTGGAGTCGCACTGTCTTTCCACTTCCATCTTCTTGGAGATTGCCTTGCTGTTCGTTGACATATTATAGGCATCGATGATCTCCTGGGCGAGTGCTTCAGCCATGCTCTTGTTCTTGTTGAACGAAGCCCTGTACGCCCCCTGTGTCATGAACTTGAGGGTTCTATCGACACGCCGCTGCGGGGCGCACTCGACTGGTTTAGGATAACGAGCGCCACCGTATTCGATCGTGATGATCTCTTCACGTGGTGCTGCGTTCTCGATAGCCTTGACAAAGACTTCTACAGGGTTTTTCCCTGTTTTTTTCTCGATGATCCCGAAAGCGTCTACTGTGATGTTGTAGACTGTATGTGTCTTTCCTGTCACATGACCGCTTGAGATCAGGTGTTTCTTGGAAGCTGCCCTTCCTGGAACCATGAGCTTGTTCATGAGGCGTTCCACGATGAATACTTTTGACTTGTGGAATCGGTTGCCTGCATACCTTGCTCCGGTCCGCGGAACGATGGTTGGCTTAAGCGTGATGTAATTTTTCAATCCAGGATCTTCTATATTGAACCCTGAACATTCCCATTTGTTGAATGCAAGAATTTCTGTCATGCTGATTCACCTTATTTCCTTGCTTTCTCGATCTTACCTTTCAGGAGTGCATCGAGTGCCTGATCGTTGACTTTGATGACCTTCCATCGGATTCCCGGGAGGTCTCCTTTTGCACGTCCCATAACTCCTCCGATTCGCTCGATGACCACTTCATCGTGCTCGTCGACAAGCTTGGTCGCTCCATCCCCCGGTAGGAATGCTGAAACCTGTTTTCCGTTCTTGATAAGCTGTACTCGAACACATTTTCGCATAGCTGAATTGGGCTGTTTTGCCTCTACTTGGATTTTCTGTAGGACAATAGCTGAAGCCTGTGCTGCACCTTCGAGAGGATCTGATTTTGCTGCGAAACCGAGGTGTTTCTTGATATACCACTTGTTCATCCAGCGTCCTTCAGAACGCCTTCGGACAAGTTTTTGTCCTGCGTTGAGTCCTTGTGATTTTTTTGCCATTCTGATTACCTCTGATTTATTTTATACGACTTTCAGTTCTTTGACGTCAGGAAAGTATTTCTGGACGATACGCTCGTAGAGCCGTAGATTTGCTGCTCGTGCTCCGATCATCAGGCCTTTGGTCTTCTGGTCAGGGCCTTTGATGGTGATAACTCCATCTTCTTTTGTCAGATCGACCACTTTCAGCGGTGATAGGACATTGATGACGAATTGGTGGACGTTATCCGTGTACTGGATGATCTTGATCTTTTTATTAAGCAATTCTTCCAGTCGCTTCACGTTTTTTTTCTGTGGTCCTAATGCTTTGCGAAGCTGTCCTTTCTCGACTATGAAAAAGACCTTTTCTCCTTCGACGATGATGTCCTTGAGCTTTGCTCGCGTGACTTTCTCGAAGAGATTCATCCATTGGAGTGTTTGCATATCGTATTTGAATTTTCCTGCCACTGCCTGTCCACCACACCTTTATTTGAGGATGCTTGCGACGCTGACGTGGAAAGGCTTCTTGCAGATACTTCCGAACTCGTCGCAATCGGTATCGAGTTGCTCTACTTCCACATCGCCGAGACTTGCGAAGTGCTTGATATCATCTACGATGAGACCTGGGCAGTTCTTCGCAAGGAACACTTTCTCGACCGTTGACTGTTTCATCTTCTTCATAGTGCGTTTCGTGCCTATGATAAGTTTCCCTGTTGTTAGATTATCTTTTATCTCTTTCATCCATATCACTCCTCCAAAAACGGGCAAGAACTGAAAATACTCAGCTTCACTGCGCCCGTTTTCTTCTCCGGCGGGCACCTCTTCCAGGTGGCCGTGTGTATGGATCCGCTATTTCAGTGTCCAGCAAGCGAGTGATCGCTCAATGTTTTCAATAGCTAGATCTCCCCGTGAAGAATCAAGTCTTATTTATAAAAGTATGGGTGCTTATCATTCACTCTTTAGCCTTGTTCATCTTGATGGTGGCTTTCTTTGTTTGTTTCTTCCGGATCTCGATGAGTTCTGAATTGAGGATAAGGTTGTATTGGAAGATGAACGTGAAAAGGATGATGGCGATAAACATCGAATCCATATAGAATGAGTATCCTGAGATGTTGATATAGCCTAGCAGGTCAAAGACTTTTGTCACTTGCATGAAAAAGAACACGATGACTGCGATAAGGAGGAAGATCCATGGGTTACGATCCTTTCGCTTCACTGTTTTTTTCAGAAATGAGATGGCGAACACCAGCACGAATATCGAGATGAGGATGTTTGCGAAACTGAGCGCTCCTTGCATGAAAAATGTCATCTTGCCAGCACCACTGCTTAATGTCTTTAAAAAGTTTTTCGTTCACTGTCTGGGGGAAATCTTTCAAGTGGTTTTTTAGGGCTTGGTCTGTTTGCTCTTTTCAGCCAGTTCTTTCTTGAGCTTCGGCAGTCTCGCCGTGACGAGTAATGATAAGTTTCAAGATTAATCTTCTTTGTTGGTAGTTATATAAATTCTTTCATCAGAATGTATGGGAAAAAGAAGAGTCTCCTTGTCGGAAATGTATTTTCGACAAATTCTAAGGAGGTGATTAAGTATTATATTTTACTCGTATCGATTGAATCAAGCCATACTTCATATGCTTTTTCAACAACAGGAGTCCACATTTCTAAGTTAGTCTGATTACTTGTGTATTTAGTTAATTGAGGACCATCTTCTCTATATAAAGGCATGAACTTATGAGCTTCAAATCTATAATGAATATCGAATATGTCTGAGAATTTTTTTTCTAAATTCATTCTTGCAACGTTTCTTTCTTTTGTTGAAGCATTTTCAAAATCTCCTTGTAAGAATGAATCATGGTATTTTTGTAATAATGGGGTGACGTGGTTAATATCAGAATTATATAATATGTGCCATGCAGCGTTCATATCGCCATGATCTATTGGAATAACAATTGCTTTTACATCGTTTTGGATGCAGGATTCATTTAAAGTATATATTTCATCAAGTTTTGAAGGGGTATACTTATTAAATCGTATAGGAATAAAATTTGAGAGGTATTCTCCGATTCCTTCATATCCATCAACTCGGATTGTTTCAAATTCAGGATGTTTTTCCCAAACCATATGTTCTAAAAAAGATTGGTCAATTAAATGGTTTGTATGTGATGCCTGATTTTTCAACGATGTGTTTGCGATAAGGATTTTATTTTTCATTATATAGTGGTGTTATTTCATGTTTATATTTAATAGTTTTGTTTTTAGGGCTCTGTCCCACAAGGGACACATGTGTATACCACACGAAAAATCACATGCGGGTGTGTTCTGACCAGTGGAGGAAAAACACCTTGAACAAGGTGTTTTTGGGAGGTGTGGGGAAACATGTTGTTGTGCAAACGAACATGGCGAATATCATATGGGACAGAGCCGTTTTTTGATTTTTTCCTTTATAATGTGATTTTGACGGCGTTTTCACTGGGAGCAGACGTTAGTGAGTTTTCCAAAAAATCGAGAAAAAATATCCCTCCTCCCGGAAATTCGGCGAAAGACGAATGCAGGAATACTGCCTGTTTTCCGCTCTCGAACCGGGAACCTTTCGGTATCAGCTGATCAAGTGTCATCCACACCGCGTTGCGGGTCGTGTCGCTTGACGTCTACAGCCGAACGCTCTACCAATTGAGCTAAGGAGGGATGATGACAGTATCCTTGACACAGGGTGCTGGGCACTGTTTCCTGCGTTCTGGACCCTGTAATCTCTCCCGTTGTGGACTTTTGTGTGTTTTATAAAAGTTTTCTTTTCTCCACGCTCCAGAATCTTTATTAATGAGTTGCTTGCTATTCGGTATGTAGGGTGGTTGAAAATCAAGATATTCTCATGGAACGTGAACGGACTTCGGGCGATCGCTCGCAAGGGATTCGCTGACATTCTCAAGACTGAAGCGCCTGACATCATGTGCTTGCAGGAAACCAAGATTCGAAAAGAACAGCTCAACGCTGATTTCACTGACATCGGCGAGTATAAGTCATTCTTTTCGGAAGCTGAAAAGAAAGGTTATTCTGGTGTTGCCATCTACACGCTTCACGAACCCGTAGCGGTCATTGACGGTATCGGAGAAGAGACGTTCGATAGTGAAGGGAGGGTTCTCACCATTGAACTCGATAACTTCTTTGTCACTTCAGTCTATGTCCCTAACTCCCAGCCGGAACTCCGTCGTTTTGATTTCAGGAAGGAATTCAACGATAAGTTCATGGAGTTTGTCAAGGAGCTCGAGGCTCAGAAGCCGGTTATCATCTGCGGTGATATGAACGTCGCTCACAACGAGATCGATCTGAAAAACCCTCAGAACAACAAGATGAACCCTGGCTTTTACATCGGCGAACGTGAGAAATTCACGGAACTCCTTGATGCTGGTTTCATCGACACGTTCCGAACACTCTATCCTGACACTATCAAGTATTCGTGGTGGAGTTATCGTTTCAACGCCCGGGCGAAAAACATCGGCTGGCGTATCGATTATGTCCTTGCGAGCCCTTCGATCTTCAAGCATGTCAAGGATGCCTTTATCAGAAATGATATCTATGGCTCTGATCATTGTCCTGTCGGCATCACCTTGGGTGATATGGGATGAAAAGACTCCTTTTCATAGCGCTTCTTCTCTTGTCCTCGGCATTCCTTCTCGCTTGTAGCGATCCTGAAACTGGTCTGTACGGTCATCTTGATAATCAGAAATTGATATCTGATAACGGATCATCAAGAAATGCCTCGGCTGGTGTGTATGAGAATCTTGATGAAAACCTCTGCGATCTCAAGCCTTACTGTTGCGATCTTTTTTCAGATGATGAGATGCACTACCGTGAGATGCAGCGCCGTGCCATTGCTGAGAACCGTTCCGAACTCTGTGCTGTCATCCCTGATTCTCCTTTGGTCGTCAAGGGCTGTCCGGATAAGGAGGACTACACTTATTATAATAAGACCTACTGCCTTGAAACCTCTGGTGGTGCTTCTTCGTGAAACGAGTTCCCATCGGTAAAGTGTATGCTGTTCTTGAGAACTTCGTCTCTGACCTGCCAACACCTGTCGCAGAACTCGTGGCAGAGCAGACCGGGGATCCTTTCAAGGTGCTAGTCACGACAATCCTGACTGCGCGCACCAAAGATACGACAACCGTGGAGGTCATCAAGACGCTCTTCGATCACATCACTTCCTTTGATGATCTCAAGCGACTACCTCTCGAGCGCATCCGGGAACTCATCTATCCTGTCGGTTTTTACAAGAACAAGGCTCAATATCTCAAAGCCTTGCCCTACACTATCGAACAGGAATTCGATGGTCGCATCCCTGACACTGTGGATGAGCTCACGAAACTCCCTGGTGTCGGTCGTAAGACTGCTAATCTCGTCGTGGCCACTGCCTTTCACAAACCGGCGATCTGCGTTGACATCCACGTCCATCGCATCACGAACCGTCTGGGTTATGTGCGCACGCAAACGCCGTTCGAGACTGAGATGGCTCTGCGGAAAAAACTGCCTGAACAGTACTGGATCACGCTCAACACCTACCTTGTGGCCTTTGGCCAGCATACGTGCACTCCTGTCTCTCCTTTCTGCTCGAAATGCCCTATCGAAAAATACTGTAACAAGATCGGGGTGACTCGCAATCGGTGATATTTCATGGAAGAACTCGCTTCATCAAAACTCACTGAAAAGAAATCGAAATTCTTCGGCTACCTCTACAGTGTTGGTACTGCTGAAGAGATCGATACTGTCGTTGCCTTGGTGCGATCGAAGAACAAGAAAGCCTGTCACGTCTGCTACGGTGCTGTTATCGATGGTGAAGTCTCTTTCAAGAACGATGGTGAGGTGGGTCAGCCTGGAAAACAGCTCCTTTCGCTTCTGGAAACCAATGATTACGATTCGCACATATTGATTGTCGCACGAATATTCGGTCGGGTCAAGCTCGGTCCTGCCGGTGTCGGTCGAGCTTTCAAGGAAGCGGGCTTGCAATGCCTTAAAGAGTGAATCTTATTTTCCGAAACGCCTATCCCTGCTCTTGAAATCATCAAGAACTGCTTTGAAATCTTCTTTTTCGAACTCTGGCCACATCTTATCGATGAAAAACCACTCGCTATACGCGCTCTGCCAGGATAAGAAGTTGCTCGTCCTGCGGTCACCGCCTGTACGTATGATGATATCTGGCTTATCGCTCATATACATGTAGTTGTCAAGCATCTCTTCAGAAACATCTTCCGGATAGACCTTTCCTGCCTTGACATCCTCTGCCAATCTCTTGCTGGCATCAACGATCTCTTCGCGACCGCCGTAGCCGAAGCAGATATTGAGATCGTAAGCACTATTATCCTTTGTCATCTCCTCGGTTTCTGAGATGATCTGCTGGATGTCTTCGGGAAACATGTGTCTGCGGCCGTGGAACTTGATGCGGATGTCTTCCTTGTTCACTTCGCTTTCGCGCTCTTTCATCTCGCCGAAGAATTTCTTGAAGAGTTTCATCAGATAATCGAACTCTCGTTTCGGTCGATTGAAATTCTGCAGAGAAAACGCGAATACTGTCAGCGCCCTTACTCCTGCTTCCTTGCACCATTTGAGGACGTTCTCGAGTTTCTTGGCGCCGTATTCGTGACCGTTCCAAGGTTCTTTCATGAGGCGTTTGGCAAAGCGCCGGTTACCGTCCATGATCATCGCTACGTGGAGTTTTGCACTGGGTGTTTCTGACATCTTGAGTAGAGAGCTGCCATATCTGATTTATAAGCTTTATGTC
>JBKGYN010000024.1:0-9479 GCA_046546105.1 Candidatus Woesearchaeota archaeon | reverse complement strand
GTTCTGGGAACTGCTGCACTGTGGCCTGGGATCTGTGAACAGCTATACGGTGAACGGGGAACAGGGTTCTGGGAACTGCTGCACGGGGGTCGGCTGTGCTGGGTTCTGCGGTCTGTGTTCGGGGGTTTGGCGAAGGTAGGTTTTATAAATCTCGGGCGGTTCTGACTCTCTACCATGAAAATCACATTTCTGGGAACGTCAGGCATGGTCCCGACAAAGGAGCGCAATGTACAAGGCATCCATATAGAGCACAAGGGGGAGGGAATACTCCTTGACTGCGGGGAAGGAACACAAAGACAACTCTCAATAGCAAATATCAATGCCCAGAAGATCACGACAATCCTCATCAGCCACTGGCACGGCGATCACGTTTCAGGGCTTATAGGGCTCATCCAGACACTAGGGAATTTTTCCGGAGGGGAGAAAAAGATCAAACTCTTCGGGCCCGAGGGGACGAAGGCACATCTCAACAATCTTCTCAACAGCTGCCTTTTCGAGACGAACATTGAGATTGAAGTCAAAGAAGTCAATGCTTCACGACTCACTACAATCCATGAGACCGACACATACAGTATCGAAGCTATCGATCTCGAACATTCAGTGCCATGTCTTGGGTATCGCTTCACGCGAAAAGACTATCGCAAGATGGACAACGAGGCTCTCTCACGCTACGGTATCAAGCCAGGACCGCTTGTGGGAAGGCTACAGGAAGGGCGTAAGGTCACGGTGAATGGAACTACGATCACGCCGGAGATGGTGTCAACAACAATCCCGGCAGAGCATGTGGCTTTCATCCTCGATACGAAACTTACAAGGGGATGCTACGACCTTGCCGAGAATGCACGATTGCTTGTCAGCGAAGCGGTCTATACGCACGAGCTGGAGAATAAAGCTATCGAATACAAACACATGACCGCAAGGCAAGCTGCGCAAGTGGCAAGTGAGGCGGGAGTGCAGGAACTCATCCTCACCCATTTCTCACAACGATACAAGGACTTGCAACCATTTGTCGATGATGCGAAAGAACTCTTCGAAAGAGTCAGCTGCGCATATGATTTCATGACACTAAAACTCAAGCTTTGAGAAACAAAGGCCGGAAAAATCCACCATACAATGTTGGCGGTTGGATGTGTAGAACCCTGCTTCATGACATAGGGTCTGTGATGACTGCAAAGCGGGTATTCCAGAAAAAAAGCAATGATAAGAAAAGAAAAAGAAAGATCGATCGGTTCTAGTGAGAAGCAAGCCTGATGTCTTCGGCCTTGACAGTCTTACGACCAGCATGAGCAGCCAACTTTGTAGCTTCCTCGCCAATCTCGATAGAGATGTCTTCAAGAACCTGGCGAAGAGCGACTTTCGCTTCTTCAGAAACACGCTGAGCGCCAGCCTTTTTCAGGATACGCTCCATGGATGCAAGCGGAATAGCATTTTTCATCATATATCACCTTCGAATCCAGCAACCGGTTTGGAATTGTTGCTGGCTGTTTCAAATCCAAATGAACTGATAGTTTAGCTGTATATAAATCTTTTGCAAGCCTTAAAAACGTTCTTCAGGCTAGGATACTTCTGTTTATAGCACAGGACAAGCCAGCCAAACTTTTTTAAAGCATTTATGCCAGATGCGGATGGTATGTCGCGAAAAAGCAGGGGGATAGATGCAGAACGAGCGCTGGTACGTGCCTTCTGGGAATCAGGATGGGCAGCGATACGGGTGGCTGGGTCGGGATCGAGCCAATATCCAAGCCCTGACCTACTAGTGGGAAAGCGTGGACGACGACTCGCCATTGAAAGCAAAATCACGACAGAAAAGAAAAAATACATCCCGAAAGAAGATGTCAGGCATCTTAATTATTTCTCAAGGGTTTTTGGAGCGGAAGTTTGGATCGCTGTCAAATTCTTCAGGGACAAATGGGTATTTTTCACACCGGAAGATATGCTTGAAAGCGAGAAATTCTATTACGCCACACCGGAACTGGCAGAACTCAAAGGCCTATCGTTTGAAGAACTCATCGACTGATAACTCACTTTCCCTGAATCGAGATCAAGGCACTGGCAAGAGGAGAAGAGCGAGGTTCAAAAACATAACTGATGTTCTCATCAAAATAACCGCAACGGAACTCTGATAAGGGAATACCGGTACGGTAGGAAAGCATCATCGCATATACCATGACTTGGGCATGGGCAAACTTCTCGCGGTGCGCTTTAGGTTTGAAATCCCAGATCCAGATAAGACCGTTCTCGACACGAAGCACGTCAATATGACCTGAAAGCGGGCCTTTATCATCGAAAGAGAAGCCGAGTTTCTCATACTCCTCATCATCAAGCCAGATGGGAACTTCGACGCCGATAGTGCCTGAATCGTGCTGGAGCATGAAAAGCTGGACATTACCATGAGCCGTGCCCTGCATCCCCCACATAAGACCTCTCTGTGCGAATGAACAGACCTCGTGGTGCTTGACAGGAATAAGTTCTATCTGCGGATCGATCTTTAGAGCGCTCGATCTCGGACCGTCAAGAAATTTATCGTGAGGGCAGGATTCGAACATCTCCATAAGATAACTATGTAATCTGGAATCAGCAAAGGAAAGCGAACATTGGCGATCAACATAATAATGGTATTTCCAAGGATGGGATAATGCCTTATACACGACATCCTGGTTCTTGTGAACTACAACTGAAGCTTCCTGCCTGCCCATAACACTTCACGCCAACAACTACCGTCCTGCAAACACTGCTGTGAAACAAAGAATTGAAAAACAAATGAAAAGCCTAACAAGAAATCAAAAAATCTTATTCTTCCTGGTCGCCCTTGTAAGAAGGAATCGCTGTCTTGGAGATGATCATGATGTCACCGACAGACTTGACCAGCTGATGCGGCACGATAACGCCTTTAGCACTGCCAAGCACTTTGTTGAGAAATGAGTTCTTTGTTGCACGGACTTTCCATCCGAAGATCTTGCTCTGAGTAAGAATTGACTCTTCAATATCCCCGAAGTAATCACCTGCATCAGTGAATACTCTCATATCGTAAGTCTCGCTGATACGCTTCATCTTTAACATTGAATATCACCTAACACCCTGGATCGGGCACTTGAAACAAGTGCTCGGTAAAGTTTTATATGCCTTTCGTTTAAAAAACTTTCTTTTTGAAGCGCTCCTGATACGCCTCAAACAATGAGGACTGGGCGATAGATTTAAATACTATTCTTGTCAGGTTCACTACAAGACGATTTTTCGTATTAACAAAGAGGTGACGTAACGTAAAATGGCTGCAGATTCTGTAATCCTAGGAATTATTATCGGTGTGTTGGCTGCAATCTTATACAGTCTCCGAGTCCTGATACTGGTCGAGCGACGTATCGCACGACTCGATCTCAATCTGGAAGCACTCGTCCAAAGGGTATTCCAGGAAGAGCTCAAGATCGAGAAGGAAGAAGAAGCTATCGAGAGACGGCTTGGTATGATAAAACCTTCTCCGAAGAAGAAATCGACAACGAAGCGAAAAAAGAGCACTAGTGCGAGAAAAAGCACGAAAAAAGCTTCGGCAAAGAAAAAAACTTCTTCCCGAAAGAAAAGCACTTCAAAGAAGCGGTAAACGCTTCTCATTCTTTTTTTATTATCTCTGATTCTCGCAAACTATAAAAAGCTCCTTTTGTTCTTCTACTACTGATGGACTCACAGCAGAAACGAGGATTGCACGAGAAACTCTCGAAACAACTCTTTGTCGTGAACACTTGGAGGTTGCTTTTCGCGCTTGTGATCGTCATCGTGATAGTGCTCCAGACCTATTTCATACTCCAGATAGAGGCACCTTCTTATGAATCATTCTACGGGTTGAGGCAGGCTGAGCAGATCAAGGAGACAGGGCTTCCCATCATCAACGACGACCAGAGCTATCAAGGACGGATGAACGTGTCACACCTGTTCTTCTATTATATCTTGGCCGGATTAAGCCTGATAGCACCCGGATACATCCTCTTCAAGTTCTTCGGGATGATACTCACAGTCGGGATTCTCTTTCTGGTATTCCTACTCTCGAAACACTTGTTCTCAAGAGACTGGATAGCCTTGTTCCTGACTACCATCGCAGCATTCACACCGACATTGTTCGTCTCGCAGATCAACACGCTGGTTGCAGAAACATTTTTTGTGCTGCTGTATCTGCTGATCATAATGTCGTTTTTCAATTCAACGCGACGCTCTGCGATGATTCGGTTTATCATTCTCATGATATTGGCGACCTTGGTCAGTCCGCTCTCACTCGTGCTCATCACAGGATTTCTATTCTACTTCCTATTACTGCGGATAGAAGGGTTGGCAGTGCGAAAGAAAGAACTTGAGCTGCTGCTCTTTTCAGGACTCTTTGCTATATGGTATCACCTAGTATTATACAAGAAACTCATCTCGCTATTCGGTTTGCAAGTGATATCGCAAAGCGTGCCGCAAGAACTGCTCTTGAGCATGTTCAGGGGACTAAACGTGCCGCTTATCATCGGGTTTGTAGGAGTACCGCTTATCGGACTCGGGCTTTCAGGAATCTATTACTTGCTTTTTGAGAAACGGAACAAGAAACTGTTGCTGCTTACAGCAATGACTTTCGCTTTCGGATTGTTCACCTGGATAGGATTCCTGCCTTTACAGACAGGACTTCTCTATGCGACCGTAACGCTGGTACTCATCAGCGGGTATACGCTTCAACGTCTCAACGAGACATTCAATAAGACGATACTACCAAAGACCAAAGTGGTCGTATTCAGCTTTTTCCTACTATTGCTCTTCCTTTCCTTCACTCCGCTTCTGATATTTCCCGAAACGATAACTGGAGAAGCACCGACCAATGAAGAGCTTGAGACGGTCAGATGGATCGATGAGAACCTTCCTGCGGATTCCACCGTGCTCGCTGATATCAATGACGGACACTTACTAGCAGCAAAAGGCGGTGTGAAAACACTCTATGACACGAATTTCATCTTCGCACCACATCCGAAGCAACGATACCAGGATGCCAAGACGATATTGCTCTCACAATCTGAAGTTTCAGTGTTAAGGCTGATGAATCGCTACAGTATCGATTACGTCTATATCTCGCCATCATTGAAAAATCGCATAGAACAACCGGCGGGGCTGCTCAAGAGCAGCGAATGCTTTGAAGAAGTCTATAACACGACAACAACCGAGGTGTATAAACGACTATGCAACGGCGCAGAATGAACCGAAACCACCTTCTCAAGACAGGGCTATTCATACTCCTCGCTATAGCGTTCCTCTCAATCATCATCGTTTCACGTACCGAAGGAGGGGTTATCATACCACCGGGAGAAGAAACGTATGAACATCTCAACTCCGCACGAGAGATCACTGCAGAGACGGCAACGAGCTATCTCTTCTACGATATCTTCTTAAGCTGGATACTCAACATCATGTCTATATCCACTGCGATGGTGGTGATTCCCGGAATCCTCCTCATCATCACCATAATACTCTTTGCAGAACTACTGCGCAAGGAGAAGGTCGCCGATGATCACATCACGTATGCACTAGCCCTGCTGGTGTTCTCCCCGGCGATACTTCTCATGTACGTGGGTTTTAGCACGTATGCCTTCACGATAACGCTTGCAATGGCGACAGCCTATCTCTATAGCAGGAAATCCTCGTGGTATCTCGCTATCATCCCTTTTCTGTTTCTCGCTGATAAGATCACGGGATTGCTTGTCATCATCTTGCTTATCATCCTCGAAGGGGTGCGTAAACGAAAGAAACCAGCTGTTGCCGTTAGCATGACAGCCATAGCACTGCTCCTGCTCTCGGGATTTTTCCCAGCACTCTCGTTTCACTCGCTGGCACCATTTTTCTCCATACAAGGAAACGAGATATTCTCCTTTTTCGGAGGCGTATACGGTTATCCATTCATACTGATATTCCTCGGTATCCTCGGGATGATCGTCTCCAAGCAATCTTTCGCCGTTTCCAGACGACAATCAGTAGCATTTATCTTCCTGGCACTTTCTCTCTTCTATGATCCGCTCCGATTGCTTAGCATGTTCATACTAGCATATTATGGGGGAATCGCGTTCAAGCATTTCACTACACGGGACTGGACAGTGACTTTTCTCAAGCATCTGACGATACTGCTTATCATCTGCATTCTCATTTTCTCAACAAGCACGACACTCAAGGAAACGATCAACGCAAGTCCAAAACCCTATGAAGTGGAGGCGACACGATTACTTGCAACTATTGCGGAGAAAAATCCCCAACTGGCAGATACGAAGGTGCTTGCACACCCGGAATATACAGAACACGTCACGTTCTATTCAGGCTTTGATACACTTTCAGACGATAGGTTGGTCTTTAACATCCTCTCATCACAGCAATATAGCTATGTCAAGGAACAGCTCCAGGAAAATGAGGTTTCTTTCATCATCATAGACCGGTCTCGCAAGGCAGGAAACCTCTGGCAACGACCGGATCAAGGGCTACTCTTCGTACTCCAGAACAACAGGCTTTTCAAGAAAATCTATCAGTATGGAGACTATGTCGTGTACTACTACACTGAATGGGGTGGTGAAGAAACAGAAGAAAACGTACTCACTCGACCAGCAAGATAGAACAAAATATGTCCTCACTTCTTCTTGTCCAAGGCCTGCTTGAGAATATCGCCCATCGTCAATCCTTCACCTTGATTCTCCTGCGAAGTCCTGATGATATCATCAGCCTGATCATCCGCATCAGAGACTGACTCGATAAGTGTGATGTGAAAGAAGCGCTCAAACTTTCTCGCCACGGCAAAGTTGGGGGTCATGTGACCTGATTCGAACTTGTGGAGCAATGATTCTTTCTCATTGAGCTTCTTGGCAAGATCCTCCTGCTTCAGACCAGCCTTTTCACGAGCCTGCTTGATACGGGATCCGTAATCAGGGACGACCCGCTTATTCTCATCAGGATTCTCCCTGCGCGTTTTAGGACGTCTTGATTTTTTCACGTTAGTGGAGAACCGCTTGCTATGATCTGAAAGTCTCTCGCCATACTGCGCACACGATTGACAGACGTTCATCTCAACGCCTTCGACGAGTGCTCGGACAGTACTGGCGCCTTTTTTTCCGCACATGTCACAATCTGCCATTGTAGAAAACCCTTGTAACCCAATCATGATTATTAATGACACGGACATTTATAATCATTTTGCTTTCACCATGCATACTCTCAAGAAGCGATAATAAGAATCAAAGCAAAACACCTGTTCCTCTCAAAAGGCAGGTTTGCAGAAACACTTTTTTTCAGTATTCTTCACGAAGACCGTCAAGAAATTCCTTGGTGATCTTCAAACGAGGCTTGGAAAGCTCTTTGCCCTTCTTGGTCTCGAACTCATTCTCAAGCTCGATAATACGCTCAAGAAGCTTGATGATGTTCTTGTTAGCGTGAGCGGCATAGGAGACTGCCTTGACGATACCAGTATAACCCAGATAATCGAGACGATCGGCATCACGCAAGACCTTCACTTCCACCGGAACATCTTCCTTGTAATTAGCCCAGACATCATGCTGCCTGATAGCCTCGAGAATGGCATCAATCTGGTCGGTAGTAAAATACTTCTCTTTAAGCATGTCCCTTGCGATATCATGACTGGTCTTAGCATACTCTCCCTTGAAGAACTTCTTGGCATATGCGATATCATGCAGGAGAGCTGCAGCCTTGACAACATCCATATCAACATCTTCAGTCTGACCGATGAGAACAACATTCTTGAACACACGCATCACGTGAGCATAATTATGACCTGAAGGTTCATCAACGAGTTCTTCTTTCACTTGCTTTCGGATGTAATCAAAGTCAATCATAATCAATGCCTATGAGTGAAGGATATTTAAATCTTATGTTCATCAGACGATCATCTTCAGGGATCGATACGGCGGTCCGTGTCTCATTCTCACTTAAAAAAATTTATAAGGGGACTTGATAAGAATAAATGACATATGAAGAAGATCAATCCTCCTGTGTTCTACACTGCGGCAGGGCTCATATTCGCACTCGTGATCTTGTCGGTGTTGTTCACGGGACCGTTTGAAAAAGGGGTGACAGTAGTAAATGATAGTATCAACCAGTACTTCGGCTGGTTCCTGATCATGAGCGTGACTGTATTCCTTATCTTCTCACTCTATCTTCTGGCAAGCAAGTACGGCAAGATACGATTATCACCTGATGATTCGAAACCGAAATACAGTTTCATATCCTGGCTTGCGATGCTCTTCAGCGCGGGTATGGGAATAGGTCTGATGTTTTACGGTGTAGCAGAACCGATGCTACACTATGCAAATCCCCCTGTCGGTACCGGCGAGACGGTGGCAGCTGCACAGACAGCGATGGATTTCAGCTTCCTCCACTGGGGTTTGCACGCATGGGCGACCTATATCGTCATCGGGCTAGCCATCGCGTATTTCAGCTACAGGAAAGGATATCCGCTATCCATACGCTATGTTTTCTACCCTGTCTTCGGCAATAGGGTCTACGGCTGGGTAGGTCACACGATAGATATCCTGGCAGTGCTTGGAACGCTGTTCGGTGTAGCGACATCACTCGGTCTTGGAGCGATGCAGATCAATACAGGACTCAATTATCTTACAGGGCTAGTGCAATCGAACACGGTGCAAGTCATCATCATAGGAATCATCACCGCAATGGCCATGGCTTCAGTCATCTCTGGAGTGGATAAAGGAATCAAATGGCTGAGCACACTCAACATCACACTAGCGGGGATACTGCTTCTCTTTATCATCGTAGCAGGACCGACGGTATTCATCTTCAAATCATTCTTCCAGAACATAGGACACTTCCTGCAGGATTTCATCGGATTGTCGCTGTGGAACCAAGCCTTTACCGGCGGCGATTGGCAAAGCAAATGGTCGATCTTCTACTGGAGCTGGTGGATCGCCTGGTCACCCTATGTGGGGATCTTCATCGCGCGGATCTCAAAAGGAAGGACTATCAGGGAATTCATCGCAGGAGTCCTTTTCGTCCCGACAGCCTTCAGTTTCTTATGGCTGACCGCCTTCGGATCAACAGGTATCAGGCAACACCTCATGGGTAATGCAACGATACTTGAAGCGGTCACGAATAATATGACAACAGCACTGTTCGAGTTCTTACAACCGTATCCACTGGCTAGTCTTATCAGTATCCTGGCAACACTTCTGATCGTCACATTTTTTGTTACCTCTGCGGATTCAGGATCTTTTGTCATCGACATGATCACGTCAGGCGGTCATGAGAACCCGCCGCTCAAGCTCAAGGTCTTCTGGTCGACGCTTGAAGGAGTGGTGGCAGCAGTGCTGCTCCTTGGCGGAGGACTACTCGCTCTACAGACAGCGACCATCTCGCTGGGCCTGCCGTTTGCAGTGGTGCTTCTGCTTCTGTGCTATAGTCTTTTGAAATCGCTCAAGGCAGAAAAAGTGTGATGGTTACACGTCTTTTCTTCTCAAACC
>JBKGYN010000023.1:0-10531 GCA_046546105.1 Candidatus Woesearchaeota archaeon | reverse complement strand
CTTGCTCCCGCATCCAGCCAGCCGTGAGCATAGTTGAGAGCACTGAGCGCAAGCACCCGATTGCCCTGCTCCTTGAAATGCGTTGCATCGTTATAATAACGCTGTGCCATGTCAAGGAAGTCTGTGGCGTTCTCGAGACGGTCAGCGTCCATCTCGTGGCTCTTGACCATCTCAAGGGCTTCGTTCGTTATGCTGAAATACTTGTCGAGATGCTCTTTTGAAATCGTATCCACGGTATTCTCGTTTCCTTCCAAGACCCATCACCTTTCCACATCATATTATCATATTGAAATGTGTGGTGTGATTTGTGTTCAAGAATTTAAATAGTTTATTACACTCTTTGCATCTCACTGATGTTTCATTTATAAGCACTGTCTAAACATTTATATAAGAAATTCCTTTTCGTTGTCATTGTCAAGTGGTTTTAAGTGGTGGCTATGGTTTGCTCTGATGATTTCAATCTGGATGATGCGTTGCTTGAAGCTGAGAATCAATTCTATACTCCTACTGCTGAAGAGATTGAAGCGGCAAACGAAATACCTCCTCCGCAAATGGCTGACTGGGAAAAGAAGCGATTCGAACAAGACTATTATGGGATGGTCTCGCTACCCTTCATGGATGATTCTGAAATTCTTGATAACAAACTGCGTCTGAACACGAAAGACCTTATCATTGAAGAACTTGAGAAAAAGCTTGAGAAAGCATATGCCCAGACGCAGAAATTCTTTCAGGAAAATCGGGACTTGCGCAAAAAATACACTCATGCGAAAAAGGATGTCGATTCTCTCAAAAAAGAATTGGCCAAGAAAAAACCGGAACTCGATAGGGACGGGAAAACAAACAAAGGTTCTTTCGATAAAGGATATGGAAAAAAACCACCGCAGGCCGTTGATATCGAAGAAGTCGTCTTGAGTTGCTATCTACAACAACCGAAACACTTCGAAGAAAGCGGTAGCGCACCGTATCTCTCGAAACAATATTATAAAGAGCAACATAATAGAATCTTCAGTGCGATGATGTTTCTCGGTCGTAAACTCACACCGTACACTCTTGTCGAAGAATTAAGGCAACGGGAAGAACTTGAGGAAGTGGGAGGTCCCCAATATATAAACAGTATCCTCAAAAAAGCCACTGAACACGATCACAATGCCATTGGCGATTATAAGAATATTCTTTATCGCAAATTCGTCCTTCGTGAAGCTATTCGTTTTGGAGAAGAGATGCAGCTGAAAGCATTTGCCGAAGGAACGACTGATGAATATAAGCTTATCCGGAAAGGAATTAAACGAAAGAAATCGCTTGAGAGAGTAGAAGGTGAGCCGTCTGACTTCGATGAAACGACTCCTATAGAGACGGTGATCCGCAACTGGTCCTTTGACCTTCTCAAGATCCTGAGTTACAGGGATCAGAAAGAATACCATGTCAAGGATGCGGCTGGTGAAGTTGTCCGGCAACTCGATTATCTCCGCGAACGCAACGGTCGTCCCGAGATTTCAACAGGGTATAAGGGTCTCGATCGAATCACTCATGGTGTCAAGCGCGGTAAATTAGCGCTCAATGGTGCTCGTCCGAAAACCGGCAAGACAACGCTACTGGCGGAAGTGGCAGATAATGTGGCGAAATCAGGTCATCCTGCTCTCCTGTTCTGTTATGAATCAACAGTGCATGAAGTCACTCAGATGCTCATGGCCAAACGTGCGAAAGTCGATCTGGAGAAATTCGAATATTATGAACCAGAAAAGAATGACTTTACCGATGAAGAATATCAGCGTGTCCTGGAAGCGCAAAAGGAAATCGAAAATCTCCCCATACTCCTGAAAGGAGGAACTCCTGATCTTGATGAGATCGCTTCGACAGTCGAGATGTACAAGGCGCAATATCCGGGCCTTGCTTTTGTCGGTGTTGATGGATTACAGGCATTCTCGTACACGAAACCTGAAGATCAGAAAAACAAATCCGATTGGTTCTATCACGTCCTGCACACGATGAAAAAAGGCGTTGCTGAAGAGAAGGATGTCTTTGTCTGGATGAACGCACAACTCAAAGTTGATGTCGAGAGGTACAGAAAGCCCTGGAAAAAACCTCGCGGTATTGAAGATTTCTCTGATTGCAAAGGAATTCCGGAAGTCGCTGACATTGCAATGGCTGATTACAGGCCAGAAAAATATTATGTTGATGATGAGAAAGAGATTCCTGCCCATATGTATCAGAAGATGAGTATAATCCCTCTCGATCTGCGTAAAGGAAAAACACGAGGCAAGGAATTCAACATTGGTTGTGACATATCAACAGCAACGTTCTATGATTATGTTCCTCCGGAAAAGATGGTAAAAGAAAAACTTAAATAGTCTTTATAGTGGGGAGTTCATATGGGCTTTGTCAAATATAAATTAAATAAGTACTTCACTAGAAAAATAAAAAAACTCTCTTTCTTTTCATTTGAAGATTTCGCTCGTGAGAATCATAAGCCGCTTAATCGCTTGTATGAACGAAATGTTCTCCGAGACGCATCTCTTGAGATCGCTCTTGAGCACACGATATATCTTCAGGCAGAGATGGATTATAATACTATCGTTTCTAAGAAAAAGTATTACACGATTGATGCTGAAACTCTTTTACGACCAGAATGCCTGGCTTTTGGTATCTATAATGGATCGTTATGTGTTAGTCAAATCAATGAAATCAAAGATAGTTTCTCGACATCAAAAGACCAATTTGTCAAAGAGTATCTGCATACTGATTATCCTGTTCAGTTGAAAAAAGAATTGCTTAACCCTTCTCCTTCTAAGGATTACGAAATTGATTTCAACCTTCCTGGTATGGATCCTCACCCTGCCTGAAGTTTTTTAAACACTCTTTATTTTTCTTTCTCTCATGACAGTCATCAACCATCCCTTCGGCTCTTATGTGCCAAGCCATGCCACTCTTCTCATCCTCGGCAGCTTCCCGCCAGTGAGTCTCGGCGCTGACGATTTCTTCTACGCTAGCAGGCAGAACCAGTTCTGGAAGATCATCACACGCATCTATGGAGCGTGGCTGCCAAGCACTTGGCAGAAGCAGATGTTCTGCGAGATCAACAGGATAGCGATGGCAGATCTCATCCATTCGACGAGACGAGCCAAGAATGATTCATCAGACCAGAACCTCGAAGCCGCATCGTATACGGATATTCAAGGGATCCTGAAGCAAGCGCCAGCTATCAAGAGAGTGGTGTGCACGAGCACGTTCGTCAAGGAGCGTTTCGAGAAACACTTCGCCGGATTGATAGAAATGAACAGTCTCGAAGTCATCACGCTGCCCTCACCATCGCCACGCTATGCACGGATGAGCTTTGAACGAAAGGTCGAGGCTTATGAGAAGATCCTCACACCGACTTTTACCCAGAAGGTCTATACGATGCTCTTGACGATACCAAAAGGACGTGTGACAACCTACAAGGCGATTGCAGAAAAGATTGGCTGCAAAGCATACCGGGCGGTCGGGCAAGCACTCAACAAGAATCCGTTCGGTATCCAGAACCCTGTTTCCAGTTCGGCAGAGCAGCTGACCCCCGTTCACAATCCCCCGCATTCTGAAATGTCTGTTCCTTGCCACAGGGTCATTTCAAACGACCGAACACTTGGCGGTTTTGCAACGGGACTTAAAAACAAACGACGATTACTGGAACGAGAAGGGATCCGTTTCGACTGCGATGAACGGGTATGTGGAGATTTTATTATCGATCGGTTGTAAGTGTTCAAGACCTACTGGTTCCACCCGTAAGGTTTATAAATAATCATACTCCCTATGATGTAAAGGTTGTTTGACAAAGGGGTGTGTCAGTATCAGTAAAGGGGGTAAACAGTCGGAAGAAGCAGCTACATCAACGGGTAGCGGAAACGCTGATTCTGAACTGATGAAAAAGGTCACTACGCTTTCTCTCGCTGTCGAGAAACTCCAGGCCGAATCTCAGGCCAACAAGGAGGTCCGTCAAGCTACTAACGAGCGTTTCTCCCGTATTTCCGAGCAGATCGGAGAGCTTCGTAACCAATTAAGACAGTCTGAGAAGGCTCGCTTGCAGATGGAGACGAAGGTCGAGAAGGCTGTTGGTCTTGTCGAGGCTGTCCAGCCCCAGAAGCTCATGTCAGCCGTTTCCAAGACTGATGTCAAGATCGAGGCCGTGAAATCCAAGATCGACGCTTTGGATCTGATCAATTCTAAGATCAAGGAGGATCTTCGCGATGTGCGTAACAAGTTCGCCGTGTTCAGGAACTTGAAAATGGTCAAGGACATGAACGAGGATTCCAAGAAACGCTTCCGTGACATGCGTAAGATCGAGGCTACTGTCATCCAGAAGGCTGATAAGCTTGACAACCTCTTCTCAGAGTTCGAGGGTGCCATTGAGGCTAACAAGCAGACATCCAAAGAACTCAAGGATGTCTCTGACAGTGTCCGGAAGTTATTCTTGAATCTCGACAAGCTCAAGGCAAGTGTCGATTCTAAGGCTTCCTCGCAGGATGTGTCCGGCTTGAAGGCTAAACTCAATGATGCAAAACAGGAGGTACTTGACAAGACGCTCAAGGATCTTGAGTATTACAAGAAACAGATGAAAAAGGATATCGAAAGTGATGTGAAAAAGGATGAGGTGAAGCTTGTCCACCAACTTGTTTCTGATGATTTCAAGGAGTTGGAGTCTCGTCTTAAGAAGTTAGAGAATGTTAAGCAGTAAGAGCGTGTTGTGGGGTGTTGTCTTTGTCGCTTTTGCGATGTTATTATCCGTGCTAGTTGTCGGGGCCAATAGCAGTTCAAACCTCACGAATTCTTCTCAGGACAATCTCGCTCTCAATGATTCTGTGAACGCACCTTCTGAAAATGTTTCTGCGAACTCTACTATTGCAAATGAGTCATTGAATTCGAGTCTGGATGACTCTGTGAACGCTACGAATTCATCGGTCAATTCTAGTGCCGATGCTCCCAGTATCAACTCCTCTAACTCTTCTCGGCGTAACGTTACCTTTGTTGATGAAGTGCGCCAGCACGGCGGCAGCGTGTATGAGCCTGTCGTGTGGGAGAAGGTGGTTCGCGCTAGCAACACGACCCGCAACTTCTCCGTAATCGTTCCCGAGCATGCTGTTGTCGAGTCAGTAGGCCCGAAGACAGAAAAACCTTCAGAGCGCGGCATGATGCAAACTACGTCCACTAGCAAGTCCCAGCGTTCAAAAGCTGTGAAGATGATGAACCAGCGCGGCAGTAACTTGAGCGTCGAGACCGAAGCTGAGGCCGATGAGCTTCTCGTTCGCTACAAGACACCGGCTCCCGAGGTCAAGGTTGAGAGTCCTAGCCTCAATAAGCGACGGATGGTCATCAGTTCTGACTACCATTATAAGAACTTGACATCGTTTATGGAGGTGCCTGAAGCTCCCCTTGATAAGATCAACTTATACTGGGTCAAGAACGGTAGTAAGGTGCCGCTTGATTTCACTGGTCTTGACAGTGACAGCGATGGCTTGGTCGATCGTGTCGAGTGGATAGTCCCGCACTTATCAACGCAGGTGTTCGAGGTTGAGGTTGATGTTCTTAACGTGCAATCTTACCCTGTGTTGTATGGGAATTGGACTGTTGAATTCTCAACAGTGGGCAGTGATGATCTTGTTATCACACCGGTGAACACTACGTTGGTGGATGATAGTGCTGATGGGGATCTGCAATTTCTCAAGTTGTACTGTGCTGAAGAGGAGGTTCCTGACGTTTCTTTCGATACATCTGACGGAATCATCTCGTCTCTGACTCTTGATGAGTATAGTTGTGAGAACAATTCGCGATTGGTTGTCAAGGAGCTCACTACCGGCGAGCATCACTTGCGCTTTGAAATGGGGGACAGCACTGCGTGGGCTCACAACTACGCGACCTCAGCTACCCGTTACCTGTCCCGGCGTAACATCGGACTTGGTGGTTATACGTTCAACTATCTGACTACCGAATCCATCTCCGAACTCAATATCTCTATCAATTCTTCTACGGTCTCCTGTAGTCAGAGCAGTTTCGGTTCCGGCTGGCAGTTATGGCACTGCCCATGGAACGGGTATGATCTTGGCAGTTACACCGTGACCACCCAGAGCAGCCCTTCAGATCCTGTTTCCACTCCTCTTGATGTCATCTCGCCGTCTCTTGACTTAAGCTTATCCAGCGGTTCCGGTGATGATGTTATCGTCTCCGGTTCTACGAGTCCTGCATCCTATTACGATCCTGTTCTCATCGATTTCAACGGAGAGCTTCTGACCGAAAGCCAATCGCCGATCTATAACGACACCTCCTTCAACGCCACGACGACTCGTAACACATCTCTGGTTGTCGAATACAACAGCAGTGATGACGGTCTTGTCAGGGACGTGTTCACTATCGATGAGGATTATGTGAATCCCAGCACTCCAGCGTATTGGCTCGAGGCACAGGATTTGAGCGTTTCAGGATGCAGTGTCAGCACGGCCAGTTGCAATGATGACAGTTGCGTGGAGTTCTGCAGCGGCACTGAGAACGGTGCTGCCGATTTCAACCTCGGGGATACGTATTCCGGTCGTTTCTGGCTTCGTGTAGCTGTCAATGACAAGGGTGATTCCGGCGAGAGTTATGATATCGATCATTTTGATGTGAAAGTCTTTAACGGTTCCTGGTCTCATGTCGATACATTCTCGATCGGAACTCCTCTTACTGATGATAATGGGACCGAATTCTCATGGTATAGCTTCGAAGCGAATGATGTCAGCGAGTTGCAGCTCAATGACACGGGCACTAGCGGTCTGAATAATGTTGAGGTATTGCTTGATGATATTGTCGTGTCCACGAGTGACGGTTACCATCCTGATTACGGTATGTATACTCCTGATGCCTTCGAGGTTTCTTTCAATTCCAGTAGCGAGGAGCTTGTCCAGCATGGCAATTTCCAGAACAAGGTCATCGGTGTCATCAGTGACTATGTCGATCCATTCCGTTTTTATGATGTCCGTATCGCTGATCTTGTAAGCGATCATTCCGGTGTGTTCAATTACACGCTTAACGCCGGTTCAGGCAGCCACACTATCAATGTGACGAGTTTTGTAGGGGATGCAAGCGCTTCTGAAGCTGTCGCTATCATTGACGGGGTGCGCTTTGATAAGGAGATTGTCGATAGTCACGGCCAGAGTGACTTGGTGGTCGAGCCTGGTGAAGAGATGAGTGTGAATGTCGAGAGCCTGATCCTCGGAGCCACGCTTGAGGGAATCAATGTGAGCTTGAATGGCAGCGAGTATTCGATGACAGCAATTTCCGGCAGCGAGTATAACCTGTCTTTTGCTGCTCCTGATGTCGGCGATCACGTTGTCACCTACAAGCTGTTCAACAGCAGTGGTGTTCACACAACGTTCAATGACACCTTGCATGTCCGTCGTTTGAATGCAACGTTCTCATATTTCAGTCCCGTGCTTACCGGTAAGGAGTTTTTCATCTACGGTGATCTCACTGATGGATTTGATGATCTCTTCCTTGACGGTCTTACTGTCAACGGTCATGATCTTGCCACTTCTAACTCGTTCGATCTCATGGTAAGTGAGAGTGGCGGTTCTTGGGCTCCGGCTGTTTCCGGTGATAGTTACAATGATGCTCGCTTCAAGGTCTTGTTGAGTGGCGATGGCAGTGACACTCCGTTTCTTGATTATCTTGATCTCGGCAGTTCCCGTCTCGATCTGAACGATTCTGACGATTTCATCCTTAATGATACTGTCTTGCGTGATGGTCGCTTGCAGCTTGGCGAGCCATTCCTTGTCGAGCATTTCGATAATCTTTCCGGTATTGCCGAGAACGGGGGAGTGTTGCACAATAGTTCCCCGATAGGGTTCAAGAGTGGTTTTCGGGCTGCTGATTATTCGCTTGGCTTTGACGGTGACGATTACGTGACAATCCCTGACCAGGATAGTCTGGATATCAAGAAAGGATTCAGTTTCTCTATCGAGGTCAATGCCAGTGATATTTCCGGACCTCCGCAGACGATCTTTTCAAAGGGTAATTATCAGTTGAAAGAGTATGATGACCAGTATGTCTTCGAGGTTATCGGAGATAACAGTGATGAGTCAGCAGAGCAGATCAAGGATTTATCACCTTCTGTCGGAAATTCTATTGTCTATGATGGGAAACTTTATGTGATAGACGATTCTAATGATGAGATTCACTCTTTTGATGGAAATTCATGGACGAACACAGGATCAGCCGGTTCAGGTCCTGAGGGTCTAGCAGTTTATGATGGTAAGTTATACAGCACTAATAAGGATTCTGATGATGTTTATGTCTATAATGGTGAGAGTTGGTCTAAAAGTGGCGATGTTGGCGCAATGCCAAGAGGTATGGTTGTGTATGAGGATAGACTATATGTTGCAAACAAGGATTCTGATGATATTTTTGTTTTCGATGGAACTAGTTGGTCTAATAAGACTGATGTAGGGGATGGACCTGAAAGCCTCTCTGTTTACGATAATAAATTACATGTTTCTCATATGTATAGTGATAATATTCATTCATATGATGGCGATGATTGGACAGTTTCAAAAGAGCTAGGGAGCAGACCTACAGGAATGGCAACTTACAGAGATCGCTTTTATACGATTAGTAGAAAATCAGAAGAAGTTTGGGAGTATAGTGATGATGATTGGTTTAGAACAGAAAATATCTTGGGTGATGGTTTAGTCGTATATGGTGACAAGTTATATACCAGTGCAGGCTATGTCTATGATGGACAAACCTGGTCGGATTCAGGAATAATCGGTGGTTCTGTCTATGATGGGAAGTTATATTATGGTGAAAATGGTAAAGTCCTGGAATATGGTTCTGGGAAATCATTATGGGTCAATAAGAGTGATGGCACTCAAACGTTAACTGTTATTGTCGACAATGCTGAGATCAAAATCGCTGTTGATGGAGATGTGAAGGCTTCAGATAGCTATGATTTTAATTTTTTAGGGAATAGTGATGATCTATTCTTCGGGAAAGGTTTCGGAAGTTCTCAATCACCTGTTCGGGGTGGGAATGATGAATACTTCAATGGCGATCTTGATAATGTGAAACTCTTTGACCGGGCGTTATCCGGTTCTGAAGTTTCTGCTCTCTACAATGGTTCTGAAGTGGTTAATGCTACACATCACTGGTCTTTTGATGAGGGTAGCGGTTCTTCTGTTAGTGATTCAATCGGTACTGCTGATGGTACTCTTGTTGGTGGCGAGTGGTTGTCTGAGGATTATTCCGTTTCTTATAATCTTTCCAAATATCCTCGCTCTTTGAGTCTTCACGTGAAAAATCCTGGCGAGAACTTGTTGAAACTCGAAAAAGATGCTGAGAATATGATAACCCTGTCTGCAGATAATACTTCCATGATGATGACAGTTGTAGGTCAGGGCGAGTCTTCAAGTGTGAGTTGTCCTATCGACAGCCAGGATTGGACTCAGTGGGCTGTGAGTTTTGACGGTTTCGAGGCTCGATTGTTTAAAGATAATGTAGTGTGCAATTCCACGTTCTATAAGCGTTTCAACACTTCCGATCGTGGCACGCTTCAGGTGGGCGGTTTTGACGGTGTGTATTCGGGCTCTGCGGTCGATGAGCTGTCAGTGTATGAGTATGTGAAGGATTCCTTTGAAAGCGAGGCGGTGAGTGAGTATGAGGTTTCAGGCTCAATGGTGACTAAGGATAGCTATAATGTCTCCAGCTTGTCTTATGGCGCGTATAATTACGGCAGCAATTTCCTGATTTCCGCTGACGCTCCTGAAAGCACTGGTCCTGACCGTGAGTATTCGATCACACTTAATTCTTCTTATGGTCTTTCTAATGTGTTGAATGATACTATCTCGCTTGTTGAGAGTGATACATACGGTCCTACTGTATATGACTATGGAGCCAGTGATGATACGCCGCCACGTTATACTGTGGTTTCTTTGAGCAGTGATCTGTATGATCATTCCGGTCTGGAGAATGCGACGCTCCATGTCGATACTGGCTCTGGTTTTTCTGTACATGATTCTGTTGATCTGTCAGGGAATAATGATAAGGCGTATTTCGTGTTTGACACGACACCGTATTCCAAGGGTACTGTTGTCGATTATTATATCGAGGCGTATGATAGCAATGGTCGCCAGACTATTGCTGAAACAAAGAGTTTCGAGGTCATCTCGCCGTATCAGATTGAGTTCTGGAGTGATTTGAAGGAGTTCTATGAGGGTGTGAAGAATTTCTTCGCTGGAACGTTTTCTCAGGCTAGGGAGATCGTGTTTGAGGTGACAACACCGAGTCTGTTCTCGAGTCTTGATGAGTCAAGCAGTGATGATATCTTTTACAATCGTAGCGGTGATGACAGGTTACGGCTGGAGCACAGGGAGAAACGAGTTTATGATGATGGTATCTCTAAAAGTTTTATTCACGATATTGACCCTGATGATGTAGTTGCCTATTGGTCTTTAGATGATGGGGAGGGAGCAACTACGTTCAAGGATCATTCCGGAAATGGTAATGACGGGATTTGTAGTGGTGATAGTTGTCC
>JBKGYN010000022.1:0-12225 GCA_046546105.1 Candidatus Woesearchaeota archaeon | reverse complement strand
CGGAGGAGGCTTTTTTCCAATTCTTCGAATTTGAGTTTTCTTGAACCCGGATACAATAATCCGTGTGTAGTCCTGATCGTGTCGAAATGCGACTTCATTTCTCGTGAGTTACTCACTTTGTTCGTAACTGCAGTCAAAATACCAGTTTTTCTTGCAACTGCTCATATGATTCGCAGTTTTCAACTCTTCGGAGGAAGCTTTTTCAGATTTTTCGAATCTGAATTCTCATGTGTCTTGATTTGTTCTTTTTCCAAAACTACCATAACACATAAAAGGCAGCTCTCTCCTTAATGCATAGTCGCCTCAATGCAGTTGGGAGAATGGAATTCAAACAATCACAGCAGAAATTTGACACGACCGTCCATGAGAACGGTTACTCCATGGCAGATACCGGGCTGTTTGAGAAAGCGATTACTTATGCAAAGAACTCACTCGGAGAGATGAAACGCTACAATGGGGAGAGCCAATTCACTCATAACCTGCGAATAGGGGTGATTCTTGCAGATGCGAAGGCGTTTCCGGAAGTGGTTGCTGCAGGGCTTCTCAAGCACGTCAACAAGCAAGTGCTGCCAAGCGAGCTCCAAGGCGAATTCGGACAGGAGATCGCAGACCTCGTGTTCGGACAGCAACAACTGGCAGGGCTCAAGAACAAGAACGAGCACCTGGAAGCGGAAGCGCTCAGACAAATCCTTCTTGTCAGCATCAAGGATCCGCGTATCATCTTTGTCAAGCTCGCAAGCAAGCTCGATAATCTCAAACATATGGATGCATTCTCAACACGGGAGAAGCAAAGAATCTCAAAAGAGGTCCTTGATATCTACGGACCGCTCGCCGGGCGCCTCGGTATGAACAAGCTCAAGGCAGAGCTCGAAGAAGAAGCATTCAAAATACTTAATCCACGACGATACAAGGAGATCAGTGATTATCTCAACCAATCCAAACAAGAGCGGGAAACGACGATCAAGAACTTCGTGGATGAGGTCAAAGGACTGCTTGAAGACAAGATCGAGCTAGTCACGATAAAAGGAAGGCCAAAACACATATACAGCATCTACAGGAAATTCAAACGGACACGCCTTGATAAGCAATACGATCACTTCGCAATCAGAATAATAACAAGACGAGAACACGATTGCTACGTCGCACTAGGCTATCTTCTTGAACACTTCACTTCTATCAAGAAGAGGTTGAAAGACTACATCCAACATCCGAAATCAAACGGCTACCAATCGATACACACGATCGTGCGATACGGAGATTACAATATCGAGGTCCAGATACGAACTCAGGAGATGGACGAGGTCGCTGAAGAGGGAATCGCTGCACACTGGTCCTATAAGAAGCTCAAGTCAGATCCTCATTTCGAGATGAAAACGGCATGGCTTCGAAGCCTGCTTGACCTCCAACAGGGTACGAAATCAAAAGAGTTTCTCAAGACTGCTAAAGTCGATCTCTTCGGGGATAGAATCTATTGCTATACGCCAAAAGGAGATGTCATCAACCTTCCAAAAAAAGCCTGCGTACTGGACTTCGCTTATCACATTCATCAAAAAGTGGGGGATACGAGCATTGGAGGGCGTATCAACGGACGGTTCGCCCCGCTGAAGACAAAGTTATCGCAAGGCGATGTAGTTGAGATCGTCACGAACAAGAACCAACGACCACGACGGGACTGGCTCAAGCTTGTCGCTTCAGCAAAAGCCAAACAAAAGATAAGGCAAGGACTGCGAAAAACAGACTCGCTACCTGTTATCAAGTACAAGAAAAAATCACTTTCAGAGGAAGAACAAAAATACGAGGATCTTGTTAATTGTAAAGAGCTTCCAACAGTTCACTGCACGCTAGCACGCTGTTGCCACCCGCTTCCACAAGATGAAATTGTAGGGATATTAACCAAACGACAGGAAATCTCGGTGCACAAGAGTGAGTGCAAGGAGATACGAAAATTATCGCATGAATATCTTCATGTGGGCTGGAAGGAATCTTTCAACAGACCTTTGCAAGTGGTCGTGCAAGCAGCAAGCAGGTCAGGAGTCTTGGTGGAACTGCTCAACACGATACTCCAAGCAGGGTTCTCGGTCAAAGAAGCGAAAGGAAAAGTGCAAGGACAAGAAATTTCAATCTGCAGTTTCTCGATAGCACCTCGACCCCTTGAAGATGTCACCTCCCTTGTGGAGAAGTTACACAATGTCAGAGGGGTGAAAAAGATCCGTTTCACATGAGAAGGTGCTCCCTAAATGGGATTCAGACTACCTGCAATCACAAGTTTTTTGGATTACAAGTTCACGAGCATTCCTGATTCGCCACAATAAAAAAACGAATACCTCACTTCAGACGTCCCTATACGCTTGATGTTCTTCTTGATCTTAGCAAGTTGCTGTCTGGCCTTGACGATCCTGAAACTACACTTCACTTCAAAGATATCACACATATCGCCTTTTACTGCCATGATATCTATCTCTGCAACGCGGCGTTTCTTTTTCGAGAAGATGGGGACGTGTGTGTGGAGCGAATCATACCCTTGCGAAATCTGCTCGCAAAGCGCTTCGACATAGCTGTCATGCTTCGTATTCTTTTCGATTGCAAACACCACCATTAACACACGTGGTCAAGTGGTTCTGGCCGTAGAATCATGCTTTTCTCAATTCACTGTGACGGCTGCCTGTCCATGAAACTACAAAGAAGAATAACAAATCCAGTTTCATTATTGCAATTTGGGAATCAACATTATATAAACATTTTCATATGAACCAGCTATTTAGCTTACAAGATATCATAAGATTTATAACTTCCAACATTGAATACGTAAGTAAGATGTCACGATTCTTGACAAGCATTCAACTCATCGGAAGTCTTGGCGTAGCCATACTTCTTTTGATGGCCCGGAATTCTGAGGGGTTGGATGGGAATGCGATGCTTGAGATGGCGGGATACGGGGCAATCATCACAGGAGCCTTTCTCCTTACCATACAACTACTCTCCTCAAAGTTCTCAAGCCAGAACTTTTCGGGGAAACTCTCTTTTATTTTCAGGATACTGCTCATCCTCATCGGGGCGGTGCTTCTTGAACCGAGAATAGCATCCTTTATGGAAATTTTCATTTCGGATGTGACTCAAACGATGCTCTTAATTTCCGTAATCATCTTCATACTTACGCTGTTTTTCGTATCATCCAGGACGAAAAAGTCAGCACGGGAATTCGAGTCCATGGCGTTCAAGGAGCGCATAAGACGAAGACGCTGACTTTTTTTCTCATCGTGCAGTGCTCGCACAATATTTAAATAACTTCACGAAGGATTTCACTGTTAAGTGAAAAGAGGTGGGGTGGAGTGCGTGAAAAAAACCTTGCAACTGGTTCTATAGACATTCTGCTGAAAGCATATTACACGACTCTAGGGGTGCCAGCATGACACGCACAACAATCGCAAAAAAAACATCTGAAAACGTTCTTGAAGAGATCAAAGCCTACGAGAAATATCTCGAGACACAATTCAAACGAAAACAAACACTTCTTGAAAAAAAATATGCTGAGAAAAAAGAACAACTCAGGCAAGAGGATGAAAAACATCAGGAAGAGCTCGAAAAGACTTTGCAAAAGACCCGAACAAAAGCACGGGAAGATGCACAGCACGAAGCTGAAAAGATCATCAACGCCTCAAGACGCAAAGCGAAAAGACTCAAGCAAAAAGTGGATAAGAATAGATCAGAACTGGCAGAACAATTCATCAAGAGATTCGTGAACCAATGACAACAACCCAAACTATCTATCATGTGACCTTTCTCCTGCCGCGTGGTGAAGAAAGGAATGTCTTGCACGCACTCCACCAGAAGGGACTATGCCAGATAGATTTTTGTAAAGGTCAACAAGGAGAACAAACGAGACATCTGGATAGACTTCATGCTCGCATCAAGGAATTATCACAACAGCTCATCCCATACTATCCAGCATTATCCTCTAAGACTACATCTCAAACTGATGAACAAACGCTGCAAGAAGTGGAGAGTTTCGTGGAAACGAACTCAAAACAAGTGACTAGGAAACTCGCACAGCTCAAAGAATTAACAACAAATATGAACGAACAGGAAACGATAATCGAAAAACTGCGCAAACTCCCTCAAACTCCACCGAGCATGATCTATGATGGCCGTTACACGAAATGGATTACAGGAGTGTTACCAAAAGAAGAACTTGAAGGACTCGGGTTCTCGGAGACAGAAGATCGACTTGTTATCACAGAACCTATCACAAAAGAGCTCTACTTTGTCTGCGAGATAATACGAGAAGGAACAGAGAGCCTGCTCAAACACGAACCTGGGTTCGCACCTCTCAATCTACCAAACACCGAGCTCAAGCCAAGACAGGAAATAAAAAAGCGTTCCAAACAACTCAAGCGACTCAAGGAAGAGCATAACAACACACAAAAAGAACTACGAAGCCTTGCGAAAAAGCTCCAGCCAGAAATCAGGAACTATGGCAAACTCCTTGAAGACCATATCAAACGAGAACGAGCGAAAGACGAACTTGATAGTGCCACTTATCATGTAACAGGAGAGGCATGGGTGCCCGAAAGCGATCTTGAAATGTTCAATAATGTTCTGGACCAAACCGCATCCTCACATCTCATCCAATCAACCGAACGGGAAGATGCACCCACTCTGCTCAAGAACAATAGATACGCACAACCCTTCGAGGAGATCACGAGACTCTATTCGGTACCAAGATACAAACGATTCGATCCTACAATGATAATTGCCATCTTCTTTCCGTTGATTTTCGGCATCATGTATTCCGATGCAATCTACGGGATTCTCATCGCAGGGGTTGGCCTTGCCATGACCTGGATGCCGAATGCGACCGGTAATGACGGATACAGGAATTTCTCACGAATACTCCTCACTTGCGGACTTTTCACGATGCTCATGGGGATGCTTGCAGGAAGTTACTTCGGAAACTTCGCAGAACATGTAGGCATCAATATCCCTAAAGCGCTCGATATGATGACAGATATAATCCCTCTAGTGATCATCTCACTATCGATAGGGCTCATCCACCTCGGCTCAGGACTCATAGCAGGGTTCAAAGAACGGTTGAAGCTTGGAAAGATCGAGGAAGCGATAAAAGAGCAAGGGGTCTGGATTGTCTTTATCATAGGCGCTCTCGTGGCACTGTTTTTTGCAGAACGCATATTGTCAGTAGCACTTGCCCTCATGGGGGTATCTCTCCTGACAAAAGCGTATTATGCATACAAGGAACAAGGAATCATCAACGCGATACTATCCGTGTTTGATGTGAGCAAACTCACAGGTGATCTCGCGTCATATGTTCGTATCATGGCACTCGCCATAGGAACGTCAGGAATAGCACTCGCAGTGAATGTCATGGCAAAAATAGCCGTAGAGCACATACCTACGGTAGGAATCGCATTTGCAGTGATCATCTTTATCATAGGACATCTGTTCAACATTTTCATCAGTGGACTAGGTGCGTTCATCCACACGCTCAGACTGCACTTTCTCGAACACTTCGGAAGATACTATGAAGGGGATGGTGAAGAATATAAACCCTTTGAAGCACAATTACAAGGTGCAACGCTAAAATAATCACAATAAAAAAAACTTGAGGTGAAGGAATCAAAAATGGTAACGATCGGAACACTACTTTCAGTCATCGCAGCAGCGATCGCGATAGGGGTACCGGGATTATGCTCGGCGATAGGAATCAAATCAGCAGGAGTCACAGGGGCAGCAACTGTAGCGGAAGATAAGAAGAATTTCAAAAGCGCACTCGTCCTCCAAGCATTGCCACAGACACAAACAGTCTACGGATTCATCATAGCACTGTTCATAGTTATGGGGGCAGGACTTCTGGGATCGCCCAAAGAGGTATCGCTAGAACTGGGACTGGTATTTATCGCATCAAGCCTTATCATAGCGATTACAGGAGCGACAGCCATCCTACAGGGTATGGTCTCAAGCTCGGGCATAAGCTCGTGTGCAAAAAATAAGAACTCATTCGTACCAAGCATCATATTTTCAGGACAATGTGAAACACCAGCAATTTTCGGATTTATCATCGCATTGATAGTGCTTGTCGTCGGACTAGGGGTACTCGCATGAATGTACTTGGCAATATAGAGCGTTTCAAGGAACGCCTCAAAGAAGAGTTTGACAAGAACCTGAAAGAGATTGAAAAGCAACATGAGAATGAACTCAAGCACATTACCGAGGACTATAACATCAAACAACAAGAACGGGAAGAGGAGTACAAAAGACTGGAAGACGAAGAGACCAGACGGATAGTGGCTGAAGAGACTTCAAAAGCCGATGCTGTAGTCGAGAGAAACCACTCCCAAGCAATTGAAGAAGCGATGGGGGAAGTGATAGAAGATGCGAAAAGAAAACTGACAACATCGCGGACAGGCTACACCCTCACGACAAACAAAAGGTACTTGAAACGATTGAAAGAAATCCTTGAAAAAGTAAAAGATCCGGTTATAACAGCACACACCTCAACATTCTCGGCAAAACTCCACAAGACGGTCAAGACAAGCAAAAAACAGACAGGTGTCGTTATCGAGACAAAAAACGTCATCTATGATTACACCTTAGAGACCTTCGTTAGAGAAAACGAAGACGAGCTCAGGCAATTGATCGAAACAAGAAGCAGGAAGAAAAAATGATATTAAACGGTCTAGAGGCGCAACAGCTAACAGGGGTGCTGGTTGTAGCTGTAGCGTTCCTGCTCTTTATCATCACGATCACCTTGTATTATCGACTGTCGGTACGACCATTGCAACCATATCTCTATCTCTCAGGACTTCTCTCCGCACGGGAACAGGGGATTCGTACACGAAAGGAATTGTTGTCGACAACGTATGAGACGATGGAATCGCTACAGGATGCATACTCATTGAAAAAAGCAGAGCATGAAGAAAACAACGAATCAAGTTCGCCGATGAAAACAATCGATGCCATACTCAACAGGCAGTTCAAAGAAACATTTGAAGAGATACACGAGCTCTCACCAAGACCGATGAAAACAATCTTGCAGACGCATATGATGTTTGAAGAGATGCTGCTGCTGAAGCTACTTTACAAACGAGCATGGCAAATCGAGAATTCTGAAGAATGCAATCTCACATCAGCCGAGATCAAGACACTGCCTTCAGGAACTATCGATAGCGAAACGATAGAACAGGCACTAAAAGCAGAAACCACTGTAGAACTCTCTCGGGCATTCAACGCAACGAGGTACGAACGAATTCTTAAGGAAACTCCTTCTGATTTCCAAGCGTTCGTGAAATCACTCGATAACCTGTTCAGTATTGCCCTTGACGAGACAAGACTGATAACAAAAAAACCAGGATACAAACATCTCAAGCTATTTCTCGCTTCAATCATCGATATGCATAATCTGGTTTTGACGATGAAACGCTTTGATACGAGCGAATCATTCGATCTTTATGAAGGCGGAACTATACCACGACAGAAAATGCTGATAATACAAGATGTTCAAGAGCTCCTTGAAATGCTCCAAAAAACAAGCTATGCTCAGACTATCAACACTATCATTGAACAAGAATCTTCGAAAGCTGAAATACAGCAATCAATACTTATTGGGATAAGACGACATCTGATGTCTTTTGCCAAACAAGAAAGTACGATGAAATTCCAGCATCCTATACGAGTACTATCATTCATCCTCGACAAGCAATCAGAACTCATGAACATCAGGATGCTAGCACTCGGCATAGAAAATGGCATTGCAAAGAAAACCCTAGAACGCTATATGGTGTAAGTGCATGACATCATCACAAGAGAGGAAAAGAATCAACCGTCCAACTGCTGATCAAGACTATGTTGCTTTAGGTTCGAGGCCGATGATGATGCTACTCAAACTCGCAGGCATGAGAAACGTGAAAGTCACTGAAACAAGAATATCGTTCCAGAAAGAACTATCCAAACATCCAACAGACAAGATCATCATAACAACAACGCGCTGGAAACAGGAGATGGAGATGCTTGAAAATTATCCTTTCACGATAACTCTTCCTGATACTCCTGCAAACATTTCAGACACAACCGATATCAACATACTCAAGAAACAAGTGCTTGGCATTGAAATAGGAGGATCATAAATGACAGGAACAATATCACGAATTGCAGGACCGGTCATCGAAGCTGAAGGAATGGCTAACTCAAGGATGTATAATCTGGTGCGGGTCGGAAAGGAAGGACTGCTCGGTGAGATCATCCAACTCAAAGGGGACACGGCAGTCATACAAGTCTATGAAGAGACAAGCGGTCTAGTACCAGGTGAACAAGTGGTTGATACTCAATCCCCTCTTTCAATGACGTTAGGACCTGGATTGATCGGTAATATATATGACGGGATAGGACGGCCACTACACGCACTGGCGGAGGAATCAGGGGATTTCATATCACGGGGAATAACCACAACGCCGCTTGATACAGAAAAAACATATGAATTCTTCCCAACTGTCAAGAAAGAAACAGTTGTGAGACCGGGAATGGTTATCGGCACTGTTAAAGAGACACCATCGGTAGAACACCGTATCATGTTGCCCCAAGGAATAGATGGGAAGATAAGCAATATCAAGAAAACAAAAGCAACAATCAATGATACCGTTGTCACGATAAAAGACGGGCGCAAGACGCACAAGCTGACGATGAGCCAGGTATGGCCAGTAAGAAAACCGCGGGAAAGTGCTGAAATACACATGCCGAGAGAACCGCTTCGAACAGGGAGGCGGGTTATCGATACCTTCTTTCCCATAGCAAAAGGAGGAACTGCAGCGATACCAGGACCTTTCGGAGCTGGAAAGACTATGACCCAACAAGACATCGCAAAGTGGTGCGATGCAGATATCATCGTCTATATCGGATGTGGAGAACGAGGCAATGAGATGACTGAAGTCCTTTCTGACTTTCCCGAGCTGAAAGATCCAAGAACCGGAAAACCGCTCATCGATCGGACTATCATGATTGCGAACACTTCAAACATGCCTGTAGCAGCACGAGAAGCATCAATCTATACGGGAATCACGATTGCAGAATATTTCAGGGACCAGGGCTATCACGTAGCGCTCATGGCAGACTCCACCTCCAGATGGGCGGAAGCGATGAGAGAAATATCAACACGCCTTGAAGAGATGCCGCGGGAAGAAGGATACCCTGCCTACCTGCCAGAACGACTAGCTCACTTCTATGAGCGGGCAGGACTTGTCAAGACACTCAACGGAGATACTGGCTCGGTCAGTGTAATCGGCGCCATCAGTCCGCAGGGCGGAGACTTTTCAGAACCGGTCACGCACAACACGCTACGGGTAACAAAAGCTTTCTGGGCACTTGATGCAAGTCTCGCCTACAAACGACACTTTCCCGCGATCAACTGGATGCGAAGCTACTCCGGATATGATGAGACGATAACAGAAGATATAGGGAAACGAACCAAAAAACCGTTTGTCAAACAACGGCAAGAAGCACTCCAACTACTACAGGAAGAGGATGAGCTTCAGGAGATCGTAAAACTGGTCGGTCCTGATGCACTTCCTGAAGAGAAAAAAGTCATCCTGCAAACTGCAAGGATGCTACGGGAAGATTTCTTGCAACAGAACTCGCTCGATCCTGTCGATGCCTATTGTTCAGAGGAAAAACAAATCTCGATACTGACCACAATAATAGAGCTTCACGCCATTCTCAAAGAACTTGTGAAAAACGGGATGACGGTCAATGACATCGCAAAAAATGATGTCTTCCAGGATGTGGCGAAGCTCAAGACGCAAGAAGATATAACCGGACCACTCAAGACGATCACGGAAAAAAAAGAGAAATTGCTCAAAACAATAACCAAGAAGCGGACTTCAGATGATGACCTTGATACTGAAAGCCCTCACCAAACTTCAGGACAAAGTTCTCAAAAACATGATTATGAGGGTGATATACAGTGATAAAAGAATACAAATCAGTGACAGGAGTGAAAGGACCGCTTATTATCGTTGAAAACGTCACTGATGTAGCTTATGATGAGATCGTACGAATACGTCTACAATCAGGAGAACTACGAACAGGACGAGTCTTGGAAATAGATAAGGGTAAAGCTGTGGTGCAGGTTTTTGAAGGGACTGATGGAGTGGGGACTGAACAGACGAGAGTAAGATTTCTTGGAGACTCGCTCAAGATCAGCGTCAGCGAAAAGATGCTCGGCAAGGTCTTTGATGGTGCAGGAAGACCAAAAGATAATCATGTGAAGATAACAAGCGATAGGAAATTGGATGTCAACGGAAGCGCGATCAATCCGATCAGACGATCCTACCCGACAGATTTCATACAAACAGGGGTTGCAAGTCTTGATGTCATGAATACGTTGGTGCGAGGCCAGAAGCTTCCCATATTCTCCGGTTCTGGATTATCGCATAACAAACTGGCAGCACAAATCGCAAGACAAGCGAGGGTGAAGAACAAGAACGAGAAGTTCGCAGTCGTATTTGCAGCGATGGGAATCACGAATGAAGAAGCTCTCTTTTTCAAGAACGAACTCATGGGTTCAGGTTCAGCATCGAATGTAGCGATGTTTGTCAACACGGCAAGCGATCCTACAATAGAACAGATACTAACGCCAAGACTGGCGCTCACACTGGCAGAATATCTCGCATTCGAAAAAGGAATGCATGTGCTGGCCATACTTACAGATATGACCAACTACTGTAATGCCCTGAGCCAGATTTCAGCAGCGAGATCCGAAATTCCCGGGCGAAGAGGGTTTCCAGGGTATATGTACACTGATCTCAGCACAATCTACGAGCGTGCAGGACGGATACAAGGACGGGACGGAAGCATCACGCAACTGCCGATCGTCTCCATGCCTGATGATGACATCACGCATCCAATCCCTGACTTGACAGGATATATTACAGAAGGGCAGTTCGTTTTCTCAAGAGATCTCGCTCACAAGAATATCTACCCGCCAGTCGACCCCTTACCATCACTTTCCAGACTCATGAAACACGGGATCGGAGAGAGTAAGACGCGGGAAGACCATAGGCAGGTATCAGACCAACTCTATGCAGCATACTCGAAGGGAAGGGAAATTCGTGACCTGGTAGCGGTTGTCGGAGAAGAGAGCATTGAAGATATCGACAAGATATATCTTGGATTTGCCCAAGAGTTCGAGAACGAATTTCTCAATCAATCATCAACGGATAATTTCACGATCGAGAAATCACTCTCAAAAGCATGGCAGGTACTTTCAAAACTACCTTCCTCGGAACTCAAACGGTTGGATGACAAATTCCTAGCAAAATATCGGAAGAGAAAAGACGATTGATTGATGTAATATGGAGATAAAACCAACACGCATGGGACTCTTACAGACAAAGAAGCGATTATCGTTAGCCGATAAAGGATACGATCTTCTCAAGCAGAAATACGATGCTCTCATGATGAAATTTTTCGAACAAGTAAAGAAGGTGACTCTGCTCCGGGATGAGCTTGCAACTCCATGCACGAACGCTTCAACAACACTACTATTAGCACAATCGTTTTCAGGAGTGGGTGCAGTGGAACAGGAAATCACCTTGCGAGATGATTACCGGAGTCTCGCTCTTGAGACTCGAAAGGTGTATGGGGTTACACATCCGATATTGGTGGAGCAGAAGGACTCAACACCACAAGAGGCTGCTACGGTCTCCCGTACGTCTTCAGCGCAGATAGAGGTGGCGGCATCTTTGATGGAAGGAGCACGATCGAAACTCCTGCAACTGATCAACGAGCAACTGGCTCTTGTGATGATCGCAAAAGAGATTGCAAGAACGAAAAAAAAGGTTAACAGCCTCGAGAAACGAGTCATTCCAGAACTCCAAGAGACGCAAAAACGAATCACCTTCGTGCTTGAGGAACAGGAACGAGAGCTATTCACGACGCTAAAGCTTGTCAAGGACCGGAAACAAGATGAGAGCACGACCGAGACCGAATAAGAAAGAAGTGCTGCTATTCTACGCGATGACAGCAGCGGACATACTGATCATCTTGGGATTTTTCATTGCAATTGCAATCCTGATATGGCAAGTGCTACTGTAAGCTAATTAGTTATCTTTTCAAATAACGCATATCCCTTTCCTTCAGTTAATCCGAGCTTTCTATAGAACTCAACGTCTTTTCGTTTGCAGAAAGAACCCTTGCCCGACAAACCCGGTTGTGCATAAT
>JBKGYN010000021.1:0-15343 GCA_046546105.1 Candidatus Woesearchaeota archaeon | reverse complement strand
CGCTACACTACGGGGCTTTGATCATTCATCCGGAAGAACCAGATTTCTATTTATAAATATTTCTTAAAAAAATCAAAGAAAAAAGCCTCGAAGCATCATTCAAGCGTGAAGCTGATGCGTCGCCTCTGTGAGCCCTTATTCTCGAGCTTGAGAAACTTCACCTTGCCAACCTCGCCAGTGCGATTGAGATGCGTCCCTCCGCATGCAGAGCGGTCGATGACTGGATCCTCACCCACTTGCACGACACGGATCTGCTTGATGGATTCAGGAAGCTCCTTGAGAAGCGTGAAAACCTCTTTCTCCTGAGCAGCCTCCTCACGGGATAGGAATTCAGTCTTGACCGGAAGGTCTTTAGCAAGAAGCTCGTTGGTCTTCTTCTCGAAGGTCTGCATGTACTCCTTGTCGAAATCCTCAAGCGTGAAATCAATACGAGCTTTTTCCGAGGATAGGTTATTACCTGACACACTCACACCCGCTTCCTGAATGAGAAGTCTTGAGAGAACATGGCTTGCCGTGTGAATGCGCATGAACCAGTGACGCCGAGTCCAATCGATCTGACCAGTGACTTTCATATCAGGTTTCACACCATCGACATTGACCAGACGATGCCAGACGACACCGTCTTGTTTCATAGTTTCAGCCACGATGAGATCACTGCCGGATTCAGTCTCGAGAACACCAGTATCACACGGCTGTCCGCCACCTGTCGGATAAAAGGCTGTCTTGTCAAGAGCGACCCAATTACCATCGACATCGGTGATGGTCGCTTCGAACTTTTTCTGGTAAGCATCGTTGTGAAATAACAGTTCGGTCATTGTATATCCCGCCACCAACCCTTCACTTAAAAAACTTACTACCGAAAGAATTCCTACATAAAACCCTTAAGGACAAGCATCGTATAAAGACATATGACAAACGGCACGGAGAAGGAACGACTCCTCAAGAACGTGGAGTCTTCACTACTACCTTACACGCTCTCCGAACTCGACAGGGAGATCGCAAATAACATCACGAAAGCGATGAAGGCGATGGATCGTCGCTGGTTCGTCGACAACCAATCACAAGCCTATATAGATACAGCGCTACCGCTTGCTGCCGGACAGACCATTTCACAACCATCAACCGTAGCGAGAATGCTCTTTCTAGCAAGACCACTTCAAGGCGACAGAGTGCTTGATGTCGGAGCAGGAAGCGGTTGGCAGGCATCACTATTAGCGCATATGACATACCCTGGAACGGTGAGCAGTATAGATATCAACGATGAACTCATCGACAACGCGAAAAATAATCTCAAAACAGCACGGCGGAACCTCGATAAGGATTCTGCACTGATGCTCGATACAATCAATGTCAACAGGCTCAACTTCTTCGAACTTGAACACCCACAGGAATTTGACAGGATCATCATCACTGCAGGAATCCAGGATGAGGATAAGAACTCGGTCATCGAGAAGGCCAAGGAACTCTTGGCAGAGGACGGTATTCTCATCTGCCCCTACCAACTCGGCCCGCTCTTGATCGTGACAAAGATTGACGGTGCAATTACCGAAGAGTATACGATAGAGGAGTTCGCATTCGTTCCGCTTATAAGACCTTCTCCGTAATACAAACCCAAAATATAATAAAAGCCAGGTCTCTGATATAGTTTCATGGTTGATGAGGAAGCGCCACTGACAATCAGAAAGTTATATGTTAAGCTGTTTGAGATGTACGGCCCTCAAGGTTGGTGGCCGGTACTTGACGAGAACGGCAACCAATTCTATCACAAAGGAGATTATTCATATCCCAAGACCCGCAAACAACAATTCGAGATTATCATCGGAGCGATACTGACCCAGAACACCAGCTGGAAACAGGTCGATAAATCCCTTCACGCTCTCCATTCGCTGGGTGCCCTTGAAGCTGAAAAACTGCTCTTGCTTTCAGATAGTACGCTCAAGGAAGCGATCCGCTATGCAGGTTATTACAACCAGAAGGCAGATCGGTTGCAACGGGTGGCAAGGTGGTTTTTCCAGAGGGATGAGAACATACCGAGAAGAGAAGAACTTATGGAGATGAAAGGAATCGGACCGGAAACTGCTGATTCAATACTGCTTTATGCGTTTCACCAACCATCATTTATCATCGACAGTTACACGAAACGAGTCATGTCAGGTCTTGGCTTTTGCGAAGAGAAAGTGAAATACGATAGGCTCAAGGAGCTATTTGAAGATAATCTCGAAAAGGACGTCATATTATTCCAAGAATACCACGCGCTTATAGTAGAGCATGCAAAACGATATTATACCACCACTTCCAAAGAGGACGATCCGCTCACTACAATAGAGAGCCACGGTTGAGAACCAGTAGTCTTTTTACTGATAAATAGAAATATTTAAATAATTGAATATACATATATGTATACTAGTTGAGCAATAAGGAATTTCAGCTCGATTCCAACCCATAGGAACCGACCCGTCGGGGAGCAGATACATTCACCCTGTATAAAACCCCCTGAAAACATTTCAAACCGAAAAAACAATATCTAAAGAGAGCAACAGCGAAGCAGCAGATGGTATCAGCAGATAACGACCCCTCTCGCTCCCCGACGTTTTTTCTCCCGAACAGTATAACCAGCTTTATAAAGGTGACTTGATTTCCAGCCATCATGGGATTCGGAGATATACCACCGGTAGAGCGACCACAGACGTATCTCGATACAGCATTCCGGAAAGCGCGGACGAATGCAAGGGAGTACAACCTCGAAGAAAGGGAGAAGTCACACCTCAACAGAGCCAAGACGCTCGCCCTACTCAAGCTCTCCTCGATCAACGATTATCTCAGTTCACAACTCGATAAGATATCCAAGAATTTCCCATCACTTGATAATCTCGATGAATTCTACGTCCAACTGATAAGACACAACACAGATGAGCGTGAACTCAAAAGAGCGCTCTCGACAATCGCAGGGCTTCGGCGACAGATTTCAACATTCACAAGCAAATATAACAAGAACATCAAACGAGCAAGCACACCAGAACAGGCAAACGAAGAACTCCGTAACTACTACGGGCGTATCGGATCGCTTTTCAAAAGGACTGAAGGAACATTCGAATACCTTCACAGGGCAAGACAATTCCTGAGAACACTGCCACGGCTCAAGCAAGATTGTTTCACTGTGTGCATTGCAGGATTCCCGAATGTGGGTAAATCAACACTCCTTTCAAAAATCACCACCTCAACGCCTGAAATCAATTCCTACGCCTTCACGACAAAGAGCCTGAATATCGGTTACAGGAACGAGGACGGAATCAAAATCCAATTCATCGACACGCCAGGAACACTCAACAGACCTGAGAAGATGAATGCTATCGAACAAATGGCACAACTCGCCATGAGATACGCGGCAGAAACCATCATCTACGTTTTCGATCTTACTGAAGACAGCTATCCGCTCCAGAAACAAAACCAGCTGTTCAAATCACTGAAACGACTACAAGTCCCTCTGATCGCGTATCTTTCAAAAACAGACATTCTCGATGAAGGAATAATCGAAGAGTTCAAAGAGACATTCACAGGCAAGAAAATACCACTATGCACGACAACAGAAGAATTGGTCAAGAAGTTAGGAACGAGCTATAGGAATCTGGTCAGATAGCTCAAGGATGTTTTTCGGGAATACCAGGAGCTGGTCCAGACAAGGACTCCTTAGACGAATCATCTTTAGTCACACCTTCTGGCGAAGAAGTTTCAGAAGACTTCTCAGCATCTTTATCCTGCTCTTGACCCGAAGGTTCTTTGGACCGCTCTTCTACATCTTCACCTTTATACTCGTTCTTGACAAGAGAGAGCTCACGACGACCAAGCTCAACGCGCAATCGTTTGCAAAAGTCTTTTGCACCTTCGAAGTAAGACTTGACAGGATCCTTATCATTATGCTCAATGACATCAATGATGCGATCATTACCCTTAGGGTCACGGATGAGATCCTTAAGCCTATCTACATCCCTGCCAAAGACCTCTTTTTCGGTTTTCTCGAAGGTCTTAAAATGTTTCTCGAATTTGCCGATGATCTCACTCAACTCAGTATAATCAACGGTCTGCGAACCGATGCCTATCGAAGAGAATTCATTATACCAATCAGGAGAGATACGAATCTGTTCACGCATTTCTTTAGTACCACCATGATACTTGCTATAGATACGGCCGATGGCAAAGTTGATCGCTTTTGACTTGTCCTCGATCGAAGTCACGTATTCTTCGATAGTCTGAGGGCGACGCTCGCGCTTTAGCATCTGTTTCTGTTTATCATGGGGCTTGTGGGAAGTAGTCTTCTTGAGAACTCCAAAGACCATGAGCACATACAGCAACGATAACAAGAAATTAAGACCGGTGAGCACCTCGATATCAAACGCCTCAAGAAGCGGTAAGCCGCTTGAACCGAGCAAGTAGAAGGCAATGAGGATGAAAAGCGGGATGAGCCACAGCGCTTTTTTCTGCTGGGAGAACTCTTCATGGATGACAAGCGAGATGATGATAGTGAGAACTGACGGGAAAAAACCCACGAGCACGAGAAACAACTGATGACCACCAACACCGGCAACCAGTATGGACAACGCCAGTATACCTAACAAGTAGATTGCACTTAATGATTCAAAGATGTCAATCCTACGTTTATGCTCGTATTCCATAAATCACACACCCTGATAAACTATCTACAGCGACACTCATTTATAAAGGTTGTGTGCACGTCCGATAAGAACTTCTAAAGCAGAAGAAAAATCAGAGAAGGAAAGAAAAAATCACTTCTTGGAAGAAGCTTTCTTAGACGACTTCTTTGAAGACTTCTTAGCGGCCTTTTTAGAAGCTTTCTTAGCAGACTTCTTAGCGGTCTTCTTGGTCGTCTTCTTGGAGGAAGAGGACTTCTTAACAGCCTTCTTGGTCGTCTTCGTAGTCGATTTCTTGGAAGACTTCTTAGCAGTCTTTTTAGGAGCCTCATCCTCCTGGACGATGCGGTGCTTATCAGGGTTCATGATACCGCTCGTGATAAGACCGGGAAGACCGGTACCTACAGGCACAGGCTGGTTGAGCATGACGTTCTCGATGACACTGTTGAGCGTATCGACCTCGCCAGTCAAACCTGCGCTTATAAGATGCTTGATAGGAGTCTCGAAGCTTGCACGCGCAAGGACGCTCGGTTTCTCCTTGACAATACCATATCGATTGACACCAAGAACGTGACCGCTCATCGTCATCGCATCAGCGATGAGAAGGATATGACGGACATCAACAGGAATACCTTGGTCCTCAAGGACGTTGCGCACTTCACGGACAATCAGCTCACGAGCAGCCTCGACACCGAAGTACTTCTCAATCTCGAAGATATCATTAGAAATGGTGCGGGTCTGATCGACAAACTCGAATTTGAAGACTTCCTTGAGGTTACTACCGCCAGTAAGAATCACATATTCATCTTCACGCTTGACAGGAACAACCTGATGAAGCCCTTTGACTCCACCAACAAAGACTTCCTTGACACGTTCCTTGACCTTGTAAAGATCATTGATATTACCGTTGTTCTTGGAAGATTTGATCTTAAGCTTGTCATCACCATCAACAGCGCATTTGAAGCCACGAAGCGCTTTCTCGACCAATTTTGACGCTTTCTTGATATCAATATCAGCTTCGGCAATGGATTTCTTATCCAAGGTTATGGTAAGGACCGCTTCAGAAATATCAATATCGAAGTTCTGGATGAAACTCTCTAAAGAAGTCTGACGAAGCTTCGCAGCAACTGATTTGATATCCTTGCCCTGATTGTAAGGCGGTTGCAGATAAATCTCCATTGAAGCTGCAGAGATATTCTTCCGACCATCAAGAATCTCAAGGAGACGAGGAAGACCGGTCGTGACGTTGACCTCAGATACACCTGCCAGGTGGAACGTATCCAGTGTCATCTGTGTAGATGGCTCACCAATACTTTCAGCAGTAACGATACCTACACTCTCTCCAGGTTCTGCCTGTGCAGCCTTGTACTCGTTGTAGACCTTCTCAAAGATCTTTTTCAGTTTTGAATCAGATGTGCCTTCAGGAACATTCTCCTTTATCTCCATCAAGAGCTTTTCAGGCATCAATCCAGAATATTTGTTGATTAGGGCTTTCATTGTATCATCATCCTCAAGTTTGACATATTACAGACAGGAATCATTCTTCGAGAACCTCTGAGATGATCTTTTTCACATTGATACTGCCACCTTCACTCTTGGAGACTTCAACACCATCCTCTCCGTAAGCGAACTGGATAATCTTCTTGGAAGCATCCCTGACCGTGAAGTCGTACTCGATCTTGAAATCCTGCAGAGCATTTGCCAATCGACGGTAAAGATAACCGGATTTAGGCGTTCGAAGTGCTGAATCCATCAAGGACTCCCTACCCGTCATAGCCATGAAGAACATCTCCTGGGGTTTGAGACCCTGTTTAAAACCATTCTCGATGAAACCATGAGCTTCAGCACCAAGGTCCCCTTTCTTGAAACAAGAGAGAGTCCTGCCAGAATACCCTTTGTTGATACGACCACCACCAAGGTCCTGCTGACCAACAATGGTACTCATCTGAGCGACATTAATGATATTACCACGAGCTCCCGAACGGACCATATCCATAGTGTTGGATTCACGGGCCGTATCAGTCACGATCTGACCAGCATCGTTACGCGCCTTGTTAAGGACCATGAGAATCTTGAGCTCAAGAGTCTCTCTTTCAGACCGTCCAGGCAGAGCTTCGATCTTGCCGTTTCTGAACTGATCAATGAGCTCCCGGACTTCTTTTTGGGCATCATCGACAATCTCACGGGCTTTACGATCGCCTTCCTCAGTCAAATCAGTATCACTGATGCTGGCGGTGAAGCCGAGCCTGTGAAGGACTTCGATGCCAAGTCGGTAGATCTTACCCAAGAAGACAACAGTGTCTTCGGGACCGTATAGCTTGTGAACCTGACGGAGCAATAAACCACTACCATCCCCAAGGTTATCCTTATCAAGAACACCTTGAACAAGATGACCATTCTTGATGACAACAGTGCTTTCAGGATCCTCAGGATTGGCCTTGTATTGCTTGTTAGGGGCCCTGAAGTTAAGATCACGAGGCAGAAGCACACTGAAAATCTCTTTACCGGAAACTTCCTTTTTCTTTGGTAGAAGCGAGAAGTCATTCTCACCGATAGCCATCAGGATATCAACAGCATCCTCATAAGAGGTCTTGAAATCCTTTTTCGTGAGCATGTAATTACCACTGATAGCGTCCTGATTACAACCGATTATCGAAAGACCGTATCGTGGACTGATGAGCTGTGTCTGAACCTGCATAAGAATTTCTGCTTCGGCACGAGCCTCTTCAGTCTGCGGGACGTGAAGATTCATCTCATCACCGTCAAAGTCGGCGTTATACGGAGTACATACCGCAGGGTTAAGACGCAAAGTAAGACCGTCAAGAACACGGACCTTGTGACACATCATGCTCATCTTGTGCAGGCTTGGCTGCCTGTTGAAAAGGACAACATCACCATCAAGAAGATGACGCTCGACAACAAGACCCGGTTCGAGCTCCTCAAGAAGCTGCTCTTTGGTCTCATCACTGATACGCTTTCTCCGACCGTCAGGACGGACAATATAATTGGCACCCGGATACTCGTCCGGTCCTCGTTCAATGAATGAACGAAGATACTCTTTATTCCATTCAGTGATCCTTTCAGGAACAGTGAGCTTTCGTGCGAAATCCCGCGGTACGCCGACTTCATTGATCTCCAGTTTAGGATCAGGACTGATAACCGCACGAGCACTGAAATTCACACGCTTACCAGCGAGGTTGTGCCTGATACGACCCTCTTTTGACTTGATACGCGCAGTGAGTGTCTTGAGCGGCTGACCACTACGATGCCTTGCAGGAGGAAGCTGGGAAACATCGTTATCAAGGAAAGTAGTGACGTGATACTGCAATAGATCCCACAAGTCTTCAACAATGATCTCAGGAGCTCCAGCGTTGATGTTCTCGAAAAGCCGCTGATTGATACGGACGATGTCACCAAGCTTGTGAGTGAGATCATCTTCACTTCGCTCCCCGGATTCCATGGTGATGCTTGGTCGCATCGTTACCGGCGGAATAGGAAGAACTGTCATGACAACCCATTCAGGACGGGCTGCTTTGGGCTCAATACCAAGGATTTTCAAATCATCATCTGAAATCTTCTCAAAGCGAGTTCTGATCTCGATAGGACTTAGCCTTTTTTCATCTTCAAGGAAAGTGCTCGGTTTCTCGATCTTGACTTTCTGCTGTTTCTCCTTACAATGAGGACAGGTCAGGATGCTACGGGATTTAGCGATGACATCCTTAAGGTAGTCCCGGAGTTCAGCATCGGACCCATAGATCTTGATACGCTCAATATCATCTTTCACTTCCCGAATCTTATCATCAGAAAGAAGGATACGACCGCAACTTCGACAAGTCAGTCGAAGAAGATCGAGAACGAGATCAACGAACTTTATGTGAACGATAGGCCTGGCAAGCTCTATGTAACCGAAGTGGCCGGGACATTCCTTGAGTTTCAACCCGCAAGTCTTACATTTCAGACCCGGATCGATGACACCCATGCGAACATCCATCAAACCACCGTCTACAGGATAACCTTCCTTATCATAGAGTTCCGGCGTGACAATCTTTGCGCTTGACATCCCCTTGACGAACTGGGGACTCATGATTCCAAATGTGATTGCTCCGACTTTTTTATAGATGAATTCTTCCATTTTCGACATCTAGCCTCGATATTTCATTAGTGAATATAAGGAAGCGCAAAAACGCCTCCAAATGCATGAACAAACTAATATTTTGATTTGAGCTGCAGTTTCGGATAGAGACCGAGAGACTTGAACTCGTCAAGGATAAGCTTGAATGCATAAGACATCTCAACAGTGGAAATCTCAGTGTTCTCACCGTTGATAGGACAATAATACTTATCCCTCCTCGTATCGTGGACTGCAGGGATACCTGTCTCTTCAACAATCGGTATCACCGTCCGGTCTGAGTCGAAACGCTCTTTGAGCAGCAGACTCGTACCATGCGCGACAAACGTATCTTTCTCCATCTCTCCAAGGCGCAGACCTCCTTCTTTGTGACGACCTTCAGTAGGCTGTCTCGTGAGCAGCTGGATAGGACCGCGTGCTCGTGAGTGGATTTTATTCTTAACCTGATGTTTCAGCCTGAGATAATACATCGGTCCGAGGTAGATCTTGACATCATACATCTCGCCGGTAGCGCCACTGAACATCGTTTCAGTACCATTTTCCCGAAAACCATAACTGAGAAGCTCTTTGCGAAGATCCTCTTCGTTCTCTTCACGGAAGATGGTTCCGTCAATAAAACGGGAGCCCAAAGCACCAGCTTTGGCACCGACCAGTTCAAGAAGGTGACCAACAGTCATTCGTGACGGGATACCATGCGGAGAAAAAATGATATCGGGCGAAACACCTGTTGACGAGAACGGCATGTCCAATTCAGGAACGACGTGACTGACAACACCTTTCTGCGCGTGACGACTCGTGAACTTATCACCCATCTGAGGGATACGCTCTTCACGAAGACGTACCTGGATGAGCTTGTTTCCTTCGCCGTTTTCAGTAAGATAGACCATATCAACAGTCCCTTCCTGACCATGACCAAGGCTCATGGATGATTCACGACGAGAGCTCGCTTCGAGATTGTATTCTTCCATGGAGCTGAGAAACCGAGGAGGGGAAGTCTTGCCGATGACAACATCGTCTTCCTTGACTTTAGCCTCAGGATAGATGATACCATCATCCTCAAGGAATCTGTAATCCTGCTCGCTCTTATACCCCTTGACATCCTTGTCAGGGACTCCGATCTCATCAAGAAGACCACCGGAATACCGGAGCTCTTCAGTCGAAATAGGCTTGAAATAATGGCTTCGTAAGAATCCACGATCGACACTACCCTGATTGACGACGATAGCATCCTCGAGATTGAATCCCTGATACGGCATGACACCAATGATGATATTCTGACCAGCAGGGTGCTTATCATATTCAGAAAGATCGTGAAGGACGGATGAGACGATAGGAACCTGAGGATAGTGAAGCAGGTTCGTGTCCATATCCATACGAAGAGGGAAGTTCGCTGCATAGAAGCCGATACCCTGCTTCTGGTTCTTGGAACCCTGCAAGAGACGTGCACCCTGGTTGTGGTTACCGAAAGGAACCAGTCCGGTAGCAACACCTACGATGTCTACAGCACTGACTTCAAGGTGGGTGTGATCCTCGTTGAGCTCCTTGGAGGAAAATGCGACATACGCGTTCTCTTCTTCAGACGCATCAAGGTATTCGATAACACCCTGCTTGACAAGGTCAGACCAGGAAATCTCGTTCTTTTCCATCTGTTCAAAGTGGCGCTGTGTCAAAAGGCTTTTTCCATCCTTGACAACGATAAGAGGCCTGACACACCGTCCACGGCTCGTCTCGAAATAAACGTTTTCAGTACCGTCATCATAAAAGACGTTGACATCTTTAGAAATACGGTTCATCCTCCTTTCAGAAACCACTCTGTCTGCGAAAGCCTTACCGTCCTTGACGGTTCCGACAAATTTGTAATCGATGAATATATCAGCCATAATCAATCATTCCCTCCGGCAATGGTACATTGTAATAGTCTATAATGAATGGAAAAAAAATCAAGCTCAGACCGTCTCAAGACCCATCGTCTTAAGCGACTTGATAAGCTCTTTCTCATCGACTTCCCCGCTCACGCTAGCGAGCAGCGCAAGGTTCTTACGAAGACCGATGTTACTTCCCTCCGGCGTCTCGCTCGGACATAGACGACCGAGGTGCGTGGAGTGCAAAGCCCTCGCTTCAAAGTTCTCCTGGCTTGAGGAGAGCGGGCTGTTGACACGCTGGAGCGATGAAATCAGCTCCAGGAAGTTCTGGCGGGCGATACGTTGGGAGACACCAGTACGGTTACCGATCCAATTACCAGTAGCCATGCTGCTGTAGATCCTCTGCGTGAGCAATTTCTCCCTGATAAGCACTTTGATCGAAGGAATCTTACCTCTCTTCACGATACGCTGGAAGTTATAGAGCAAGTCACCGATCAATACCTTGATATTAACACGGAAGAGATCACCAAGCAGATCACCAGCGAGCTTGAGCCGTTTGTTACCATAATGATCCTTATCAGTCACAGGCGCATCGCCATTGACGACCTTGATGTAGTGCTTGAAATACTTGCATAGGTTGATAGCCTTGAAGAGCCGCTCTTCCTCCTTTACACCAAGGTGCGGAAGGAGGTACTTGTCAAGGATCTCCTCGACACGCTGGATACGGACCTCCCGGGACTGCGTAATACCGATCTTTTTAGCAATCAGATCAAGAGCGTCTTCCCTGCTTTTCACATCGACGAAGTCAAACAGGTTGACGAAGACTTCAGGATGCTCGCCGAGCTCGATGCTTTTCATGATCTCCTCGTCTTTGATAAGACCAAGTGCTTTGATCAGAAGAACGATCGGGATACGCTTGACACGAGTGAACGTCATGTAATAGACACCGTCCTTGAGACGCTCGAACTGATGCGGAATCTTATAGGAGCCACGTTCAGAGAAGATCTTACCGACATACGGTGAGATGCCGGTTGCAGCCTTCTCGACCATGAGGCGGTTTGAAGCGAGATCCTCGATCTTGACAAGGACTTTCTCGGAGCCGTTGATGATGAAGTATCCGCCCGGATCATCAGGATCTTCCCCTGCTTTAATCAACTCTTCACGGGAAAGACCGTTCAGATGACAGAATTTGCTTTTGAGCATGATCGGAAGGTTTCCGATCTGGAGCTTGAAATTCTCTCTCTGGACACCGTTGATATGGGCAGAGACTTCCATATAGATGGGAGCAGAATACGTGATCTTACGCAGTCTCGCTTCAGAAGGGAAGATGTTTCTTTTAGAACCATCAGCTTCCGTTATTTCGGGTTTAGTCACCCAGATACTATCCAGCTTTATCTTGAAATCTTCGACGTTAGGAGGGATGATGGTGGGTTCGATCTCCTTGTTCTCATCAAGAATCTTCATAAGCTCTCTTTCGACGAAATCGTTGAAAGACACAAGATTATCATGAACCATGGAATTCTCCTCGAAGAATTTCTTGAGAAGCATATTCTCATCATCAAGTACTGGTTTCTCAGTTTTACTCACTTGAGACACCTCGATAAAAGATTGTTTCACCAGCTGTAGGGCTGTTCCTGATAATCTTGATCACATCTCCCTGCTGGACATCCATACCAACCAGAGCAGGATCGGATTTAGGTATCTTAGGAAGTTCTTTGACAGTAATATTGTATCTCTCCATCAGTTTCTTCTTTTCAGTGTCAGAAATCTTTTCGTGTTTCGGGACAAGAACATGTCGTGTAGGTTCATCAGCCATTCGCATCATACACCCCCAGTATCGTGACGCAGCGCCGCGGGATTGGATAGTGAGCCGGACGAGATTTGAACTCGCGACCACCTGATATCAGTCCATGACCGACGATTCCCCATGGATATCGGACACGGTTAAAAGTCAGGTGCTCTACCGGACTGAGCTACCGGCTCATCGTAACCCCTATTATTCCAGCAGTACGTACCGCGCAATCACACAGGAAAATAAACGCGCCCGAACCGGGATTCGAACCCGGGTCGCGGCCTCGACAGGGCCGCATGATAGGCCGGACTACACTATTCGGGCTTTTCTACCACATCCATTCCTGAATTGCGACTTGTGCGAGAAACATCATTCTTTTTATAAAGCTTTTGGTTGTAATACTTTGGCGAGAAGCCCCATGAATTGAAAAAAGAGCCAGAATACACCTTCACCGGATCTTAAAAAAAGAACAATGAAGGAAAAGTTCAGCTCACGATACCGTCAGTGACGCGGTCTGCAACGATAGATTTGCCGTCTTCGGCGGTGAGTTCGTGCCCATCGGCTTTGACAATGCCACCCTCCAGCCTGAAGGAAATCTTCATGAAGTCATCGAAAGAGAGTTCTCCGACAGGCGCAGGAGCAACATCTGTTGCTGTGACCAGCGTGCCCGGTTCTGACTCCGGGGCGAGGATGAGACCCACGCTTTCGGGATTGCCTTTCTTATCATCGGCAGCCAAGAGCATACCGTTAGACCACTCACCACGAAGTTTTGCAGGCTTGAGATTTGTCAGGACCACGATGTGCTTGCCTTCGAGCTCTTCGGTTGTATAATGAGGGACGAGACCTGAGACTATTTGCGTCTCCTTGCCATCACCAAGATCGACTTTCTCGATGTAGAGCTTGTCAGCTTTCGGATGTTTCATCACTTCCGTGATCTTTCCGACTTTGAGTTGCGCTTTTGAGATAGGTAGTTGTTCATCCATTGTTTCATCACCAGTTGGAATTTCCTGCTCGATTTCCTGTTGTTTGCCACCGTATTTTGTCTTGAGCTCTTCAATGCGATCGTCGTCGATCTTTTCAAAAAGCAGTTGAGGGGTGCCGAGCTGATGATCCGTTATGGAGAGAACACCAGCGTCGTCAAGCAAAGGTTTTTCCAGGTTGAGCTGAATGAAGATGTTTCTTGCTGTTGCAGGCATGAAGGGTTCGCAAAGGATTCCAAGGTCCTTGACGATGTTGACAAGGATCGTCAGGTCGATTTGCGCCTGTCCAGGGTTGTCTTTGCGGGACTTCCAAGGAGCGGATTCCTGGAAGAAGTGATTACCGAGAGAGGAGATTTTCATGAGCTGTTGCAGGGCTTCCCGGAGACGGACAGCGTCCATGAGCTCCTTGTAGCGCTTGATCGCTGCACGATACTCTTCAAGAAAACTCTTGGCAGTGTCGTCGAGACGATTTTCATCCAATCCAGCAACCTTGCCGTCGAAAAAACGGGATGTGAAGGTAATAGTGCGATTCACGAGGTTACCGAGGTTTGCCACGAGCTCGTTGTTGAGCCGTTCTTTAAGACCATTCCAGGTGAACTGAGTGTCCGCGCTTTCCGGACGGTTGTAAAGAAGCACGTAGCGAAAGACGTCAGCAGGGATGCCCGAATCCTTGGCGTTATCGCCGAAGACACCCACACCACGGCTTTTCGAGAACTTGCCATGCTCGTAGTTGATGTATTCGGTCGCATTGAGATGATGCACGAGCGTGTAATCGACTTGAGCCGGAGACCACGAGCCAACAGGCGTATCCGAAGGAGTGCTTGAAGCGATGAGTGTTGCCGGGAAGATGATCGAGTGAAAAGGGATATTATCCTTTCCCATGAACTGGTAGAGAGAAACGTTTTCAGGATCCTGCCACCAGGATCTCCAATCACCGGTAAGTTGTTCCGTAATGGAGATGTAGCCTATCGGCGCGTCGAACCAGACGTAAAAGACCTTATCTTCAAAACCCTCGTAAGGTATTGGAATACCCCATTCGAGATCCCGTGAGATGGCCCTTTTCCGCAAACCTTCCCTGAACCAGCCGTTAGTGGTGCGGATGGAGTTGTCAGTCCAACCACCTTCTTTTGAAGCCGTTTCGACCCATTTCTGCAAGTAAGGCTGGAGCTTGTCAAGCTCGAGAAAGAGATGTTCAGTCTCGCGGAATTCAGGCGTGGAGCCGTCAGCTTTACATTTGGGATCGATGAGTTCCTGAGGGTCGAGAAGCTTGCCACACCCATCACACTGGTCGCCCCTGGCGTCTTCGTAGCCACAATGAGGACACGTCCCTGTTATGAAGCGATCAGCAAGGAATGAATTACAAGTCTTGCAGAACGGCTGGGTGACCGTATCTTGTTTCACATAACCGTTGGTCCGGACTTTCTTGAAAAGGTCTTGAGTGATCCTATGATGGTTTTCCTCGCTCGTGCGTCCGAAAATATCGAATGATATCTCGAACCAGTCATAGATATGCTTGTGGATCCCAAAATACTTGTCACAAAGCTCTTTCGGAGTGAGACCTTCCTGGCGAGCCTTCGTCTCGGTTGCAGTGCCATGCTCGTCTGCACCGCAAATGTATAAGGTTTCCCGCCCGGCAAGACGGCAGTAGCGGGCGAAGACGTCTGCTGAAAGGACGCTGCCTATAAGGTTCCCGAGATGAGGGATGTTGTTGACATAAGGCAATGCGCTTGTGATAAGGATTTTTTTCTGCTTTTCAGAGATCATGAGTACCACTATAAGCTTTCAAGGATGGTGTTTGTGAGAGATAAAATCTTTTAAAACCTTTCGTAAGTTCAGACAAAACCACTTCCAAGTAGTATCTTTACAAAAATTTATATACTCATAAGCAATAAACACCATCGAGAAACATGGATCTCGACGGCAAAGTGCAAGAA
>JBKGYN010000020.1:0-16078 GCA_046546105.1 Candidatus Woesearchaeota archaeon | reverse complement strand
ATACCCCCGCCGGGACTTTCAACAGTTCAGCCCAAGGATAACCCATCGACAAAAGCCAGCTTCTTAACGAAGCCGACATGAAAATAGGAAGCTTGAGCGCGTTACGCGCGAAACTTCCAATGCGTGTCAACTGAGCGTAACCAGTTGGACTAAAGCTGATTTGAACCCGAGTCTGAGGCTCTTTGCAAACCGATGCCGAACAGAAGTCGTACCGATCTACCGCAAGCCCCAATGCTATCCAGGCTACACCACAGGGGTATATTGACCTTCAAGGAAGGTGTGCACGTGGAACAACAGCTCATTTATAAAATTTGGTTAAATGTTCTGGTTTGTTACCTCAAGCTGAGCATAATTGAAAACGTCATGTAAAATACAAACATTTAAAAACCATTAATTCGCTGATTCTTGTAAGTGTGCGCATGGTGCCTGCTTGTAATGCAATCGTGTGCTGGTGATAACGGTGTGTGGCATGAAGAAATCGATAGTATTCGGAGTGATGGCATTCTCCTTACTGCCGCAAGCATCAGTAGCGTCGAGCGTTGCTGAAGATCTGACCGGGGTTGTTGACGGGCTCTCTTCACTGATCCGCGGGAATACCGCAGGCTTTGTCGATGGAATCGTCGGAGCAGTGCCACTGGTCGGCCTATTCGCTATCGTTTTCGGAATAACGTTCTTTCTCACCAAAACGACAATCTTCAAGAAAGAGGACCAAGCAAAGTACGCGAGGATGGTGTCGATCGGAATCGCGCTTATCGGACTCGTGCAGCAATCAGTGTATAATGTCATCCTTAATCTAAGCAAGTCGTTCCTGATACTCGCTTTCATCTTCGCGATCGTCATGATGGCGATCATGTTCGTGAACGTGAATCGGAAAAGCTATTTCGAAGTGCAAAAAGATACTTTCGATGCCATGAACAACAAGCTGGGATCGCAAAAGACCCTGCAAAAAACCAAGGACGATTTTCTCAAAGACAAGAAATACTATGAGCGAAGCAGGAACGAGCTTCGCCGGCTCGATGGAGAAATCAGGGAGATGAATAAGCTCGGCGGTGACGAGATTCGCGCAGTGGACAAGCTCATCGACATGCTGACCAGAGCTCACAGTGCAGCAGCAGAAGGAGCAGCAGATAAGATCCACACATACACGAAAGCGATCACTGCAGGGATCTCAGGCCTGGTCACCAGCATGAAACACGAGCACAAGCACCTGCACAAGATAGACTATCTCCTCAACGACATCCAATCAATCACGAAAAGATGGGGGAAAGACGAGTCTGAAGAGGAAAACGAAGAGAAACGGCTCGAAAAGATATTCCAGCATTATAACAAACACCACGCCGGTGACAAGCTTCGAGAACTCCACAAGGTGCAAGGAGACCTCCGGGGATTGAAGGATCATCTAAGAGAACTCCATAAGGCGCTACGCAATGCACGACATATGGAACACCGACTCATTCACCTCAAAGACAAGCTGAGTGGTCACGCTGTCAAGCAAAAGCACGAGATGGCCGAACATGCCCGATCAGCAATACTGGATGGTGATTTCAAATCAGCACATTCAAAACTCGATAACTTGAGATATATCATTTCTCACCAGAAAGAACTCTTCGGAGAACTCCACGAGGAAGAACGCGCACTACGACAATTATTGAGCCACATGGACCACCACGAACGTGCAGCGATAAGGCTTGTCAAGGACATGGCTTCAAAGACGTCCTGAAATGATTGTGGCGTATCATCTCCTTCTCGATTTCCAAAACCAAAACTTTATAAAGAACGTTCGTGCCATTATATTTTAGTGCTTATGCATCTGACAGGTGTTTTGAGAGGTGGACTCTCAGTTGCCATGCACATGTTAATGATTGACATCATACTAATGGAGGGTGTGAAATGGTGAAAAGTTTCTTTGCAAAAAAGAAAGAAGATTTCGAAGAAGAAGACCGACTAGAGTCAGAAGAATATGTAGAACTCGATACTACGACTTCAAAACAGCGTGATCAGAAAGTGGTCGTCAGGCCATTTGTTATCTCGGATTTCTCCGACGTCAAAGAGATTCTTGATGTCTTGCGGGAATCATACACGATCGCTCTTGTCAATATCAAACCGCTCAAGGACAAAGACCTTCTTGAACTGAAACGAGCAATCAACAAGCTCAAGAAAACCTGTGAGGCGATCGAAGGGGATATTGCAGGATTCGGTGATGATTATATCGTTGTCACGCCGCACTTTGCAGAGATCTACCGGGGAAGCGGTGGAGCGACATCTCCTGACGTAAGCGAGCAGTAAAGCTCGCCACTCTTTTCTTTTCACTAACTATCTCTTCACCAAGAATTCCTGCTTCTGATCAAAACATCACTCGTATCTTATAGAAAAAAATAATCCTTCTCACATCTTCTCAAGAGCAGTGATGTCAAGAAGCTCAAGACCCGTAGCAAGAACGTTTTTCAAGGCCGTGATGAGAGCAAGACGAGATTTCTCAAGACTTTTATCGTCCTGGATGATCTTGTGCTGGGAATAATACGTGTTGAATTCCTGACAGAGCCTGATAAGATAATGACACAGGCTGCTTGGCTTGAGCTGCTTGGAAACATCGAAGAGCACGTTATCAAATTCGGAGATGAGTTTGACAAGCTTCTTATCCTCGAACGTGTTGAGCAAGTTCAGATCAGCACCCTGTGCAGTCTGTCCAGACTTGCGGGTGATAGAGCAGATACGGGCATGGGTGTACTGGACGTAAGGACCGGTCTCGCCTTCAAATGACAGGCTCTCCTCCTTGTCGAACACGAAATTCTTGAGAGGATCATGCTTGAGAAAGAAGAACCTGATAGCAGATAGTGCGATCGCCTCGCTACGCCAGGCAATCTCTTTCTCGTCAAGATCGTCATAACGCTTCTCGACTTCCCTGCGAGCAAGAGATTCCATCTCCTCGATGAGATCATCAGTGTCAATGACCGTCCCTTCGCGGGACTTCATCTTACCGGACGGAAGCTCCACCATACCATAAGCGAAATGATGACACTTATCAGCGAACGGGAACTCCAGCGCCTTGAACGCCTCGAACAAGACCTTGAAATGATGCTCCTGCTCGTTAGCCACGACATAGATCATGCGATCGAACGAGAAATCATCATAACGCAAGCGAGCCATATCCACATCCTGGGTGATATACACAGTCGTACCATCGCTACGCAACATGACTTTCTTACCCAATTTCTCATCCTCGGGATCGAACAGCACCGCACCAGACTCATCCTGTTCAAAAACACCTTTCTCAAGACCCTGAAGGATCAAGTCACGACCGCCCTTGTAGGTATCACTTTCAAAATAATCCTTGACGATCCTGAAATCAAGCTTGTCATAAGTCTTCTTGAAACCAGCATAGACCCACGAGTTCATGAGCTTCCACAACTTCATGACATCCTCATCGCCCTGTTCCCACTTACGAAGCATCTCCTGCGCCTCGGTTTCAAGCTGCTCTTTAGCATCATCGGACTTGGCAGCTTCCTGGGCGAACTTGACATAGAACTGGCCGACGAAATGATCCGGCTTGACACCTTCGCTTTCAGGAGTCTTGCCTTGACCCCACTTCTGATACGCAAGCATCGATTTGCTGATGTGGATACCCCTGTCATTGACAACATTCACGATCTTAGCATCATGACCTTTGGCCTGAAGGACGTTTTTCAAGGTACTTCCAAGAAGCATGTTACGCAAGTGACCGAGATGAAGCGGCTTGTTCGTATTAGGGCCGGGGGATTCGACAAGAATGGTTTCCTTATCACTGTCTTCAGCGACCAATCCTTCGGAATCGAGAAACGGCGGAAGAAGTTCTTTGACAAGACTTTCAGTGGGGATCGTGAAATTGAGATACGGTCCTTGGGCTTTTGCGGAGAACCTCTTTGCAAGGTCCTCTTCTTGTTTCCATGTGTTCTCAAGCTCCTGGGCTATCTGGACAGGGCTTTTCCGGAATTCTTTGGCCAAACTGAAACACGGAAATGCATAATCACCGAACTGCTCGTGCTTAGGCTTTTCAAGCAAATCCTTGATGGTACTTATCTCTTTTCCGATGATTGTTGCTAATTCTTTTGAAAGCGATTCTTTGAAATCCATTTATAATCAGCCCTCATTCTTAAGTGAAATAATCAATCCTCGAGACCGAGGCGCTCGAGAATCCGCTCCTTGGAAAACAGCTCGAGATCATCATAATCCTGTCCGACACCAAGATAGAGGATCGGTTTTTTCGTGACATAACTCACGCTGATAGCAGCGCCTCCCTTATCATCAATATCAGCCTTTGACAGGACAATGCCATCGATACCCACGGCGTTATTGAATTGCACGGCCTGCTCGACACAATCGTTACCCGTAATAGCTTCACCGACAAACAGGTTGAAATCAGGATTGTTCACACGAACGACCTTAGCCAGCTCGTCCATGAGGTTGCGATTGGACTGGAGACGACCAGCAGTATCGATAAGGACCACATCAACTCCTTTGGCAGTAGCGTGCTTGACCGCATCATAAGCGACCGCAGCAGCGTCAGAGTTATATTCCTGCTTGATAAGGGTCACGCCGAGTTTAGTCGTATGCTGCTCAAGCTGCTGGATGGCCGCCGCCCGGAAAGTGTCAGCTGCAGCGACGACAACACTGAGGTCGTTTTTCTGGAAGAGGCGGATGAGCTTGCCGATAGTGGTGGTCTTGCCGCTTCCATTGACCCCGACGATCGTGATGATGAACGGTTTTTTCTCCTGAGCGCGCTTGATGATATCGATCGGTTCGACATCCAGGATGTCCTCGAGGGATTCTTTCAATATGGAGAGGATGAGATCATCGATACCTCGTCTTGAAATGTTCTCCTGAGTGAGCTTCTCTCTCATGTCGCTCTTGATCTTCTCGATGACTTCCATCGCGACATTGTTCTCAAGAAGCGCAAGCTCGAACTCCCAGAATAATTCTTCGAACTTCTCTTCGGTAAGTTGGAACTTGGTAACGCTGTTTTTCAGCTTGGAAAAAAAGCCTTTTTTCTTACGCGTAGCATCAGATACATCTTGCTCAAAGAGCTCCTCGTGAACCGCCGCTTTTTTCTGCTTTTCAGGGCTCTGCTGCTCGGCGGCATTAGCTTCGGAGACCGGCTGTGCAGTCTGTTGTTCCGTGGTCTGGCGGTCTGTTTCACTGTGGTCTGTGGTCTGGCGGTCTGCTTCACTGTGGTCTGAGGATGGCTGGTCGGCTGTATTGGGTTCGGGACTCTGCTTTTCAGTGGCCTGCTGCTCTGCTGCACGGTTATCAGCAGCCTGCTTTTCGGCATTATCGGGTTCGGAGGTCGGCTGTTCTGCTTCTTCGGGTTCTGGGATATTCTCTGCTGTACTGTAATCTGTGCTCTGCTTTTTGATGGTCTGATCTATAGCTTCAGAGGTCTGTTCGGATGTTTCAATTCCCTCTTCTTGTTTCTTCTCTTTCTTACCGAATACCTTGCCGAAAAACCCTTTTTTCTTACCCTCATACTCATCAAGGATCCCCTTCTCTTCGCCATCGGTTTCGGTGGTTGATGCTTCCACTTCCTCCGTCTTTTCTTCCTGTGTGGCCGAACTACTTCCGGTAATATCTTCGGCACCAGGACTTTGTATCCCTTGCTTGTCAGAGGATGTATCGCTTTCAAGCTCTTCAGATCCCGATTCTTCAGAAATCATTTCCTGTTCTTGAAGCTCTTTTTCTTCTTCTTCTAACAAACGTTTCTCTTCTTCAGAAAGCGCTTCAGGATTGACTTCCTTCACTTCTTCTTCAGCGTCCTTGCTGAACGATCGGATGGAATCTTTCAGTTTTTTCTTGAAAAGCTTGAACATGGCAAAACACACCCTTATTATATGATCCGAATGATGACCCTACTCATACACGCTGCTTCGAGATCTCGTTCTCGATCTCTTCCTGAAGCTTTTCAGCCTTCTTCACGACTTCATCATAGACCTGGACGTACTGCTCACGCTGGTCCCTGGTCTCGGAAAGTTGTTTTTCAAGCCGATTGATCGCATCATCAGTACTCTTATCAACGACAATACCAGCACCGACAGACTGACGGACGTTCTTGACATCATCAGCTTGCACCGCGAGAAACGTCTCGCTACCAAGAGGGATAAGAAGCTCTTTCTCTCTTTCACCTTTACGGAGCTCGTCAAGAGTGGCGAGTGCGACATTAGCATGCTCAATCTCGTTATCGATCTGCTGCAAAGCGTTATTGAGCTCCTGCAAGCGCTGATTGACCATCTCAAGCTCGAGATACTTATCATTCCACGATGATGAGTCCGATTGATTGTTTTCAGATGTCATTGGTATCACGCATGATAATCAGATTCGTCCTTGGCGTTGATAAAACCAAGGCCCTCGTCAGCATTAACGACTTCGGGACCACCGGAATTCTCGCCGATCATAAAGCCGTGATCGTTGACCGCGACACCGCTTTTGATCTGTGTAGCGCCCATGTTCACAGTACCTGTAGTGAGAACGAGACCGAGGATGTCGCTGAGCTTTTGCAAGGTCTCTTCAGAAAAATCATGGCTGACAAGGCCGTACTTGCTATTGTGCGCGATGTAACTGCCGACAGTCGGTGTCTCTTCAAAGGTGAACGGCGTAGCCTCCTGCTCGAAAAAGAGTTCGATAGATTCGATAGCTTCCTTTTCATACTCGGGATTAGCCAACAATCCCTTCTTAGTCACGACAAGGTTATTGCCGTGACAGGTCAAGTCGCTTCTGATGATCTCATACTCGATACCAGCATCATCAAGGACTTTTTTCTCATGATCGAAGATGATGTGAGGGACGATGACCTTCTCGCCGTCAGTGGCTGCAAACACGCCCAATAGAGGGGTGCCTGCAATACTTGCCTGTATGACTTCACCGTCAAAAACATCCTCTATAGTCTTTTTCAAGGAGTCAGAGACTTCAGTTCCTAACAGGATCTTATCTTGCAGTGGGAGGATGTACAGTCCGACAAGACTGTTCCCGCTTATCTGTGCTCTTGAGACATGCATGGTTATCACGTTATGTTCATATTATTGAGATACAGGAACAAACACCACTCTCTTTAAAAAACTTGTGCGGAGCCCCTTGTTTCTATACGACTCTCGAAAAAACCTTTTGGTGCTGTTACGATGTCTTTTTAAACAAGTGGTTGTTGCCTAATGTGTATTGTGCTAAAAAATCAACATGCTCTTATAAATAAGTGGCTAGCAGGTATACGAAAATGTATACAAACCACTAGATTTATATACCAGAACAGCGCCTATCCATAAACAGCGAATACGATGATACAAGCAGCCGAGAATAAGGGGATGAAGCCTGATCAGTCCCAAGAACGGGTCGTCAGTATCGTACTCAACGAGGATGAACTCAACTGGAAGGATATGATCTACAGGCTCGTCCAGGAAGAAGGCATGGACCCTTGGAATATCGACGTCTCCCGGCTTGCAGCGCGATTTCTCAAGATGATGGAATCGCTCAAGGAAGCGGATTTCCGTATAGGGGGAAAAGTGGTTCTCGCATCAAGCCTGCTTCTCAAGATAAAAAGCGATAGGCTGCTTCTTGACGACTTGCAGAATCTGGACAGGCTCATCAATGACGTTCAGGAACCTGAAGAAGATGAGCTTCTCGATGAAGGGGGCTCCTTCGAGTTCGAGCAGAGCAATCTCGACCAATTCCTCAACGAGGAGAAAAAGATAGTGCCAAGAACACCCCAGCCACGAGAGCGGAAAGTCTCCGTGTTTGACTTGGTGGACGCCTTGGAGCAAGCGCTTGACTCTGACGTGAAAAAGAGACAGCAAGTGCTCCGAAGAGACCAACAGGAAGAAACCACGATGGAAGCGCCGAAAAAAACCTTCGATCTCGGCGAGAAGATGCAATCCATGCAAAAAACGCTCAAGAAGATGCTACTCAAGAAAACGAGCAAGATCTATTTCAACGACCTGCTACCTTCTGAAGAGAAACAAGATGCGGTGTTCACTTTCCTCCCGCTACTGCACATGGAAAACCAGAGAAAGATCGACATGCAACAAGAAGAGCACTTCGGCCCGATACAAGTGCTCATGCACAATCGCAAGCTGCTTGACGAGTGAGCACGAATAATTCTTACCGATACTTTTATATACGGAGTGCTTTCTACCACGGGTCGTGATGAATATGCATAGCAGTAACACAAAACATCCTGTTTCTTCAAAAGACTGTTGTTGCTGTAATCGGATCGTTCATCGGCAATAAAACTTCTCACGTCCAAATGCGCACGTGGCCAAGTGGTAAGGCACGAGGTTGCAGCCCTCGGATCCCCGGTTCAAATCCGGGCGTGCGCTTAATTTCGGAGAAATCAAGTGAGCGCCCGCCAGTGAATCTTCGATTCTAACGTGTGGGCGTGCGCTCTCTTCACTCCGTTTCGTTCGCTTTCGCCGGATTTGAACATCTGCGGATTCCCGGAAGGATCATCCTTGAGTTCCTCGTGATACTTCGGAACAATCCGGGCGTGCGTTTGATTTTTATCGCGTGGAATTTCGCTTTCATTGAGCTGAATGTTTTTGCTCATGGTTTCAGATCCGTATATTTGCGGTGGTCTTCTCGCGGCGCGAGAGTTCCTCCGTTTTCGTAATCATTAAAAATGAAGATTGGTGATGGTGTGGTATCATGACGTTTCAGATATATAACTCACTGACGAATAAGCTTGAAGTGTTCAAGCCTGTCAAGGAAGGGCGGGTGCGGATGTATAACTGCGGACCGACGGTCTACGGATACGCGTCGATCGGGAATTTCAGGACGTTTGTCGTTTGCGATCTGCTCAGGAGATTTCTCGAGTATAAGGGTTATGGGGTCACGCAGGTCATGAACATCACGGATGTCGGGCATCTTACTGACGATGGTGATGACGGTGAGGACAAGCTGGAAGTCACGGCGAAAAAGGAGAAGAAACACCCGCTTGAAATAGCGAAATATTATACGGAAGCGTTCATGAAGGATTGGAGAACGCTCAATATGAAAGAGCCGGAATTCAGGCCGAAAGCGACAGAAACCGTTGGTGAGATGATTGCGATGGTCAAGGTGCTTCTTGAGAAAGGATATGCGTATGAAGCAGGCGGTAACGTCTATTTCGATATCACGAGTTTCAAGGATTATGGTAAGCTTTCAGGGAACTATCTGGAGAAACTCACGAAAAGCAGGGTGGAAAGCGATCCTAACAAGCGAAACCCTCATGACTTCGTTCTCTGGTTCGGAAACTCGAAATACAAGAATCATATCCTCAAATGGGACTCGCCATGGGGGGAAGGATACCCTGGCTGGCACATGGAATGCTCGGCGATGAGCGCGAAGTATCTCTCCGAAGCCTTCGACAATTCTGCATTCCACCCTGAAAAGTTCGAGACTATAGACATCCACACCGGAGGGGAGGATAACAAGTTCCCGCACCATGAATGCGAGATTGCACAGACAGAAGGAGCGACCGGCAAGAAGTATGTCAATTACTGGCTGCACCCATCATTTCTCATTTCGGAAGGGCAGAAGATGAGCAAGTCACTAGGCAATGTCTATCACATCTTCGAGCTGGTCAAGGAAGGTTTCTCGCCCAGAGCAATCAGATACCTGCTTTTATCGACCCACTACCGGATCAAGCTCAACTTCACCAAAGAAGGGTTGAAGGCATCAGAGAAAGCACTGGAACGCATAGATACGACACTGCAGAAACTTGATGGGATCAGGGCAGGGATCGAGTACAATGAGCCGTTAGGACTGGCAGTCAATGAGATGCTTCTCGCTGTAGAGAACGAGCTTGACAATGATCTCAACATCAGCGGAGCGCTTGGTGCAGTCTTTGAAACGCTCAAGACGATCAACAAGGCGATCGATGAAGAAAAGGTCGGCAAGCACCAGGCACAAGAGATCATCAAGAAATTCTTCGAGATGGACAGGGTCTTCGGACTGCTTGATAAGAGCATCTTCGAGAAAGAAGAACTGCCGCCGGAGATCGCAACACTCCTTGAAGAACGCTCGCAAGCCCGGGAGAACAAGGATTTCGAGACAAGCGATCGCATCCGGGACGAGCTTAAGGAGAAAGGCTATCTGGTCAAAGACACTAAAGAAGGCCAGCAAGTCGAAAAGCTCTGAAGATGAGTACGGGAGGGTTAATTTTATAAAGCGCTTGGTGTTTCCAAGGCATCACTATGGAACTCAAGATTCTCGAAAACAGTGCGAAAAGAGCGGTCTTCCAAATCCCTGGGGCAGACCACACGTTCTGTAACGCGCTGAAAAAGGAATTGGTCAATACTGAAGGAGTAACCGTTGCAACCTATGCAATCGAGCACCCTCAAGTTGGAATTCCAAAGATGCTTATTGAAACTTCAAGCGTCAAACCAAAGGCTGCGCTTGAAACAGCCATTGACACCCTCAAGAAGAAAAACAAGAACTTTCTCAAGCACTTGAAAGCAGAACTCAAGTGATTTTCTCCTCTCAAAAACTTCTTATTCGTTTCCGCTAGACGATAGTCTTTCTCGTAAGATTTTTATAATCGAACACGGTCTGGTTATTGAGATGGATCTACAATCGCTGGTGGACAAAGAATCCCTGACTGATTCAAGAACTCTTCATGAGGAGATCGTTGACACTCTCAACAGCGAACATATGGATTCTGCAGACGTAAGGGATGTGATCAGCTTCGCTTCACTAGCCGAAAAATACGTCCTTCGAAACCACCCGTTGCACCACGATCAGCGCCACAATGAAACACAGGAGGAGATTTCTCCGAAACTCAGAGCATCCATCATCCGCCTCGGTCGTTTTCTCCAGAAACAGATACCTGATTATTTCAAACAGTGCAAAGCATATGAGAGGATACTCAAGCATAATAATCTCGATGAAGAACAACAGGATCATTACAAGGATGTTCTCAATCATCTCTCAGCAGATCTCTCATATCTCCACCATCTGGTCGGCGAGACATTCATGCTATCGTTCAATGAAGTGAAACCGCAAAGCGGGTTTCCAACAGGCAAAAAGCTACTCCTGGCTGATAAATGGTTTCGGAACAAGGTGACAGCAGCGTTCTCCATCCTGGATCTCGATCCTCTCACAGCAGCATACGCTTTTGATTCAGCAGCAAAAGCAGGACGGAATGGTTATAACATCACCTTCGATAAAGAATATCTGATAAACGGTAACTGGAGGGAATTCCGAAAGAAAGAGAACTTCTTCTGGGCAGACAGGGTGTTGATGGCATCCTCGCAGACAGCCTATCTTTTCAACCAATACAAAAATCGATCGGAGTCAGATAATTTTGATGGTTACAAGATGTCACAATCACTACTGGAGTCATCCATCGCTCACTCATACCGGCGAGTAGGTGATGCTGCTAAAGCACTCTTTGTCCTTCATGAACAGGATCATCTAAAAGACATCGCCGAACAATCATACGACGAGTTCTTGGAAACGGCACCTCCCTATCTCAGAACCGCAGAACACTACACGATTTACGGGCGTGTCGCTGCAGATGCGTTGGCATTGAAAAAACACGATGCTAGAAAACAGCTTCTGGAAAAACCATCGCTTCTGATACTAACGCCATTCTGATCTGATAGAACAAAGGCTTCGATCAAAAAAGAGGAGAAAAAATCAGGCTTTAGCTTTAGCAGCGTTCTCTTCAACCTGCAGGTAAGCGCCTTTAGGGAACTTCTTACGAGCACGCGAGAGAGCTTTCTTAGCTGCCGCGATGCCTCGCTTGTTGCAGTGCACTTCCATTATAGGTTGTCCTTCACGAACCTGCGCAGCAACACCGACGGGCTTACCGAAACTCATCTTCATACCAGTACTCATACGATCCGCACCTGCACCAGCTGCCAGCGGGTTGTTACGAAGAACATGGTGTGGGTATACACGAAGCTTGAACTTGTAACTCGTACGGCCGATGCCAAGATCGAGAGCTCTGTTCGCGGTCTTACGCGCGGATTCAAGAGCGTTATGCCTGATCTGGATATCGGTTGATGAATGAAGACGAACGGTGTATGGGAACTCTTTGGACAAGTTGCCCATCTCGTATTTGACAATCTTGTTCGTAGGAACTGCACGTACGAAAGCCTTAGACCTGTACTTGGACTTCCGGGTGTACGGGCGCTCTAGACGTCGCCATGCTCCTGCTCTGATTTGCTTTGCCATAACAGGTGCGGGAAATCATAATCGGTTTATAAATGTTGTTGTTTCCTTGATGGTGTCAGCGGAGGAAATATTTATATATGCTCACATGACGTTTTTATCATCAATGAGGTGTTCACCACTATGGTCGATACAGAACATGTGATTCATGAAGAGGAAGAATACGAGAAGCGATTGATACGTCATCTGCGTCACGCACTCAAACGGGCAGATGCCTTATTCTCACACACGCGACGGGAAGAGAAAGCTCTTCAAAGGGACAATCACAATAAAGAACTCAAGTTCGACAAGCGCGAAGAACGCGATGTCACTGCGCTGCTCCACGACATGATACGGGCTTTCAACGACCTGATCAGGATCATGAGAGATATCGAGATGGTGGAGTCGGCCGAAGGAAAAGATGCCGTGCGCATCCACCACGAATACAAGGGAAAGATCTCGCAAGAACTACAATACCTCAATCAGGAGATCCACAAGATGCTCCAGATCGAACGCAGGCAATGATTCTTTCTCCCTATTCTTGTTTTTCGCTTTTTTCGGAGTCGGGTGTTGCTTCAGGCTCTTTGAAGAGCTTACCGAGCATGCCGGGTTTCCGAAGCTTTCTCACGGTCTTCTCGATAATATGAGCGATCCTATCGATATCCTTGAAAGTGAGGTCAGAACTGATGCCCAAGCGAAGGCTTGATTTCGCCTCCTTATCACTAAGGCCTATCTCTGAAAGAACATAACTAGGATCGCCGGTCGGAGCGTTACACGCCGAACCGGTTGAAGTGTAGATGAACTTCCTATCAAGATAGCCGCCGAGAGCCCCTGCATCGATACCGTCAAAGCGGATGTTGATGTTATGAGCAAGACGCCAATGACCGGAAGGACCATTCAATGACGCGCCCTCGATGGTGAGGAGACGCTCGGTGAGCATGTCCCGGAGTTTCTTGAGCTTCTTTCGCTCCTTAGGGGAATTGGAGAGCTCGACAGCCTTGGCAAAACCGACGATGAGAGGAACGTTCTCCGTGCCGGCACGCAGGTCGTGCTCTTGATGACCACCGTGGATAAGCGGCATGAGATCAACGCCCTCACGGACATACAGTGCGCCCACACCTTTAGGGCCGTGGAGCTTGTGAGCGTTTATAGAGATCAGATCGACATCGATCTTCTTGACATCGATCTGGGTCTTGAGAAAACTCTGGCAGGCGTCGATGTGGAAGAGCACGCCATTCTCTTTACAGATATCGCCTATAGTCTTGATATCCTGCAAGGTGCCGATCTCGTTATTACCATGGATGATAGAGACCACGAGGGTCTTTGGGGTGATCGATTTCCGGATCTTCTCCGGATCGATAAAACCTTCCTTATCAGGAGCGACCATCGTCACCTTATACTGCCTGGTATTGAGCCAACGACAGGTGTTAAGAACGCTCTTATGCTCGATCGTACTCGTGATGATGTGGTTTTTCTCCTTGTTGCCAGCGGCAAACGCCAGTCCTTTGAGCGCGAGGTTGTTGCTCTCGCTACCGCCGGATGTGAAGATGATCTCTTCAGAACTGGCTCCTAACGCTTTGGCGATGATGCTGCGGGAGTGCTCAAGAGCATCGTGAGCGACACCGCCTTTCGTATGAGTCGAGGACGGGTTCCCGAATCTTTGCGTAAAGTACGGCGCCATCACATCCACTACCCGCTTATCCACTCTTGTTGTCGCTCCATTATCCAGATAAATGCTCTTGAACATAGTCTATACCACCCTTTCACAAAATCGATACTGAAAAAATAATGCATGTCTCTTATTAAAGTTTATCCTCCGATGATAAGAGATGGATTGATGAGAAGAATCAATCCAAGAAGCAACATGATAATGCCGCCGACGAACTTGATCCGCGCCATGGTCTTCTTATCGACCTGCTTGCCTTTGAACGTGAAGGTGAAAAGCAGCATGATCGCAAGAAGCGGCAAGACGTAGAAAAGGTTGTAAAGCAAGAGATACAGATAATGGCCCACGCCACTCTCAAGACCGACACCTGAAAGGATTCCTGTATAGATCAATGGGAAGCCAGCCGTGCACGGAAGCTCGACAAGCGAAGCGAAGATAGCAAGCACTGCAGAAGCGCCGATGAGAGTGGGCATACTACCCTTCTTTATCAGATGAGCGACATGCTTGATCCTCCGCTTGACAGGACCGACATGCTTATCCTGTATCATCAGAGTGATGCCTTTTCGAAAGAAGAACAACTCTTTGATGTTGATAAGACCTGCAATGATAGCAACTGCAGCAATGGCGTATCTGAGCGGGTCTATGAAACCGATGAACTTGAAGATGTTAACCCATGCTGCCATGAAAATGAAGTAAAAGATGTAGATGACAGCGACAAAGGTCAGAGAGACTGCCAGAATCCTCTTTCTGGAATGAGATTCGGTGAGCATGAGACTGACAAGCATCGTGAGGACCATCAGGTTACACGGATTAAAACCGTCGATGAGAGCGATGATGAAAGTAAAGATCGGTAAGGGCACGCTGGAACTCAAGCCCTCGAGCGCGTCAGGCGAAACACCGCCCAGAAAGACGAACGCCGCCGCTATGATCACGATAGCAATCGAGGTAAACAGTATCTTCTTTTTCGATTCATTCATCACTTCTCACACCTCACTCAACATCAATTATCATTCTCCCATGTCATCAAGGAATCCGACATATTGCTCTTTCTCATACGCTCCGACATAGTAATTGCAGCCGAAAACGAATGTAGGAGTGTATTGCACGCTGATGCCATACTCGTCCATAAGCTCTTTTTGCTCTTCGGGCTCGGCCAGGTCATAGAATTCAGCAGTCATGCCGGACTCTTCAAGCGCTTGCTCGAATCCAGGTTTTGTTTCCTGGCAATGACCACAATACTTCGATTCGATCATGAGCACTTTATCCTGCAATCCTTTCTGCTTGCATTCTTTCTCGCTGAAACTGCCGTCTTTTGATATGGTGGTCGTCGTTGACGCGTCACTAGAGCAACCTGCAAGAACTATCGCAAGCAGTGCAATGACCGCTATAATTTTATTGTCCATGTTTACACCCTTTGGCCGGAAATCATTTTGAAATCGTTTATAAATATTTGTTTCACATTCTGAAATCGCTCGTCCTTTAAGATACTTTTCTCTCATATCTTGTTCGCAAGAACGTTTGAAAGTAAACAATTATCGTCCCTGACTGTTTAAAGAGTATTTTCATTGTCGGGGAGGAAAATCTTTCTCATATCTTCACTAAGGACGATCCTGTTGGTCATCCCGGACTTTCTTTTGGCCACGATACCTTTCTGCTCGAGGCTGTTAAGAAGCCGTGAGACTTTCACCCTGGAAAAACCGGTTTCGGTAACGAGGCCTGACTGCGAAATCTCACCATCCTGTTGTATGAGGGTGTTGAGAACAGCTCTTGATTCCGGATCGAGGAATTTGAGAGCAGCAGTACTGTCATGATGGATGCGATCGATTTTCTTCTCATACTTCTCCGCGATGAAATAATATGTGAGACTGCCCACGAACACGCCCATGAGCGCAGCCAGGACGACGGCGATAGCCACATCGTTTTGCACGGCACAAGTAGCATCGCATAAGACGACATTCTTGATATGAGAAATAGAGAAAAAAAGAACCGTGGAAAAACCTGCCACTATGCCTATGATCAGCCATAATCGTATGAGCGGATTTTGCTTTCTGAAATGCTTCATGCGAATTACTCTCTCCCTGCTCTATTTTCCTTATCGATCAACAGCACTATTTTAATCTTTAGATTTTCCATCGACTGTAAATAGTCTTGAATCATGCACTTTGAACAATCCTATGCGTGCTCCTCCGCCATTCTTTCATAGGCGAGCGTGGTGCGTTTCGCTTTGCTCAACAGCACTATTTTAATCTTCTTGTTTTTCATCTA
>JBKGYN010000019.1:0-20086 GCA_046546105.1 Candidatus Woesearchaeota archaeon | reverse complement strand
GAGTCAAGATAAAGAGAGAAAACAAAAAAATATCGCTCATCACTTGAACTGCTTCAACGCTTCTTGCGGGTTCTTGTTGTTGAAAACAACATCCCTGAGCGCGTGTGATAATCCGAACGGTTTGGGATCCTGCCAGATGTTCCGTCCCACTGCCAGTCCCGTCGCTCCCGTTTCCAGCACGTCTTTTGAGTGTTGCAGGAACTCTTGATGATTCGCTTTTGACCCGCCGGCAGCGAGGATTCTCGCTCGCCCCGCGTTTTTCACGACCCATCTGAATCCTTCCTTGTCGCCGTTGTATTTGAGCTTGATGAAATCCGCTCCTAGTTCCAGCCCTATCCGTGCGGAGTATGCTAACACATCCGAAGCTTCATCGTTTTTGATCGCTTTCCCCCGTGGGTACATCCACGCGATGACTGGCAGGCCGTAATCGTGGGCTTGCTCGACTATCCGTCCGAATTCCTGGAACATCTCCGGTTCTCTTCGACTCCCGTCATACACTGTGTATCCTACCGCGTCAGCGCCGAGCTTCACCGCCCGATCGACTGATGCTATCTGTCTCGAGACCGGTGTCATGTTCGTCAGATTCGTCTTGCCATTCAGTTTGAGAACGAGCGGTACTTCGCGGTACGCTTCGTGATAGTATTTCTCTGCCAGCCCGCTTTGCAGGATGACGGCGTTATACCTTCCTTCCAGTGCGATATCCATGATGTGTTTCGGGTCTACGTTTGTCAGGTTGAAATCAGCAGGTCCGTGTTCGAGCCCTTGGTCGTAAGCCAGCATGAGGCTTTTGTCGTTTTTCATCAGTTTTGACGTGTTTATTCTCATGAGTGTCACCTTTTTTTATTGTTGTGAATATGTCTTATACATGGAAAGTATTGAAGCGGTGAGTTCCTTATCGGTCGTTTTTCTTAGCGTCTTTGATAGCATCTCCAGTCCGAAGACATCCCTGATCCAATCCGCGAAGTGGTTATATCCGTCTCCCACGTGAGTGAAAAACACCTCGTCATTCATCTCTGGAATCGTTCTTGCCAGTTCATCAAGACTTGCTATCATCCTCTTGTCTGCGAGCTTGAATCGTTTCTTGCCATGCACGTGATGTTCGAATCCTGGTGGTACGTATTCTTTCTCGATGCCTTTGATCTTGTGAGCTTGCTTATCAGTCACTTTGTTCTTGTGTAGCTGTCCTTTGAAGTTCGCCAGTCGTTTTTTCGCTTCAGGCCAAGTGAGCAGTCGTCGTTTCGCCCCTCGTGACAGTATGACGCTTTCAGCTTGTACCATGCCGAGTTTGAGCGCGTCCTTGACAGGCAGTTCCTTGATAAGCCCTGCGACAAACCCTGATGCGAATGCATCCCCCGCCCCTGTCGTTTCCACTACGTTAAGATGTGGAGTGCAGTTCAGGTGATAGAGCGTGTCCTTGTGAAAACAGGTTGCACCTTCAGGACCTTGTGTGATGATTATGTATTGCTCGGGATGTTGTTGCAGCTCTACAGCCAACTCTTTGGCAGGCGCTTTCTTATCAAGGAGGAGTTGTGCTTCCTCATGGTTCATGACCATCACCGTGCATTTCTCAAGGACCTCTGAAAGCTCGCCAACCCCTTGTTTCGCTTGATAGCTTGATGGATTGAACGCGATATGCACTCCGCTTTCATGGGCATTGTCAAAGATCGCAGTCATCGTCTCGAAGGATTCTTCCACCATCGAGGAGGCGTAGAGCCATTTCGTCTCAAGCGTGTCTTCGAGCTCGAGATCCTCGATCCTGAGATCGTTGTTCGCTCCTTTGAATGTGAGTATCGTCCTGTCATGCTCGATGGAATCAAGTATTATCGAATATCCTGTCTGGCCGCCGCGCGCTCCGACGAAGTCGATGCCTTCGCTGTCAAGCATGCTCAGTACCTTGATAGCATTCTCGTCATCTCCGAGCTTGCCGAGAAATGCAGTCTCAAGTCCTAGCCGCGAGAATGAAGCGGCTGTATTCGTGCCGCCGCCTCCGATGAGAAAATCCAGTTGTGAGATGAGTATCTTGCTCCCTGAAGGATAGGTGATAAAGTCGTTCTCGCCGTTTGGCGTGATGAATTTCACCAGTTCAGAAGCAGTATTCGCGAATACGTCGACTGTCGCGCTTCCTATCGTTATGATATCGTAACTCGTCGTAGCACCCCACCTCATTTTCTCCACGAAGTCCGGCCAGTAATCCGACCCCGTCTCACATCAAGTATGTCAAGAAATGATATTTATAAAGGTATCTGTTGAGAAAATTCAGGCGCAAACTTTAAAAAGCGATGTTGGTATGGGTGAAGCATACCATGAAATATAGGACTACCCTGATTATTGCAGTACTTGCTTTAGTCTCCACCTTGTTCTTATCCGGTTGCGGTGAGAACGAGATTTATATGTGTCCGAGTGGCGCGATGGCTGGAGATCAGGAGCTGACCGGAAACGATGTGTTCATCTGTCCTGACGGAACCTATGCTGAAACCAAGGATGAATGCTCGTACCCGTTAGAGCAGAGTGTTGACCAGCGCACTGCCGAGGATAATGCTATGAAGTTCATCAAAGGGTATGTTTCCGCACATGGATGGACACCTAATGTCGTGAGTGTCAATTCCGGCAATGGCAGCTACTACGCTCAGGTTGTCATATCCAAGCATGATGAGGAGCCTTTCGAGACCACTCTTGAGATTGATGGCAAGACCGGCAGTGTCTCTTGCGAGTCCGGTTGTACATATCTCGAGTAGAATCGCGCCTCGCACGTCTTCACAAGGCTTTTAAGAGCTGGTTGTAAAGAAACTTTTATAAAGCTAGACATCCTTCTTCCTATCCTATGGCAGATAATAAGATTCGCATGCCGTCAAGCGGTGCGGGGCTCACGAATTTCTATGAGGAATCTAAATCCAAGATCGTGATCAGCCCATATACTGTTATCGGCATCAGCCTTGTCGTCATTATTATCACCGTCCTTTTGAACAGCACAGTATGATTGATGAGCTTTTGCTCTGATTTCGCGAGGTTGTAACTCATGTTTCCAGGTATGCAGATGAATTCTAGACAGATGAAGCAGGCGATGAAGAAGATGGGTGTCGAGCAAGAGGAGCTTGACGCACAGCAAGTCATCATCCGTCTTGCTGACAGGGATGTTATTATCGATAACCCTGATGTGGCTAAGGTCAATATGATGGGTCAGGACACCTTCCAGGTTTCTGGCGGTGAGATGACTGAACAGTCACGGGAAACTGCTCCTAGCATTGAAGAAGAGGATGTCACCACGGTGGCTGAACAGGCAGGCGTGGATAGTGACAGGGCCAGACAGGCTTTAGAAGATACTGGTGGCGATATTGCTCAGGCGATCATGACTCTTCAGGAAGAGGAGAGTGAATAAGCGAAGGTTTATTCTGTGCAAATGGACGTGTTTGAATATTTCATGAAAGAGGCAAGGCGCTCCCTTGATGCTGCCGAACACATGCGTTCGGTATCCTACCCGTTAGCCGAGGATCCTAAGATCTTTCTTGGCGTAGTTTCAAAACTTCATGAAGCCCACAAGAGTATTCTCAAGCTAGTCCTTCTCTCAAACAAGGATTGCTCCTCGGTCAAGGAATGTGAACAGCTTCCGATTCGGGATTTCAAGAAAGCTTTCGATCTCATCCAGAACGATACTACATCTGCGCAGGTGCTTAGTGACAAGGAGCTTTCCGCTCTTGCTGAGACTTATGATCTTGTCTTGAAACACAGGGATAGTCCTGTTGAGTTTCCTCGCAAGGAGCAGTTTGTGATGTGCGATGATGATTATGGTACGAAACAGTTGTCTGGCGAGCTTGTACGACGATTATCGGATGTGACCAAGCAGATGTTAAGGAGTGTCTTTATGAAACGCGATTTCATCCTCTCATCCGGCAAGGATGTATCTGCGGAGGACAGAGTGTGAGTGCTGCGAATATACTACTAATGATATGCTGTTGAGGTGTTAGAACATGATGGAAATGTTGGATGATGCTGGTGAAGAGTTGAAGCGGGCAGAACATCTTATTTACGTGAGTCTGAAATACACGCGAACCACTGACGTGTTGTTGAACATCATCTCTCGTATGATCGAAGCTTACGAGCATCTTATTGACGCTCTTCTCATGTACGCTCAAGAAAGGCTTGATGTGGATACGATTCCAAAAACCCCTATTGAGAAGGGGAATTTGACGAAGAAAACCTATCCTGATCAGGAAATCCACGATAATATCGATCTGTTTTTCCTTCTTCGTAAGATATACAGGGCCCCTTTCGAGAAAGAGCAGGAGTATCGTCGCCATGTTGCTATGATCAGCACAGTTGATGGTCGCGAGGAGATCGTCAATATCGATATCATCACGCAGTATTACGAGTTCCAGAAGCAGTTCTTCAGGTTTGTTATTGACAAGCTTGGTTCCTTTGCCAAGGAGAAGCGTGCTGAGGAAGAAAGCGAGTGGGATAAGGAATGAACCCCTCACGATCTCCTGATAGTATGTTTTTTAATTTCTCTTGACAGGTTTTAGCGATGGCCTCGTATCTCGCGCGTATCCTCATCAGCCTGACAGACCTGGCTATAGCCGAGCTGGAGACTGTCTTTGACACTCGCGTTTCTGAAGTGATTGGGCGGTGGGCTGTGTTCTCATGCGACCTTGATCCTGAAACCCTGCAAGCTAAAGCCTCTTGCCTGGCAATGAGTAAAGGCGTGTACTCGCTTCTTGACATTGCAGATGAGAGCTCCTTTCCCAGACGCGCAGCCAATGTCATCGAGAACTCCTATCGCATTGATGTCAAGCACACGCATGCAAAGACTCCTGAGCTCATGCCTGTTGCCGACGCTATCTATCGCGAACTCGACAACCCGAAAGTTGACCTTCGTGACCCTGATCACGAGTATCTCATCCTTTTTTCGGAAAGCAGGATTTTTATCGCTGAAAAGCTTGTTCTCATCACTGAGCGATTCTTTGAACGCAGGTCTCACCTGCTCTCCCATAATCATCCGACGAGCATGAACCCGCGCATAGCTCGTGCCATGATCAACCTCAGCGGCGCATCCTCATTTCTTGATCCGTTCTGTGGTGTTGGCGGCTTCCTTCTCGAAGGCGGTCTTCTCGGGCTCAATGTCGCTGGCGGTGACATTTCCCCTGACATGGTCTCTAAAGCAAAAGACAATCTCAAGCGCTTCGGTCTTGACATTCCTGTGAGTCTCTGTGACGCGAGGTCATGGGACTTGCCTGTGGAAGCTATCATCAGCGACTTACCTTATGGTCGTAATTCTCCTGTTTCTGAATCTCTTGATCTCTTGTACGAATCCTTTTTCTCGAAAGCAGCATCCATTACCGATCGTCTGATAATAGGCAGTCTTGCTGATTTTCCTCTTGAGAACTTGCTTGATACAGACAACTGGCAGGTGTCTTGTCATTTTGACATCTACATTCATAAGTCCATGGTGCGTCGCATCAGTGTCATCGAGAAAAAGAAATGACATCACTTTTTATCAGTGACCAATTGTTTGGTGACAAGCAGTGCTTGTGAGAGTGAATCTGCTGTCACCTTGTTCTCCAGAGCTCGCAGCACAATGGTGATCGAGGGTCCGTACTTGGTATCTTGGTTTTTTTTGAGGAATTGCTTGAGAGCCTCTGCCAATTCGGACACATCGGCGACACCGTCGAATTCTTTGAGTTGGAATCCTATCTCAGGTTCTGTTCCCGTCTGCTGTGATCCGAGTTCTTTCCACTCGTTTTTCGGCAACCCTTCAGGTGTGAGCTGGAGTGTTATGCAATAGACATTGTTTTCCGGCGTGTTCATGAACACGATGCGCGTCGGTGATTGTGTTTGGGCCAGGATTTTTTTTGATAACCGTCCACATTCAAGGATCACTTGTTCAGGTGCGCTTTGTGAAGAGCCCATCGTCATGTAGTGCTGGAGCTTCACCTGGTTATTCTCCTTATCAAAGACAGCGACCTTGTCTTGCGATCTGATTTTCGTATCTTGTATCTTGAGAAATTCCACTCCAAGCACGAACGTATCCCTAGCGATGCTCCCGGCAGGATCATAGAATCCCACATAACTCTCCACTGTCATCTGTTTCCTGTTTGGCGAGATGCTCGTTTCAAAACAGGCGTTGACTCGTGGTAGTGTGGAAAGGACCAGCGATTGCGAGAAGTGCCCCACTCCTTGGCGTTTGCGCAGCGCCTGTGATGACGGTGCGAATATTCCAAGCATCGCTTTCTTGATGGCATCCAGGAACTCATTGAATTGCTCCTTGACAAAGAAGAGCTTGTCTGTCGCCCTGTCCGTATCCGTATATGACGTGCTTCTCTGTATAGCGATGACAGATGAGGATTGGTGTGAGAGATCGCCGATGTTTGAAGTGTCTATCTTCAGAAGTTCGAAACATTCCCTTAAGTCTTCTGTCAGTGTTGTTGAGAAGTCTGCTCGTTTCCATTTCTCGGTGAATTCGGTAAATAGCTTCACTTGTTCCGAGAAGCTTTGTGCCTCGTGTTGTGAGAATCGCTCGAGATAGTCTTCCAAGGCGTTTTCTCTCAAGAATCGCAGGAACAGATCGCTTGTCAATACCAGCGTGAACGGCATGTGTGCTGATTCTTTGAGTTTTGCGAGCGTGAAGGCTTTCTCCCCTACTTCCTCTACGTCTCGTTCCAGTGCTTTTTCGAGCTGGAGATAGAATGTCATCCTGAAAAACATAATACCATAACGTGTTTATAAATGTTTGCTGCTCACAGGAAACCTTTTTATACGACCATCTCCAGAGCCAGTATCATCATGCATCTTGGGTTTCACAGGGATTTCAGGCGCAAACTCTCTTTTGGCTTTGAAGAAGGAATTCTTCTTTTTATCATCTTATTACATTTTCTTGATGCTTTCGAACTCATCCCTCCCGATCTTGATTATGTGAAAAAAATCATTTCCTGGGTGGCACTTGGCACGATCATCTATAATGCCAAGCCGAGCAAGATCATGGTGGGTTCGCATGAGCCTCGTCTCGACCTCATTCTTATCGCAGGATATTTCTTTCTTATCATCAAGAACCTTACTGCTTATGCTGCAAGCATCCTTCAGGAGAGTTCTCTTTATTTCAGACCGTTCTTCGCACTTCTTGTTGAGAACAGCACGGGCATCGAGTCGGCATTTCTTCATATCGGTCTGTTCCTGCTCGTTGTGGTTGCAATCAGGTACGCGCTCACCGTCAAGTTCCGAAAACCCAGCATCATGCACCTGCTTCACGAGGATAAGACCTCACCCTCCTCTATCAAGGACTCGTTTTTGCGTTTTCTCTCCTCATTTGCGATCATCCTCGCGTTTTTTGTTGTCATCTTCAACCTCTTCATGGAATGGCTCGCTATCGCTATTGACGCACCTCTTGTCATCGTCAGCCTCGCCACGTATTTCTTTTTCATCTTCAAGCATCGCGAGCATTTCCGGACCGGTTCTTTCCTTGCTCGTTTCGGTAATTTCGGTGAGCAGTTCTATAAGGATTTTCTTGAGCAGTTGAAAACTCGCAAGGGAGTGGTAAGGGTTCTCAGCGGTATGATCGTGCTTCACGCTTTGACTGACGCCTTGAGCTTTCTCTGGCCGTTTATTTTCGGTCGGGCTGACGGCTTGTATTTCACCCACCTGACTGGTGAACGCCTTTTTCTTGGCGAATTGTTTTCGATTGAAGCAAGCGCTCTGGGCGTTTTCTCCCAAGGACTGCTTGGCATAGTGTATATTGGTAATCTTATCGCCTTGCTTTTTTTCCTTCTCTCCCCTGTCTTGTTATGGTTTTCCATGTACAAGGATCGAAAGCTTCACCTTCCCGGGTGGATTCTTGGAGTGTTCTCTGCTTCAATTATCACCTTCTTACTCGCCCCTCTCTTTCGCATCAGGACTCTTGAAAACGATCTGGTCCGTGGTGTTGATATTGCCGGACAGCAAGCGCTTGCTAATTCCTCGACCCCGTTGGGATTTATCGTTGGTACGGCACTCTTTACAGGTTTGTTCATCGGTTTTCTCGCCCATGTCACCCGCAGCAAAAAAGTTCTGGTCGACACTTTCATTGTCGCGAGCCAGGCCTTTCTGACCTATTATATCGCTTTATTCTTCTATTCTGTAAGCACGTACTTCATCAAGATCATCCCTCTAGTATGGAGTGCTGGTCAGGAATTGCTGGGTATCTTCTTCTCGCTGGTGTTCATTCTCACCGTTCTGTTCTATATTTTTGGCACGTTGAGTTTTCTGTGGGATGCTCACAAGCATTTGAAAAACCATTTGCGTTTGTGAAAAGTCCTTTTTCCGAGAGTTTTATATAGGAGCTGCTCTTTTTGGCATGTTATAATGTTTGCATACTATCAGGTCAAGAAAAACGACAAGCACGTTTTCTCGGTAGTTTATAGTATGCTTAATCGGTAGTTATGAAATAATTCTCAGAGCTTTCTTAGAGGTCTTGCAGGAGTGCATGTGCCGATATCTTTTTATTGTTGTTATTATACTTCCCATGTCAGTGACATGAAAGTAGAGTGTAGAAAAAAATTGTATGGAGTTGGAACATCATGGTTGAATTCACAAGTGTTAAAGAAGCGATGCGACGTGGCGAGGGTGAAGTCGCCCTTCGTGGCTGGGTCTATCGTGAGCGTGGCAGCAAGAAGCTGAAATTCATAGTGCTTCGTGACAGCACGAACATCATACAGTGTGTCGTGAGCAAGGACGTTGTCGGTGATGGGAAGTTCGAGCTTGCTGACAAGATCCAGATCGAAGCGAGCATGAAAATATGGGGTACTATCAAGCGTGACGAACGTGCTCCGAGCGGATATGAAGTCCAGGTCAGGGATTTTGAGATTGTCGGTGAGTCCGACCAGTTCCCTATCACGAAGGATCAGAGTGTGGAGCTCTTGATGGATAAGCGTCATCTTTCCATCCGTACCAGACGTCTCACCGCCATCCTGAAGATTCGCTCTACGATGCTCTTTGCTTTTCACGAGCATCTCCACGAGCATGGATATACAGAAGCTCAAGCGCCGACGTTCAACGCTGCCACCAGCGAAGGTGGATCGAGCACGTTCAGGGTCGATTACTTCGGTCAGGATGCGTTCCTGACACAGAGTTGGCAGTTCTATGCTGAAAACTTCATCCACGCCTTTGAGGATGTCTATGCACTCGCTCCATCGTTCAGGGCCGAGAAATCCTCGACTAACAGGCATCTGACCGAGTTCTGGCATCTTGAAGTCGAGTCTGCGTGGAAAGACATGTCTGACATATTGAGCGTTGCTGAAGGGTGTATCTTGCACGCTATCAAGAGGATTCTTGAAAAACATGAGACTGAGCTTGAAGTGCTCGGTGTTGATACGGCTCCGTGGAAGAAGATTGAAGCGCCCTTCCCTCGTATCCCTTATGATGAGGCGATCAAGACCTTGCAGGAGAAAGGTTTCAGGATCGAATATGGCGATGACTTCGGCGCTCCTGAGGAGCGTGAGCTTGCAAAGCCCTACGGCGTTCCTATCGCTGTGACTAACTATCCGCTTGAGATTCTTAAGTTCTATCACGGGGAGGATCCTGACAAGCCCGGAACTGGTATGAACTTCAACGTGCTTGCCCCGGGTCTCGGTGAGATCGTTGATGGTTCGCAGCGGGAATCCGATCTGGAAGAGATCGAGCGTCGTCTTGAAAAAGACGGTGTTGACCTTGGTGATTCTGATTGGTATCTTGATTCCAGACGTTACGGCTCTGTTCCTCACGCTGGTTTCGGTCTTGGTACCGAGCGCGTCCTCCAGTGGCTTCTCGGTCTCGAGCACATCAGGGATGCCTTGCCCTTCCCTCGGTTCATGAACCGTATCCGGCCATGAGCATCAGGGCAGGTCCTTTCTTTTTTTTAAGTACTGTTTTTTTCCTTTTCGATCGCGTATAGAACACGTTGTTTGGAGAACTATGCGATCTTGTTCCAAAGCGCTTGATCGATAGCATGATTCAGGAATCAGTTTTTACCATGAGATACCGCTCCCCGGTCGGTAGTCTCGTCTTTTTCAATATTGAAAAACCGTATCGCTTATACAGTGAAATGACTTTCTGTTCAGTCGTTTTCACATGTAAGGAGCGAACACACGGAGCTAGCTTCTCAAGAAGTCGTTTTCCATATCCTTTGCCTTGTACATCATCCTTGACTGCGATATAGCTTAGATAAGATCTCATCCTGATGGCGAAAGCGACGACTGTTTTCCGATGCTTGATAACATACAGGCTACCTATAAGCGCTGCTATGATTACAACGAACGAGAACGAGAAGTTATTTCTGGCAATCTGATATACTTGTCGAAGCGTCTCTATCTTGCTCATCAGTTCTTCAGGATTTGAAATTGTATATAAAAAATTTTCTCTGTGCTGCCTGCAGCCGTTCATACGAGAAATGATCTGAATTTCAGGATCGTACTAACCATCGAGAACAACCTCATCTACCGTCACATGCTGGAATATCGCTATGTGAAGTTATCTGACAGTCAGATGGTCGGTGTTAGTGATAAATATCTTGTCAAACGCCAGCATTCAGTGCTAGCGGTCTTTGGCATGGAGCTTGCTAAAGAATTTTTTCTCTGGAAATCCTTATAGAATCTCGACATGGAATTCATGAAGACTATTTATCCAACAGTTGATTCCTATAAGAGTTATTCTGGGAATCCTTGTCGGGTTCCTTCTTTCTTTTGTTCTATCGCATCCTTCGTTTCTTGTTTTATCCTCTCGACAAAGGTTGATTTCTTCTCGCCATCAAGTTGCTCTTGATCCAGCACCCTCATGAGCGTGTCCACGGTTTCTTTCTCATCATATCCTTCAGGAAGCTTGATAGTCCCCAGATGCTCGTCAATCGTCGATTCCTCTATTGAATCGGTGGAATCCTCGTTAACGACGACTTCCTCGAACATCTTGCTTGAGAGCTTGTTCGTGTTTTTCAGCACGATAAACGCCCCGTTATCATAACAGTGCTTGAGCACATCGTTGAACTCTATCTCGCTGACCTTCCCTTCAGCGAGTGTCCCGTGGAGTCTGAGCAGCACTATCTTTTTCTCCACATCGTGCTTCTCGAGTTCTTTGAGCATGATTGACACCGCTTCGTATGCAGTGCCTGACAAGTCGATCGTAAGCGGCAGCACAGGCCGTCCATCTAGCTTCACGTGCTTGAAATGCGTCGTCGTTCCGTTCCCATCGGTAAACTCCGCCTCGCTGTCATAATACACGTAGGTTCCGCTTCCGAGCTTTTCTAGTTCTGCGAAGTTGTTGGGAAACGTCGGTCCGGGATAGACGACATTTGGATACGTGGTGGTTGAATAGCGGCTCGTGATATGAACGTGTCCACCGGCATAGTAGTCAAAGCCCTCTGGCATGAACGAGATCGGTGCTGCTTGCATGTGCTCAAGATCTTTTGGTTTGAGTTCTGAGATAGCCGTGTGGAACATGAAGATCGTCATCGCGCCAGCACCCCCATCAATCTCTCGTTTCAAGTGTTCTCTGTCGAGATCCTCGTAGTAGTGCTTGTCAAGCATCCCTTTCTTGCCGAGCAGTCCTGTGATAAGCGTCCCTGTCTTCTCATCACGTGTCAGCTTGAGTTGCAGCTTGCCCTTTTCAGAAACGCTTCCTTTGACCACGTTCGTTATCAATTCTGCCTTTTCCAGGACATCGAGCATTGTTCGTCCTCGTGGTGAGAAGTCATGGCTTCCTGGAATCGTATAGACCGGAATGTCTTGTTCATACAAACGTCGTAGCTGCTCGACAGTCTCTTTGAGCACATCTACCCGAGGCAGTGCCGTGTTGAACAGATCTCCTGCCAGAAGCACGAAGTCAACCTCGTTCTCAAGAGCCGCGTCTATGACCTTCGTGAAGTTCTCGAAACCCAGTCGTGAAAGCTTCTCCTCACGGTACCCGTCGAGGTGGCAGTCTGCAAAATGTATGAATCTCATATCCATAAAGTATTAATAAGCTAAGGTTCTTAAGTGTTATTATTCACATCATGATCTGTGGGGGTTGCCATGCCAGAAAAAACGAAAAAGTACATTCGTGTTTGTCCGAAATGCCATAGTAGCGACATATCTGTAGATAAATCCCAGCATGGGTTGGATGTTATCGGCCAGATCTCGAGTTATGTCTGTGACAACTGCGGATTTTCAGGCAATATCTTTCCTGAAGTGCCTCTTTCTCAAAAGCCCGCGACAAAAAAGGAACCTTCTGACTGAATGAATAAAGATATAAACAGCCATACAGTGATTGTTCTCATGGAGTATAAGAACCAGGAATTTGAATCCGAGACCTTTGACAAAATCGATTTCTCCACCGGATCCTTGGAGAACACCTCCTTTATCGATTGCGTGTTCGAAGAGTGTAACCTCTCGAATCTGGAGCTGCAGAACACGAGTTTCCAGAATGCGACCTTTAGGGAGTGCAAGCTTCTCGGCCTTGATTTCACGAGGTGCAATAAGTTCTTATTGGATATGCGTTTCGAAAGCTCCACGGTCAGCATGTGTAATTTCTCTGATCTCGATCTGAAAGGCACCTCCTTTCTCTCCTGTCAGGTTCATGACTGCATCTTTTTCCGTGCGGTGCTCGCCAGAACTGATTTCGAGGGTTCTGACTTGCAAGGAAGCAAGTTCCAGGATGCTGATCTGAGTGATGCGTCTTTCAAGCGCGCCACGAGGTATACTATCGACCCGACGCAAAACATCCTGTACAAGGCGAAATTTTCCTTGCCTGAAGCTGCTTCGCTTCTTGACGTCTTCGAGATAGAAATAGAGTGAATCATCCCTCATATGAATACGAGAGATCGTTATACTCGTCAGTCTCATACGCCGTGATTCCGTCTTCATGATAGAGAACGAACTCCTTGATTCCTACATCGAGTGCCATCTTGCTGCAGATCGTGCAGTACGGCTTTCCTGCAAACGACATCTTCCCATCATCATCAAGACGGATGAAATACAACCGTGAACCTCGTATCTTCTCAGGATTCTTTTGCAGCGCGTCCATGATCGCTCGTTGTTCTGCATGCACGCAGCACGTCTTGTCCGTGACTTTCTGGTGGTACATTGTTTTCGTATTCGAGCATCGTCGTTGGCTCTCGAGCTCTCCCGGCGGAGAGTTATACCCTTTACCGATTACCTCGCCGTCTGCTACAATCACCGAGCCGCATCTTGATCTTTCGCAAGTCGCTTTCAAAGCCTCCTCTACTGCCAATTCCATAAAGCGCTTGTGTTCTCTGTATCATGCAGTCTCATCTTAGTTTGATACACCCTTGACCGGTACGAAGTCTCTTGGTCCGGATTCCGGTTTCACGCCGGTAAAAACCTGTATGAGATTGTACAGATTGTTTGAGAATTCGACAATCTCCCCTTTGGCAGCGCTCACTACTTTTCGGTTCAGCCTGTTCCAGAAGTATTTTTTGAAATGCTTGAGAACCGGATGCGTCTCCCACGGACTCTTTTCATCCTTACCCCTGTCATTTCCCTGATCGAGAAAGAGACTGCATTCGACTTTGATCTCGCCATTATCGAGCTTGACCTTCTTTCCTTGTATCATGACTTCTTTCTCTTTCATCATCTTCGTCGAGATGTCAAGTCTCAAGTAATACCTGATGTATTGGTGGGCTGGAATCTCCGGATCCTTTGCCGCACGCCACCATATGACATGGTTTGTTGCACCACCATCAACCTCATATTCCTCATAATTCACCTCGTAATCATCATCGCCGGAATGGAGATCGACCCATTTCTCTTCCACCAGATAATCATGGAGTCGTTTATAGAGTGCTTCCAGTGAGAATGATTCTTTGATCGTCAGTTCCCATTTTGAGAACGCGTCTCCTTCGAGGACTTTTTGAGGAATGAGTTCTGTCATGATCCTTCACCTGTTCTATAATCTCTGTTTATGAGAGACAAGTACCAATGTGAAATAGAGCGGTGCTACCAGACCGAGTAGTGTCAGTGCAATGATTTTGAAAAGCAATAGGAAGTCGATTGACGCAAGATACGCTCCAGCAGGTACCAATATGATAAACGGCAACGCGATGACAATACCCAGAGAGTTGAAAAACGATGCTCGTTCTGATCGTGGAAGAAGCTTTTGTGCAAGCAGCCCTTGTGCCACACCCAGGATGCTCGATCCTATGATTGCACAGGAAGTGGCCACGATGACTGCATAAAAGTGTGGGTTGTAGACTAAGATGAGCGGCAATAGTGCCATAAGAAGTGTTCCGAAAACAAACATAGGGGCTAGACCGGTGTGACGTTTCAAATATCTTGTAAACGCTGGTCCTATGGTTGAAGCGAGCAGTGCGATGACAAAAATGATGGCTATGTTGAGGAAACCTCCAAAGTACTGGTCTTGAAAGACAGTGAAGATGTGATAACCATAAAATGACGCTCCCAGACTCTCGACAACTCCAAGAAGCAGTGCTCCGAGAAATAGGAAGAACAAGTATTTGTTCTTTAGAAATCGTCCTATCTCTTTGAAACCGTTGCTGAAATATTCCTTGACGAACTTGCCTGTATGATACGTTTTTTTCTCTTCTTTGAGTGGTGTGTTTGAGAGGATGAATCCTGATAAGATGAATGCTACTGCTGCAATCTCGAATGAGATGAAGTATCCTGAAATCGGTATGATTGTTCCAAACACTTCAATAGTGCTTCCGCCCATGCCAAAGCGTTCAAGCAAGTATCCTGAAATGAAAAAAGTCGCTGCCGTAATCAACAGTCCGTAGTGCGTGATGCTTTTGAGAAAGCGCGATCTTCGTTCGTGTCGAAGTGAAGCATCGAGAACACGGTGATGCATCTCACCGTAAGCGACAATACCAAAACTCCCTATAAGAAGCGCTCCTGCATATATCCATACTGAACTTGTCCGTATAGCGAGTACAACGCCTATCAGGCTGAAACCGAAAAGTATTCCTGCTGAAGAGATGAATCGCTTGCTGAATGTCTTGACTTGTGAGAATTCTTGCAGAAATGACGAATACAGACCTCCGAGAAGATCGCGAAAACCGTTGACAACCCCTACAAGTAGAGGGGAAGCTCCTGTGAGAAAGAAAAGTATCGTGATGAATTGCGGTGCTGCAAACCCATATCCTATTCGATCCAGAAATTCCTTGCCGGTGAACGCCCCGTTGAGTTTCTTGTAGCGCTTGCGCACTTGCTTGATCTGTTGTTGTTCATAATCCGATTCAAACGTATCTTTTTCTTCCGGAGTGCTCTTGGCTTCAGGTTTGTTTCCGGAAAGCATGTCTGTTGTCACTCGATTCTCTGCCGAAGAATTTCCGGTAGTTGCCACAGTTTCATCGGGCTTTTCGTCTGTCATGTCTTCTTTGAAAAATGAGGATACGTCTTCATCCATAGCACCGGCACCTTCACAAGCCCTGTATAGCTGTCTGGTGAACAACACTGTATTTAAAACCTTCGCTTGGAAAATAACGAGGAGGAACAACCGCAACACTCCTGAACAGTAGTTCTTGATAGTGCATCAAATGGCGTGATTAGACACGGTGAGCATACGAAATATTTATAAAGCAAATGAAGCCATGTGAGGTTGTATGGCAGGTTTTAGGAGGACTGTGGATCGCTTGTTCAAGACAGGGTCTAAAAAAATCGATAAGGTTTGGGACTTTGATTCTGAAAGCAGCATCATATCCTCTTCTCTGGTGTTCATGCAGGATACAAACGGTGACGAGCGCGTTGTCTTCGGAACGCGTCAGGGCAAGTTGTATTCACTCGATAAGAACGGCCAGGTCCAGTGGATTTACGATTCCAAAGAAGAGATTCCTGAAACTGAATTGATGTTTCTTGATATCGATAATATCAACAGCATCAACTCGACACCGAGATTGTTCCCTTCTGAGAAAGGGACTGACCAGATCATATTCGGTTCTGAGTTGGGAGTATTGTATTCGCTTGACCGTGCAGGCAAATTGTTGTGGAAAGTCAAGACAGGCGGTCCTTTGCGTGCAATGCCGCTTGTAGTTGACATCAATGGTGATGGCAGGAACGAGATTGTTGTCGGTTCAAGCGATAATAACATCTACATAGTCTCGTCCGAAGGCAGGATTCTTCGCAAGCTCGAAGCGAAAAGCCCTTTCGAGACAACGCCATTGTTTGTTGATAACAAGCTCATAGCAGGCACCAAAGACGGCGTTATCATGGCATTCAATCCTGATGGCAGCGTGGCGTGGAGTGTCAAGACAGGTGATAAGATCACTGCAAGAGCTGTAGCCACCGTTTTCCAGGATAATCGCAAGGCCATCATCGTTCCATCTCAGGATAATAAAGTATACGCTCTGACCTATGATGGCGAGATAATCTGGACATTCGAGACTGGCGGTGCAATCCTGTCTGAAGTCTCTGTCGCTGACGTGAACCGTGATGGGAAGAACGAGATCTGTTTCGGGTCCTGCGATAACAGCATCTATTGCATAAGTGACAAAGGTGAGTTGATTTGGTCTTACGAGACCGATTTCTGGGTGACAACCACCCCCATCATCACTGATGTCGATGGGGACGGTAAAGTTGAAGTCATTGCCGGAAGTCTCGATCATCGCTTGTATGTCCTTGATGGGCAAGGCACTTATAAGCTCAATTACATTCCTGGAGTCTCTGGCATTGTCAACCAGCCAGGGTACCATTCAAAGACTATCAACAAGGACATTGGTGATCAGAAAGGGAAAAAACATTGTGAGTATCAGGTTGATGGCAACATTGTCGGTCACACGATGGTCGGCAGTAGTGGTCGCGTCATCCTGAATACGAAACAGGGTAAGATCTATAGTCTTAAATTCCGGTGAAACAAGCATTTACAATCTACAAAAAAGAGGTGTTCATATTATGGCTGAGCCTATTGTCAAGAACAAGAATGAGATTACAAGGATTCCGACACATATCAAAGGTTTTGATGAAGCGCTTGAAGGCGGCATTCCTAAAGGTCACATCACGTTGATCTCAGGATCTGCTGGTACGATGAAGTCCTCGTTGGCATTCAACATCCTTTTCCACGAGGCTGTCGAGAAAAATCGGACCGGACTTTACCTGTCCTTGGAGCAATCCTATTCTTCGATTATCAACCATATCATCAATATGGATTATGATCTTTCTAAAGTCAACCTCGTCATCATCCGCGACCTGGCAGAACTTCAGAAAGACATCGACAAGATCAACAGCAGCGAGAAGGGTAATCTCGTCATCGTTGATGTCGGTTGTATTCGTAAGGAGATCGGTGACATGAAAGTTGATGAGAACCGTAGTTGGCTCAATGTCATCAAGAACATCGTCAAGAAGATCAAGCGTGATGCTAAGCTCGATCTGTTCACCCTGGATTCCTTGAGTGCTCTTTATACGCTCTCGAAGTTCAAGAATCCTCGTATCGAGATGTTTTTCGTCTTCGAATTCTTGAGAGATCTTGGCATCACCTCTTTCATGCTCTCGGAAACACCTCTGGATGGTTCATCTCTTGGCGAGTATAATGAGGATTTCCTTTCAGACGGTATTATCTACATTACACTGACATCCTACAGGCGTAAGCAGATTCGCGAGGTCAAGATCATCAAGATGCGAACCACCAATTGTAACCATGACACTCACAGCCTGACTTTCAGGAACGGATCTTTCCATGCTGAATATGGTGGTCAGAACCCTCTCATGTGAGAGCAGTATTTTTTTCTTATCATTCTCACCCCAAAACTATATTAATGACGTTTCCATCTATACATTCCCATGATAGTCAAGGGTCAGATCGTCCGCGGTGGTGTAAGCGAATTATTGCTTCGTAAGAAACAAGATGTTGATGTTGAGCTTGGCGAGCTTCTTGTCGTCGAAGACGGTTCAAGGCGCGTCTTATGTCAGGTTTCAGACCTTTCTTACGGCTCCCAGATTTCATCGCAGAATCTTGAGTACATATCAGGTATCGATCTGGAAGAGGATTTCGACACGCAGTTTATGGACGGTAATCTTCGTCATTACGTTTTGTGTCATATCAATCCGGTACTTGTTATCGGTCGCGATGGTAAAACCAGAGGCCCATCCGTCATCCCGCCATTGTTCTCCTACGCTCGTGAGGTGGGAATTGATGATTTCTCCTTTTTACCTCGCAGCGGCATGCAACTCGGTCTCTTGCGTAGCGGAAAAGAGACTCTTGATATCCCATTGTGCCTTGATGCAGTTGATGTTGCTAGTCATCACGTTCTTATCACAGGAACCACTGGTAAGGGCAAGAGTGTTCTTATGAAAAATATTCTCTGGGAAATGACACGCGAGGCAGGTGTAGCATCTCTTGTTTTCGACCCTCATGACGAGTATTACGGTAATGGTCACAAGCGTAAAGGTCTCAAGGACACAGATGTTTCTGGAAGAATCTCTTATTATACACCCAGCCACCCGCCTGTCGGTCAAAGCACTTTCAAGATCAACGTGTCCTTGCTTCGTCCAGAGCATTTCTCTCTGGTTGGTTTTTCCAGCGCCCAGCGTCAGGCTCTGCAAAGCTATTTCAAGACTTATGGTAAAAAATGGGTAGAGGCCGTTCTTATGGAGCGTTCCTTGAACGACGAATATAACGATGCAACTTTACAAGTGGTTAAGAGGCGCTTATCCCAGCTCTTGCAGCTTCAGAGAAAACAAGGCTCTATTATTGAAAGCAGCGTCTTTTCCTTGAGTGCTGGAGCGAGCACGATCAGCGATATTGCTGACGCTCTTGAAAAGGCCCGTACCGTCATTGTTGACACAAGTCCGTTTTCCGGCACTATCGAGTTACTTCTCGCCAACCTTATCACTTCAGAAGTCTTTAATCGTTATAGGCAGTACAAGCTTGAAAGCATCCAGGGAAAGCCTGTTGTCAGTGTCGTTCTTGAAGAGGCTCCTCGCGTTCTTGGTAGGGATGTTCTTGAACATGGTCCTAACGTCTTCGCCAGTATCGCACGAGAAGGACGCAAGTTCGGCGTCGGTCTTGTCGCGATTACGCAGATGCCTTCTCTTATCCCTAAAGAGCTCCTTGCCAACATGAACACGAAAGTGATTCTTGGTACTGAGATGTCTCAAGAGCGAGCCGCGATCATTGACAGTGCCAGTCACGATCTTTCCAAAGACAGTCGCACTATCGCCTCTCTTTCAAAGGGTGAAGCTCTCATCTCGAGTAACTTCTCGCCGCTTGCCTTGCCGACGACCGTTCCGTTTTTCGATGAAGAAGTAGAGAAATTCAAGAAGAAAACGAGCAAGACCTCACAAGAAGTGTCTGCCACGAAGAAGTTTTCAGGGATCGATATGGAATAGACGAAACAACGAAAGCACCGAGAAACAAAGAGCATTTCTAGAGACTCGTTCCTTTTGCAAAGAAGATCATCTCATTGTATAGAAAAGCAGCAGTGAAAGTTCACCACAACAAACCATCATTTGACGTGTACTCATACGGGACCTGCGCCTGATCCATGGATTGCGAAAGATTTTCTGCCACTTTCTCCCCACGGAACATGAAGTTCTTCTTAGCATAGACAATCGATGAATAATAGTTCTTTTTCACCCACATCCTTACATCAAGCTTTTCGCTCATGTCTGCTTTATTCGCGAGAAGGAATTTGTTGAATACGAGATCCCGATGTTTCAATAGGTACTGGATGTGATTCACATCCGCATTCTTCAGCTGGAGATTATCGTAGCGATACTTGAATTCATCAAATGTTTCCCCTTCATAAGGCACTAGAAAATAGTCCAAAAGCCTGTCCTCGAGCTCGAAATTCTTGATATCATCAACAGAACGCCGAAAGGTCTCAAGACGGGATTCCTTGATAGCTTCTTTTGTCTCTCTCGTGACCTGAGCAATGTCTTTCCAACTGCTTTTGACCTCAAGCAAGTATTTCTTTCGTATCGGATTGAACATGAACATATGAATAGAGGATTCGCCACGTATTATTTAAACATTCAGGTGTGAATTAGTACAAAAGAATAAGCGAGACCTCGATACGAGCCAACCAAGTTCTTAGGCAGTTGTGTAGAAGGTGTTCTTGAATAAATCCTTGTAAGCCTCATCTCTTAATAGCAATTCTCGTTGGACGATGTACAGGCGCGACATCTTATCGAAATACGAGTTCACGTCCTTG
>JBKGYN010000018.1:0-20885 GCA_046546105.1 Candidatus Woesearchaeota archaeon | reverse complement strand
TATAGGTGACTTATTGTGGATAACTCTACAACCAAAAAGACTGGAACTACTACTGTTGGGATCAAATCCACTGACGCTGTCGTTCTCGCGGCTGATACGCGGGCTACCGTCGGTAACATGATCGCTTCCAAGGAAGAATCGAAAGTCTTCCCGTTGACTGATAACATTGCTATTACCATCGCTGGCTCTGTGGCTAGCATCCAGATGCTTCTCAAGCAGATCCGTGCTCAGATTAAGCTTCGGACTATCAAGACCGGTCGTGAGATGACCGTCAAGGAAGTCGTTAATCTCCTGAGAAACTACGTCTTTGGCATCATCCGGACCCCGAGCATGATCCCTGACATCGCTCACCTTCTCGTCGGCGGTGTCGACCAGCACGGTGTGCATCTCTATGACATCTTCCCTGACGGTACCTTGAGCGAGATCGACTCGTATATCTCAAGCGGTTCCGGTAGTGTCTTTGCCTACGGTGTCCTTGAAAGCAAGTATAAGGCGGATCTGGCTAAGGATGGTGCTCTCCAGCTTGCTGAAGAGTGTATCGACGTCGCTATCCAGCGTGACAGCGCGAGCGGTAACGGTGCTGACATCTACGTCGTTGACAAGGAAGGTGCAAAGCAGGCTGTGAAAAAGCGTGTGAATACGCATCTTCAGTGAGATCATTTTTTATCTCCTGTTGTTTTTTTTTATTGCTCTCATCAATTACATGCTGTTCCCAGCATTTTCTATCGAAAAAACACTTGGTGTGAATAAGTAAGGTGTAATATAGCATAACACTATCTCTAGACAAGCACATATCAAGAGTCTGAAATTAAGTGAAAACGAGTGAATTGAAAAATGGTTGCTGAAATAATCAAAGAGATTTACAAAGTCGTCCCTAAGGACAAGGTCAGTGAAGCCATGTTTGAAGGCGCTAACATCGTTCTTTATACGAAAAGCATGGATTTTTTCAAGGATAACGGTGGTGTTATCAAGAAAGCTGTCAATGCCATCAAGAAGCGTATCGAGCTCAGGCCTGACCCTAGCTTGTGCATGGGTCTTGAAGAGGCTGAAAAGGAGTTTCACAGGCTTGTTCCTGAAGAGGCTGCCATCACGAACGTGACCTTCGATAGCCAGCGCTCCATCGTTGTCATCGAGGCTGAAAAGCCTGGTCTTGTCATCGGTAAGCAGGGCGAGACCCTTCGCGAGATCAAGTTCAAGACCGCGTGGGTTCCTCAGGTCAAGCGTACCCCTCCGATCCGTTCCAAGATTGTCGAGAACATCCGTAGCGTTCTCTATGAGAACTCAGACTATAGGCGTAAGTTCCTCAACAAGGTCGGCGAGCGTGTCTATAACGGCTGGCTCCGTCAGAAAAAGGAGGAGTGGGTTCGTGTCACCTATCTCGGTGCTGGTCGCCAGGTGGGTCGTTCCGCCCTTTTGCTCCAGACTCCTGAATCCCGCATCCTTCTTGACTGCGGTCTCGATCCGGCTTCCCTTGACGGTGCTTATCCGTACCTGGAAGCTCCTGAATTCCGTATCGAAGAGCTTGACGCTGTCATCATCACTCACGCTCACCTCGATCACACGGGTTTCTTGCCGTACCTGTACAAGTTCGGCTACCGTGGTCCGGTCTACTGTACCGCTCCGACCCGTGATATCATGAGCCTCTTGCAGCTTGATACTGTCAAGATCATGGTCGGTGAGGGTCGCGATCCGATCTACACGAGTGATGAAGTCCGTGAAGTGGTCAAACACACGATAACCCTTGATTACGAGGAGGTCACTGACATCACGCCAGATATCCGGATAACCCTTTACAACTCGGGTCACATCCTTGGCGGTGCGATGGTTCACATCCACATCGGTAACGGCCTTCATAACATGCTCTACACCGGCGACATCAAGTACGCGAGAACCCAGCTTCTCGCTCCTGCGGCGACTAACTTCCCTCGTCTTGAGACGCTCATGATTGAAGGGACTTACGGTGGTCGCAAGAACACGTTGCCTTCGCAGCGCGATCAGGATAAATATGTCGCCGATCTCATCACCCGAACCATACAAAACGGTGGTAAAGTGCTTGTTCCTACCTTGGGTTCCGGTCGTGGCCAGGAGATTATCGTTGTTGTCGAAAAGATGATCCGTAAGGGTCAGATTCCGGACGTGCCTATTTACATCCATGGTATGGTCTGGGATATCACGGCGATCTACACTGCTTATCCTGAATTCCTGGCAAAGAATGTGCGAAGCCAGATTTTCCATAAAGATAATAACCCGTTCCTTGCTGAGAATATCAAGCGTGTCGGAAGCCAGAAAGAGCAGCAGGATCTCATCAATAGTGACGAGCCGTGCATTATTCTTGCGACAAGCGGTATGCTTGTAGGCGGTCCGAGCGTCTCGTATCTCAAGGGTCTTTGTGAGAATCCGAAAAACACTCTTCTCTTCTCCAGCTACCAGGCTCCCGGCTCTCTCGGCCGTCGCATCCTGCAGGGCGAGAAAGAGATCAGTTTCCCGAACGGTTCTAACGCTCCTGATACTTACGAGATCAAGATGACTGTCTCTCGTCTGGAGATTTCTGGTCACGCTGATCGCCGCGAGCTCATGTCCTTCGTGGCTAACTGTAACCCTCGTAGCCGCCGGGTCATCATCAACCACGGTGAACCCTCTCGTCTAACCGATTTGGCAAGCAGTATCCACAAATCCTTCAAGGTTGAAACCCTCGTTCCGCAAAACCTTGATACAATCAGGATTCGCTAAGAGGGCTTTTTTTCCTTTCTTTTCTCTTTTCGTTATTTTTATATAGGCATGGTTCAGTTTACAGTGCATGGACTTCAGGTTTGCGCATTATCCTCTGGCCGTTCTCTCATTGTTAGCGGTCATGTCACTTTACGCTCATGAGCTTCTCTTGCTTTTTGTACTAGTGCTCCTTGCTGCTTTGATGCTTCTTGTCAGGCGCTCTCTGGCTGAATTGCTTCTCTTTATCAGCTGTGGTCTTGGCGGTGCCTTAGCTGAACTGGTCGCCATCTTTCATGGCACTTGGTATTACTCCACACAGCATTTCTATGGTATTCCCTTCTGGCTCCCTGTACTCTGGGGTGTGGCTGCAATTTTTATCAAGCGCGTCTATGAAGACATCCTCGCAAGGCTCGGTTGTTCCTCACGAGCTTCTCTGAATTGATTATGCAGGTGTTTTGAGCATAAACCTTATATACTTTTGACATTCTGGTTGTTCTTAATATGGGCAAAAAAAAACCTGTGTTTGACGAACCTCTACTCATCCGCTATCGCGGCCAGTATGATTATGATGGTCTTCTCGCTCTGATACGGGGTTTTTATAAGGGCCTGAAAATCGATATCAAAGAGCCCAAGTTCAAGTATAAGATGAAAGGTTCGGGCGCTGAAGTCGAGTTCAAGTTCGAAGGTGATCGTAAAGTCACCCATTATGTCAAGATCCACCTTGAGGTTGAAGGACATTTCTGGGATGTCAAGCCTAAAGAAGTTACGATTGCAGGTAAGAAAGTCATGCGTACTGATGGTAAGCTCGAGCTCTGGCTCAAGGCATTTTACGAGCATGATTTTGCTGGGAAGTTCGGTGAACAGAAATTCCACAAATGGATGAAAGAGCACATCGAGCATCCTGAAAAGGGTCTCCAGTATGGCGATCTCAAAGGTGCTGGTAAGAGTTTCATGGAGAAAAAGCTTTGGGAGCTTGATGCGAAGATCAAGAAGTTCCTTGGCATGGAGTGTTATTGACGGTGATTGGAAGTGGCTGAACGAAAAACGTTAATCGATGGCAAGACGGTGGAGTACAGCGGTCTTATCTCTATTAAAGGGTTGTATGGTCTTGTCAAGGACCGTCTTGATGATCTCGGTTACAAGCCTTATGAGGAGTATCATTCTGAAGAAATTTTTGAAGATGGCAAGCAGATCCTCATCTCGATCAAGGGTGAGAAAAAACTTTCTGACTATGCCAAGGTCGAGTGGAAGACCGAATTCGCTTTTCTCAATTGCCAGGAGATCTTCATCGAGAAAGAAGGTCAGAAAGTGCGCATGCACAAGGGTTCTGTCTCCGTGAAAACGACTATCTATCTCACGACTGATTATGATAAGAGCTTCGAGCAAAATGCCTTCCAGTACTTCCTTCGCGTTGTCATTGACAAGTTCGTCTTTAAGAGTTACATCTCCAAAGCGGGCTCGAAAGCCTCCAAAGATTATGCTCGTCTTGAAAGTGACATCCAGGGCTTTCTCAACTTCGAACGCTTCGACTGAGGAGATAGCTTTAAATTCGCTTTTTGATTTCTCTTCTTTTCATGGACGCTCCTATCGAATCAACGCCAACGCCGTCTCCTGAACTCCAGGAGCTCATCGGCCGTGCAGACGCTGTGTATAGAGCGAACTTCGACGGTTCCGTCTGGTTCGGTCGTTGCATCTTTCTCTCTTGGTATTGCGAGCGTGGCACCTGCACCTTCTGCTTTCGCTCTGTCACGAAAAGCAGTATCGAGAATCCGTCAAAAGCGAGGCGTAGCCTGGCAAGCATCGTCGCTGAAGCGCTTCTCATCAAAGGTCTTGGGTGGCGTATCGAATTTCTCACTGGTGGTTATGGCAGTTGCAGTGATGATGACATCGTCCGGTACACGAAGCTCGTCTCGCAGGTCATCGGCGATGGCATGTGGGTCAACCTCGGCGAGCTCGGCGTTTCCATGCTTGAAGCGTTCAAGCCCTACGTGCACGGTATCGTCAGCAGTATCGAGACTGTCGAGCAAGAACTCCACAATCAGGTATGTCCTGACAAGCCCATACAACCCTACATCGATATGATCGATGACGCCAGGAAGATGGGCTTTGCCCAGGGCATGACGATCATCATCGGCCTTGGTGAGTCACGTGACGACTTCCCGCTTCTCAAAGGGTTCATCGAGGATAATGGTATCAGCCGCATCACTGTGTATGCCTTGCGCCCTGTGCGCCACACACCCTTCGAGCACGGTCCCTCTCCGGAGGACGTCGCTTGGTGGGTGGCACAACTCCGCATTGCCTTCCCGAAAATGGAAATCGTTGTCGGCAGCGCTCGCTATCGCATTCCTGAGATCTCTCTCGTTCTCAAAGCCGGCGCTAACGCTATCACGAAACTCCCTGGCACGAAGATGTTCAACACCGAGGATGGTCGTCGTGTAGAACGAGAAGTGAAAAAGGCGGGTCGCACCTTCATCAGCACCTTCACGAGCAGTGACGTCAAAGCCATGGCTGACTGGGAGGGTATGATACGAAAACTCGATCTTACCGATCAAGAACGAGACGACGTGAGAACCGCCCTGGACAATTATCTTGACGCCATGGAGAAGCGTGGCGAGGAATTATTCGATAGTTGCGAGTTTTAGTTCTTAGAAGAATCCTCCGAGTCCTTTCTGTTCTGAACCTTTCATCACGTCATCGAAATTCTTCCCTTCAAGCCGCAGGATGCTTTCCGCGATCGGTTTGACTTGCTTCTCGATGTAATGATCATAATCTGGTGGATGCTCGAGCTTCTCGGTCGGCTCCGGACCATCCGTGGTGATGACATAATCGATGATGTTGCTTGTCAGCTCATGAAGTTTTTTCGCTGCCTTGACATGCGGCGGTGTCGTTTTCGTGTATTCCTCGACTGGCTTTCGTAGTGCCTTGCGGTACACGAGCAGATCGTCGTACTCTCCTCCTTTCAGCTTCTTGACGAATTCCTTGACAAACTCCCCTACTTCTTTTTCTGCGAAGATGAGATCGAGCAGTTTCATCTGGAACTCCTTTGCCAGCTCTGTCCAGTCACGCCTGACGAACTCAAGCCCTGTGAAATCGAGTTTCGTACTGCCATCATCCTGCCGCTTGAGACCGGCATATCGTTTCTTAGCGCCTACTCCTGACTCTCCCCTGACGCTTGGTATGAAGAACTTCGTGTACGTCTTCTCGAACTCCAGCTCGAGAATGCTCTTTCTCGAATACTCGTTTTCGATGTGGTTCTTGAAAAACGCGTTGAGCTTCTTCTCAACTTCTTGTCCTATGTTGATTGCCTTGTCCGTGTCTTTCGTTTTCGGATCGACGAACACGGAATCAGTGTCACTATATATGACATCATACCCGTCATCCTCGACTTCTTTTGCCGTTCGTTTAATCAACTTCTGGCCGAAGTACGTGATGGCGTTCGAGAGCGGCCTGCGGTGATACCTGGAGTTGGGGCTTGCCAGCACCCCGTACATAGAGTTCATGTGGATCTTGATCGCGTAGCGAGCCAGCTCGTCACCTGCCTTTTTCGCCTTATCCCGCTCCTTCCACATCCTCGCTAATAGCCGTGGCACGATGCCTTCGTCATTAGCGAATACGGCTCCGTTGGGCGCGACGATGTATTTTGTCGTGTCAGTATAATCAACTTTTTTCTTATCGAGCTCTTCTGTCGTTCCCACGTATGAGAGCGGGTCGATGTTGAACGTTCGCATGATTGAAGGATATAGTGACTTGAAATCGAGTACGAGGATATTATCATAGATTCCCGGCTTCGATCGCATGACAAAACCGCCAAGTCCCGGATTGCTCTCTCCCGGTCTCGTGCTCATCGCAACAAAACCTTCCTTGCGAAGCTCACGCAAATACAGTGAATCGAAACTCGCGATGCTCGCCTTCACACCGTCCATGTGAAGCCCTGTCAGAAGCGACCGTTGCACAGTAAGCGTGTACACTCCTGACGCGTCAAGGATCTCGTGCACGAGCTTTGAATCTTTCAGGTTATAATCGATGAATTTTTGCGGTTCCGTCTGATAATACTGTTCTATGATCTCGAAGCGGTCATCTTCTTCTATCAGCTTGCTATCGTCCAGAAATTCTTGTGCGGCTGTATTGAGCTTGTAGTCATCGAGCTTGACAAAAGATGATTTCAGAAGGTGTATGCCGTCAATAACTAGTCGTCCGTGTAGTGTCGCTGAGGAATCCTTGAGGAAATTGGATTCGATGCGAAGACTGAGCGATGAATTATCCCTGCCGATGGTCAGGTTGATTTCGTGCTTTTTCGCTCGCTTGGCAATGATGTTGAAATCAAAATCGATAACATGCCATCCTGTGATTATATCTGGATCGAGCCCGTTGACGCTGTCCACGAACACGCGTAGCAACTCTTTCTCGCTTTCTACGATGTGAGCGTTTTTCAGCTTGCTCTTGCTTTTCCTGATAGCTTCATTCTCGACAACAATCACTTTGCTGATATCTTTGTTATAGAGTGATATCGAATGTATTTCCGTAGCTTTCTCGTCAGTCTCGATATCGATAGACAGCAATGTCGGTTCTGCCACTGGCTTGTTCTTGTGTATCGGCGTAATCTTGGGTTTGCTAAAGACTTTATCCACATGCGCTCCGCGCTCGGGCTCTCCCTCGATACGAACCTGTGAGAGCAAGTCCTCATCGATCATGACTCGTCGGGTAAAAGGGATGTCTGCTTCATAGCACGGGATGTTCTCTTCCTCAAGCAGTTTTCTCAGCCGGGCGACATCCTTCGGGTTGGTGAGCGTTACCTGCACCACCTGTTCATCTTCCATCGTCTTGAGCTTCGTCTCTTCAGGCATCATGCCAGTGAGTTCTTTTGTTCGTTCACTATCTGTCGCTTTCACGAAAAAATAAGGTTTTTTAGGCATACGCAGTTCAAAAGAACTGCCGTCTTTCAAGCGTCCATAAAGATGCACTGTCGCCCCATTTTCATCTACGGTATAGTGTGACGTGACGATAAAGCCCTCGTAGGACTTGCTCGCAATTTTTTTGTTTGCTGCTTTCGCGGCAGCCTTTTTCGAGGATGTTTTCGTGGTCATGGCATGTATTACCTACGAACTCTTGTTGAATCCGTTTTTTATAAAGATTCATATCAAGCTTTTTAAAGTTGTCCTTATTTGTCCTGTGTCATGTCACTTGGTTTTTACGATCGTCAGATCCGCCACATTGGTGCGGGGGCTCAGGACGTACTTTCCGAATCCATCGTCACGATCGTGGGCGTTGGTGGATTGGGCAGTGCCGCCGCCCAGCTTCTCGCTCGTATGGGTGTTGGGATACTCCATCTGATTGACGCTGACACGGTTGAGGAACACAACCTCTCGCGACAACAGCTCTATACCCTTGAAGATATTGGTGTTTCCAAAGCTCTCGCCTGTAAGTCCCATATCGAGCGAATCAACCCTCACATACGCGTCATCGCCCATCACTTGTTTGTTGCACAGGGTATGACCTCGGTTCTCGCTGGTGCTGACTTGATTCTTGATTGTGTTGATAATCACGAAACGAGACGCCTCATAGATTCCTACTGTTCTGATCACAAGATCGTTTGGGTTCATGGTGCTGCCATCAAAGAACAAGGCTCTATATTTGTCTTTGACCCGAAACGCAGGCCTGATATCGTCTACTCCTCGCTCTATTCGGGAAGTGCTGGTAACGAGAAGTGCGCTGATCTCGGTGTCACTGCTCCTATCGTCTCTCTGGTGGGTACCTTGCAAGCTCAGCTGGCTCTCAACATCTTGCTTGCACGCCCTGTCCCTGAAGGTCTGCTTCGTATTGACGCCTCCTCATTTTCCGTGCGGGAGATTCCGCTCTCTTCACGTTGATCCAGACTCGTGTGGTTCGTGGAGAATTAGCTATCTTATTCTGAAAAAAAATAAGATGAAAAAAAACACAAGAGATGCATTGTCATCAAACGATGACCTTAAGCATCACTTGTAACTGGGAGTCTTGGTTTGATTACTATTTATTCGTAGCTGATGTCAGCCTCAGCTCTCAATTCCTCAACGAGGCTGTTTCTTGCTTCTTGCATTTGCTGTTGCTCTAGCTCTGCTTTTATCTGGCTCTCGATTTCCTCGTATTCAGGAACTTCTTCTCCTTCGGGAGCACTGCTTGTATACTGGTCGTAATAGTCTTGCGCTTGCTCTTCTGTGATTTCGAACTCTTCACCTTCGAGTTCTTCTTCAAGAAGCTTGTTTACAGCAAGCTGTTCTTTGACATTTTCAAGCTCGTCATCATAAGACATTCCCTGAAGTTCCAATTGCTGCTTGTAATCATCAATATTCGCTCCCTGCGCCGATAGCTGCTCTTCAATCTCGCTCTCTGCTTTTTCATCAGAAACTGAAAGTCCTTGTTTTTCGACTTCTTGCATGAGCAATTCTTGGTTAATCAGCTCTTCAAGAATATCTTCTTCACTTATTTCCTGTCCTTGACTTTTCAGCATTTCTTGCATCGAGGTGATCTCTTCGCTATCGACCTCTTCGCCGTTAACAACAGCTCCTGACACTGAAGGAGTTTCGTTTGGCTGTTCCGGTTCGCTATCGATTTCATCAGCTATGTCGATTTCGTCAGCGTTCTTGTCGGTCCCTTCTTGCACTCCGCAACCGGTAACCAACAAAAGCGCTACCATAGCTATCGCTACCAATAAATATTTTGTTCTGACCATTGTAAGTGATTCTCATTCCTGTCACTATTTAAAATTAATTGTTTTTTATTTGTGGTTTCGACCACAACCTTTAAAAAGTCATCAGCGTTCCTCGCACCTGCTATGGCAATCCTACAATTACGATCAAACAGAAAATCCACGGGTGGACGGTACAAGCGCCCTAAGGTGCGGCGTCTTGCTCGCATGGGTCGTCTCCCTGTTTTTACCAGGATAGGTCCTCAGAAACGTAAAACTGTCCGCACCATCGGCGGTAATTCTAAAGCTAAACTTCTCTCTGTCGAGAAGGTCAACCTCTTGGATCCTAAGACCAAGAAGCATTCCATTGCGAAAGTCACGAATGTCCTTGAGAACCCTGCTAACCGTCACTATGTCCGTCGTAAAATCCTTACGAAAGGCTCTATCATCGAGACGGAAAACGGTAAGGCGAGAGTGACCAGCCGGCCTGGCCAGAGTGGTTCTGTTAACGCGATTCTCGTCCGGGAATGAGTTTTTTTCTTTTCCAAAACCCTTTTTTCTGAGCCTGTATTTTTTTCATTGATTGGCTGGAGCATTCTTGACGAAGATTTAAAAAGGATGCGTCCCTTCAATGCTCACATGCTGGGGGGTGAATGGTGAAACAAGCAGTATATAAGCGCAAACGTGGTTTTCAGCTCAAGAACGTGACGTTGAAACTCCTTGCTATCAATGTCTTCATCTTCTTGGTACAGGTTTCTGTGCCTCGATTCACCGATATGTTCGCTCTCGTCGCTTCTGACGTCGCCTCTCGTCCGTGGATGCTTTTTTCGGCCATGTTCTTGCATGGGAGCTTTGCACATCTTCTGTTTAACATGTACGCCTTATTTCTCTTCGGTTCTCTTATCGAGCGTAAGATCGGTAGCAAGCGTTTCTTATTGGCCTATCTCATTTCCGGTATCGCTGCTTCGCTCATTTTTGCATTAGCTACTCCTGAAGGTGTCGCTGTCGGTGCGAGCGGTGCGATAATGGCGATTTTGGGACTTGTTATCATGCTCATGCCTGATCTGCAGGTGCTTTTCTTTTTCGTCGTTCCGATGTCGATGAGAACAGCCGGTATCATCTTTGCGATTATCGACCTTGTCGGTTTTGTCTCTGGCAGTTCAGGTATTGCTCACATCGCTCACTTGGCTGGTCTTGCCTGTGGCCTTGCTTACGGGTATTATCTCAAGAAGAAGAAAAAGCAGTTCGGTCGCAACTTCGGCAATCGTGGCAGTCAGTATCGCCAGTCTGCCCGCCGAGGCCCATATTATGACAACGAACGGACCATCGAGCTGACTAAAGATGATGTTGATAATTACTTCAAGTACGGCAAGCTCTAACTTTTGTTTTTTTCCCTCTTCTCATCAAAATATATAAAAAGACTTGCAGGTTCTCCTGTGCTGCTTGGTGATGTTTATGTCTCGTATTCGCAGTCCTATCGTTTCAGTTCTCGGTCACGTCGACCATGGAAAATCCTCTTTGCTTGACGCTATCAGGGATACGGATATCCTCAAGACCGAAGCCGGTGCGATCACGCAGGCGATCGGCGCCTCCATCGTCCCTGCTGAGACTATCGAGCGAAAGTGCGGTAACCTTCTCAAGAACCTCGGTGTCAAGCTCACGATTCCAGGTCTCCTGTTCATCGACACGCCGGGCCACGCTGCCTTCACATCACTACGAAAGCGCGGTGGTTCTCTCGCTGACATCGCTGTTGTCGTTGTCGATATCAACGAGGGCTTCAAGCCGCAGACCTATGAGGCTATCGAAGTCCTGCGCGCTGCCAAGACGCCGTTTATCATCGCCGCTAACAAGCTTGATGTCATCTCCGGCTTTAACACGCAAGACGTTCCTGAAGATTCGCCGATTCTCGGTCTTATAGGTAAGCAATCCTCTCAGGTCCAGCAGACCATCGAGAGTCGCATGTATGAGCTTGTCGGTCAATTATATGATAAATTCAACCTCACTGCCGAGCGTTTCGATCGTGTCGAGGATTTCACCAAACAGGTGGCTATTGTCCCGATCTCTGCCTTGGAAAAGCTTGGGGTGCAGGAAACGCTCATGGTCCTTGGGGCACTCGCTCAAAAGTATCTTGAAAAGCATCTTTCCCTTGATGTCAGCGGTCCAGCCAAAGGATCTGTCCTTGAGATCAAAGAAGAGCGTGGGCTTGGCAAATCCCTTGATGTCATCATCTATAACGGCACGCTCCGTGTCGGTGACACGGTTGTCATCGGTGGTCTGGAGAACGCACACGTTGCCCGTGTAAGAGCTTTGTTCGAGCCTGACCCTCATAGTGAGATGCGCGATAAGAAATCTCATTTTACGAGCGTGAAAGAAGTCTCCGCAGCAACTGGTGTTCGTATCAACTGTCCCGACCTTGGCGAGGTATTCTCCGGCATGCCGATCATCTCTTGTGAGAATACTTCTGAAGCTATCGATGAGGCAAGAAGTCAGGTTCAGGCGCAGGTTGATGAAGTCATTGTCGAGACTGATCGTGAAGGTATTATCCTCAAAGCAGATAACATCGGCAGTCTTGAAGCCTTGTCCGCGCTTGTCAAGGAGAAAGGCATTCCTGTGCGTAAAGCGAGCATCGGTCCGATCAGCAAGAAAGATGTTGCTGATGCAGAATCCAACTTCGAAACTGACCCGCTTAATGCCGTCATCCTCGGTTTTAACATTCCTGACGTTCCATCTTCAGACAAGGTGCGGATCATTACTGATGATGTCATCTATGCTATTCTCGATCGCTATGACCAATGGCTTGAAGTTGAGAAGAAGCGTTTGCAGGAGAAACAGCTTGAAGGTCTGACAAAACCCTGTAAAGTCGAGATTCTCAATCACTGTATCTTCCGTCAGTCTAACCCTTGTGTTTTTGGCGTTGAAGTGTTAAGCGGCACTCTTCGAACCGGTATGGAGCTCATGAAAGCTGGCGGTGACCGTTTATCGGTTGTCAAGAGTATCCAGGATAAAAAAGAGAGTGTCTCCTCGGCCGAGAAAGGTAAGCAGGTCGCTATCTCCATGCACAACATAACTGCTGGTCGTCACATAAGTGAGGGCGATATTCTCTACACTAACCTCTCCCCGAACGAATACAGGGAATTCAAGAAGCATCGCGACCTCCTGTCTCATGAGGAAAAAGAACTTCTCAAGGAGATCGCTGAAATAAAGCGCCGCGAGGACACTGTATGGGGCGTGTAAAAATAATAGATGTCTAGTTGGTATCTGTCATGAAAGCTACTGTTATAATACTTAATTCAAAGCAGCGTAAAGAGATCCGTAATATGCTTGCTAAGCAGCATGGTGTCGAAAGCTTGCCTGGAAAGGTTTTTTTCTGTCTCAACAAGAAAGAGCGGGTCTATATTGCTAATCGGGAACTTTTCGATCTCGATCATGACACTTTGCGTGTGAACGCTTTCGGCCTGTACTTTGGTACCTTCATGAAAGATGGTTTTCGCCTCTCTATCGAAGGCGCACAGATGCTTATTTCCCAATGCACGAAAAACGTGTTGCCGGTAACGCTCTCTCAACGTGACCAGTGGCTTAATGGCAGTGATGTAGAGCTTCTTCTGGGCTCTGAGGACGGTGAGCTGCAAACTGATGAACTTGATGCCGCGGTACCTGAAGACGGTAATTATGTCATCTTGACCTATGATGATGACGTTCTTGGTGTTGGTAAGAAAAAGAATGGTCGTATCATGAACTACCTTCCGAAATCACGTCGTTTGAGTAATATCTTCTCAGAATACGATTGAGTGCTTTTTTCGATTCAAAAACAGGGGTTTGCCATTTTTCAAGGGGCCATGCCTCCGAATACTGATTGGAGCAGTACCATCGAGATCAGATAGACGATTATTGACGAGATGGTGAATGCGGGGATGTATTTCAATCCTCCTTTGATATCCCCTTTCTCAATGATTGAGATGATCATGGAACTGCAGATGCCGATGACGCCGAGTGCCATCATGGAGAACCTTTTGAAATGGTTCTTGTCGATTTGTACGTTGAAATCGATTGATGACATGCTCATCCCTGCGATACCACCACCGCTTCCGCCTGAAAGCGACCCCCCTAGTGATGAGGTGAAATCCATGATGATTTGAAGTAGTTGGAATGAGAGGGCAAAAAGCGCAGGGCTAACCAGTATCACTACTACACCGATAAATATCATATAACTCAATGTTGACGAGGTCATCTCTGACTTGAGCGCCTTGGTTTTTCTCATTGTCTCGATGACTTTGTCGATGACCGTGACTATTTTACCTCCGCTTTCGATTTCGCCGATGATAAGTGAAAAGTTTCGTCGCACCCGTGGCGCATCATACTTCGTGGCGAATTCGTTAAGCGCTTCAGTGAGATCGCTTCCCGTCATCACTCGTTTGGAAACGATGGTCATCTCTGTGGCAAGCAGTCCGAACTCAGGCCTTATACCTGCCCAGAGGGCCTTATCAAGTGATAATCCTCCTTTCAAGTTTGTCGAGACCAGCACGAGAAAGTCCGGGAGCGCATCCTCTATCTCTTTCGTTCGCTTGTAGATCTTGATATTGATGAAAAAATAGACGATGAATATCACTATCGTGACAAGCGTCAGCTGGATGACCGCCCATAATAGGAATGTGAGCAGAAAGACTGCCAGCATACTCATTCCTTGGAGTTCTGGATAGATGAACGGGATAAAGATAAAATATGTGATTGCTGCTGTCGCTAGGAATAACAGCCCGAAAAAGCTGTAGGGAACCTCGTTGTACCCTGCTTTCAACAGGTAGTTTCTAAGGTTCGCCCTGATCGGTTTTCCCATGAATCGTTCTGGTATGAATGCCTTGCCGAATTCATGTAGTGCTTTTTTTTTATCTCCCATTGCTATCTTGCTTTGTTGTTTTCATAAATCTAGGTTTGGTCGTGCTGACCTGAATAGTGAGATGAAAATGAATTGGAGGAAAAACAAAAATACTGTGATGATCGAAAAGCCCAGCATGTCTATTTCAATTTGTATGAGGCTTGCTCCAACGATAAACAGTGTCATTCCCAGGCTTGGCAACACGATTGCTGCAAGCATGTAGAACATCGTCAGGCTTGAGAGTTTCTTCCCGTATCTTAAGATCTCCTGCAGTTGCTCTTCCGAAATCTCATCCACTATCGCTGAAAGGAAGTTTGTCACATCAACACCTATCTTGAGCGCTGTCGTGATCTGGAACAGTATCTTTTTCAGATGCCTTGACGGACAGTACTCTGTCGCCTCGTCAAGCGCTTGCTCCATCGGCGTTCCCAGCTCTATGCTTCTCATGATCTCTTTGAAATACTCTGTCGCTGCGCCAAATCCTTTTGATGCTTCTTCAAGTGCTGTAATGAGCGGTTTTCCGCTGTTGAGCTTGATAAGCAGGAATCGTCCTGCAAAGAGGACTTGTCGGTCAATCTCCTTCGCTCTTTTCCTGATTGCCACATCGACTTTCTTCACATTGAAGCTGTATACTACCTTGGCAACAATAGCTCCTGCGGCTAGTGCGAGAAGGAACGTGCTGCCGGGATTCTCCATGCCTCTGAAAAAAACGATGATGATTGCGATCATCGCTCCCATCGTGAGAGAGTTCTTGAAGGCTTTCTTGAGGAATTCTTCTGCAGGCGTATCTATCTTTGCCATTCGCAGTTTCTTCTTGATAAGAGGTTGCTTTGAAAGGAGATAGTTGCCGAGTGTCATTTTTCAAGATCTTCTTTTTTGAGATTGTTGATGTCAAGAATGCCGAGATAGTATTTTGACATGACCTTGCCGACTTGTTCCAGATCGTAGACCTCGTTGTCTACAAGCCAGTTAAGGATTTGTTTCTTCTCTTCAAGGTCTTGTTTGATCTGTTCTTCTGTCAGTCCAGAATAGAGCTTGAGTCGTTCGAAAACGATATTGCTCTCGTTCATCTTCTCCAGGATGTCATCATGAGCGTTGAGTTGCAATAGCACGTTCGGATCACCACTCGGCTTGATCTCTGCGATCTGTAGCGTCCTTCGCTTTCCTGTTCTCCTGTTTCGGTTCTGGACGCAGATCAGGCCTAGTGACGAGAGCATCGGTTTCGGGATGTTGATAGGTGGATTTGTCAGTCGCGTGACGACCTCTTCAGCGTTGTTCGCGTGGATTGTTGCATAGACTGAGTGTCCCGTGTGCATCGCTTCCAAAAGTACTTGCGCTTCTTCTTTTCGCCTGATTTCACCTACCATGATGCGGTCGGGTCTCATTCGTAAGCTGTTGACAAGAAGATCGAGCATGGTCACGCCGCCTTTTCCTTCAGGGTTTGGCATTCTTGTTTCAAGCGGTACCCAGTGAAGCTCGTCAGGCAAGACCAGTTCTCGTGTATCTTCTATGGAGATTATTCGCTGGTTTGCCGGAAAGAAGTTTGCTACTACGTTAAGCATTGATGTCTTACCTGATCCCGTTCCTCCTGCCACCAGCACGGAGAGTTCTTGTTGCATGCAAAGCCAGAGGAATGCCGCTCCATCCACTGAAATCGTTCGTGCATCGATGAACTTTGCGATAGTCCATGGGTCCTTTGCGAACTTTCTGATCGTGATGGTGTTTCCTCTTGATGAGATCGGCATCAGTGTCGCGTTGACACGATCTCCTGATTTGAGGTGTGCGTCAAGAAGTGGGTTGAGTGACGTGATCTCTTTTCCCACTTCCCGTCCGATCATTGCTGAATAATGTCTGATTCTTGCTTCGGTCACTATCTTGATGTTTGTTTCGAGCCAGCCGAAGTGTTTGTGATAGACTTGTACGGCTTCTTCATGACCGTTGATGACGATCTCTTCCAATTGCTCGTCCTCGAGGAGGATGTCAACTTTTCCGAATCCTAGATTCTCTTCGATGATATAGTTGACAAGCATTGATTCGGTCTTGCTATCGAGGTTCGGGAAGTATTTGTGGAGAAGGCGTTTGATTTCTTTCTTGAACCTGTCCTGGAGATTCTCAAGATCATTCGATTCGAATTTCTCGATAGAGGAGAAATCCACTTGTTGGATGAAATCCTGTCTGATCTTTTCCAGGATAATCTTTGTCGTGTCGGAGATGTTCGTGATGTTGATGTAATATTTCGGCACTGGATAATTATTATACCTGATTATTTCCACATCTACAACTACATTGTTTGCTGAAAGCGAATACTTATCAAGCGTCGTCGGTTCTCCTAAATTTTTTTCTGTCATTTCTCATCACGTCATTACTGGAGTTCAAGTGCTTGCTCAAGTCGTGTCTTCACAGCAAGATTATTCGGATGTCGTCTTGATAGCTTCAATAGGAGCTTGAGCGCTTGTTCCTTATCTTCATTCTTGATAGCATCAAGTGCCTGTTCATATTCGGGCTCTCTGGAGACATCCGTATATGTGTCTTGTTCTGCAGATGCTTTTGTGTGATAGGTCTCGCTTTCAGAACTTGTTTTTTGTTGCTGGTTTTCTGTTTTCGTTTCCTTTTTGTGGTGTTTGTGTTCCGGAACTGTATACACTGCCTGCCTCTGAGGTTTCATTCCCTGTTTTTGCGATAGCTCTTTCTTGAGCATCTCTTTGATCTTGCTCTTGCTTACGATATGTTGTTTGAGTGTTGTCGCTATCTTTTTGAGTTCTTCTGCTACGACATCTCTTTCTTTCGTCTTCTTGGTGACATCTTCAAAGATTTCGCTTGCTTCCATGTATTTCTCAAGCGCTTTGACATATGATTCTTTCTTGATGAGCGTTTTCATCTCTTTGATCTGGTCGAACAGGTCAAACAACGCTTTTGCCTGTTCTCGAGACGTGTAATGGTGGTGCTTGTGGTGGTGGATCTTTCGCTGGCTCGTTCCGGCAGTATCTTGCTGGTTGTCGTGAGATATCTTGTATATGTGCTTGTGCTCATCCGGTGTAGCGTTTTTTCCATCGAGTCTTTCCGTCAGTTCATTGTGCAGGTTCCTTTTAGCTGGTTGTTTAGGCTTCTCTGCTTTTGGCTTTTCCACTTTCGGCTTTGTCTTTGCCGTTTTGTTCTCGCTGGTTTTTGCCTTCACTTCCTCTTGTGGCTGTTGCTCCACAATGTTGTTTGTGATGTTCTGGATGGTTACGTTTTTCTTGTCGGTTTCCTCATTCTCCTTTGAAACCTGTTGCGAGCCGGTGAGTAGCGCTGAAATCTCAGCAGCTCCTGCCGTGGAGTTTTCCCCACCTGTAGCTGCCATTCCTTCCAGGAATCGTGCCATGTCCTCTTTGATGAAATCGTTCAGGTTCATTGTGTTTCAGTGCTTCGTTCTTTTTCTACGAGCTTTCGCTTATACACGCCAAAGAGGTCCTTGGGATTGTTGAGGTTTCTCTTTTTCGCTTCCCTGTAGAAGTATTCTTCGAGTTTGTCGATCGCTTCTTCAAGGTGTTGTTTCCATAGCTCTTCGGCTTTCTCTTCGCTGATCTTCTTTTTTACCGCGTTCTCAATGTATTCTTTCTTGAAATCTTTCAGTTCTCGTTTTTTCGAAGTCTTTTTCACTTGTTTCTTTGAAGCCTGTTTCTTGTTGAGATAGATGAATGGCTTCGTGAACTTGTATTCAGTGCCGAGAATACGTTCCTCGACAAGAAAATCCACCCATAATTGTAAAGTTTCTTCTGGAATCTTAAGATCTTTGGCTGCGTCTTTCAAGCTGACCTTGTCTTTGTCCTCGAGGTAGTTGAGAAGATCGTCTACACCCGTTGTTACCTTGTCCTCACCCATCAGTATTACCTGCTTTTATAAGTTGTTATAAATGTTCTTGACTATTGTGTAGTGGTATGTCTTCAGCCGCAGTTTTCGGCGCATCCTTTTTCATCACAGCAATCGCAGACATCGAGGAGTTTCGAATCTGAGATGTTGAGGTAGCCGATAAGATATTTTCGTTCGAAGATGAGATCATCACTGATGTTCGCGTGATCGATCCGTCTGAGTCTCTTGCAATTGAATTTGATGACATCGTATCGGTATTCTGTCATTGCCGTCTCGTTATCTTGATAGTCTGAAACATTGAGATATGATGTGATGCCGAAAGAGTTGTTACCATACTCATAATCACCTTCTTCTGGCACGATATTTCCCTCGAGTATCTGTGTGAGCGTCGGTGCTGTCTGGTCGATGATAAAATAGCTGTTGTTGATATACTCTGCAAGGAGGTTGAGATTTCCGTCGATGTTAGAGACCCGTCCTTGAAACATATCTTTATCCGGATGGAGCTTGATAGTCCGCTCGTATGGTGTGTTCATGCTGAGTGGATCCGGCATTCCCGTCACATCTAGATATACGGTCGTGACAAGATCCCTGGTCCAGCCGTAGTTGCCGATGCCTCCACGTTCCTTCTCGATCTCCACGATACTTGTTGTGGTGACTTTGTATTGGAACGGGCTTGAGAGCGTGATGGTGACATTGGCGTTCTTATGCGTGATGTTGATATCATATGCTGTTTGCGCTATGTCAAAGATCTTTTTCATAGTGCTCTCATAGGATGTGTTGGAGCTGTCTGAACAGTTCATGGTCGTTCCCGAGCTGTAGTTTGCCTTGAATGTCCCTGTTAAGAAACAATCCTCGAAACTTCTTGTGAAGTTCTCGAATTCATTGGTGTTGTTGTGGTACTTGATGAGTTCAAGAAGGTTCTCTCTCGCTGTCTCTCTCGCTCCTTCCTCCGAGAATTGTTCCAGATCGGTCACGAACTGGTCTGTGGTCTCGATCGCAGTCTCTGTTGTTTTCACGTTGCGATCATAGGCCAGGTGGCTCGCTCCTGAAAAGAGCATGATAAAAAGCGCTGACATGAGTACTGCTATAAGCGAGAAAACCTGTGCTTTTTTCGAGTTTTTCATTGCCACGCTCTCACCTCTGTGAGAACCGGCTTGTAACTAGTGTTTCCCGAACCTTGCACCAGTGTAATCTTCTTTCGTGAGAGTTTGACATCGCTTTCGTTCTCTGTCGTGATCGCTGCTTCTCTGCGGTAGATCTCCGTATCGTTGATCAGATAAAGAAAACCTGTCTGTGAGGAGAGCCAACTCGTGGAGTTCGCGATGAGCTGCCTGCTCATATTCGTATCATTATGATACCAATAGTAAGTGACCACCTCGTCAATGCTCATGTCAAAATCAGGCACCTTCCCGTCAGAGCGCATCTCGATGGTTTTCGGATTGTCGATATCTGCGATTCTTATATTGAATAGCGTTTCTGAGGCTCGTGTGATAGTGTTTTCTGTTGCATCAAGTGCCGGTTTTGAAGTGTAGAAACTCGTGATGATGATGATTGTTATGAACAGTATGAGAATAGCGATGATAACATCGATAACGAAGAAAAAGACGCCTCTTTTTGATTCTCGTAGCGATCGCACCCTCGACACACCCTCTTTTTATAAGTGATTTGAGGTCTTAGGGGTATAAAAACCTTTTGGAAATGACTTTTTGGTCACTCATCAGACGGTGGGGTGAACTGTCGCTTGTGGTTGGGATATATGCGTGCTGCCACGATCAGAGACAGGGATCCTATTGTTGCGAGTGTTGTTTTTGGATCGGCTGTTTCTGTAACTGGTTCCGTAGTATGTTATCAGGGGTATCCCCGATTGCAATCCCGTCCACTGCAAAAACTCTGGATGTCGACCATGCCTGTAAGAAAGAGTCTTGATACCGTAAGTGGCGAGACTGCCGATATCACTTTATACTTACCTTGCTATGGGTGCATGTGTCGATAGTTGCAGCTCGGGTTTCTCATATGTTATAGAGCTTTAGCTAGCAGGTGCATTCGGTCGGTGGCTTTTATCGCTGTACTTATGAAGCTGCTTCGGAGTCTTTTTTCTCTTCAGGTTTCTCTTCCTGCTTCTCGTCTTCTTCGTCTTCTTCCTTCTCGCGTGCCTGTTGCGTTTCGACCTTGAGTTCCTCGAGTCGTTCCTTCTCATCGCTTGTCAGGTCTTCCTTCGCTTCCAGCGCGTGAAGTTCTTGAAGCGCTTCATCCATATGGTGCGCTTGCTCTGCCTCTGCTTCGAGTTCCTCGTGATGCCTGTTGATCGCTTGTGTTGCGAACTTGACACCTTGTTGTGTCTTATTGCATCGCTTGCAGAGTCCTGCGTAATTCAGAAGTCTTTTTTGTTTGCAGAGTTGACATACACCTAGTTCTTTAGCCATGGTTTTTTTCACCTGTGGGTATTTTTCAGATACCTTACTTCTCACCCACAAAGCATTCCTAAAGAATATAGTTTTAAAAATCTTTTCTCTGTCGTTTATAAAAAAGACGCTATTTTTCGATAGATTCGGTTCTGAACACTGGTGGTGGGGGAAGAGGTGGTGTTTTCAACGCAAACCTTTTTAAATAAGGTGTTGTTTCTCCGGAGGTAGAATTACTGACTGCTGGTCTCATGATTTCATCATTCTCACAGCGGGGTGGAGCAGTCAGGAGTGCTCGCAGGGCTCATAAGCCCGCGAGCAGGACGACTCCTTTTGTTGTTCTGCTCAAGGCAGAGAGACCCTGAGGTCGTAGGTTCAAATCCTTCCCCCGCTA
>JBKGYN010000017.1:0-21029 GCA_046546105.1 Candidatus Woesearchaeota archaeon | reverse complement strand
AAAAACGAAAATATTTTTAAAGAGAAACTGTTCTTATGGATTCGTGAAGAGTTTGAATGACGGCGATGGTGTTTTATAAATGGTAAAAAATAGTGATAAGGTCTTGAAAAGCGTGAAAAATCATTTTACGATACTATATGTCCTTCTTATTGCTGCTGTGGTTCTCACAGGGCTCCAATTCGCTGCTGTCCAGCAGGATGCTTCTGAAGGTTCTTGGGAGTGTGTCCAGACGGCATGTGCTGAATATATGAGTGAAGGACAGATTATTGATAGTGTTTGTACACAAGTTAATGGGACCTACTTGTGCAACGTGAATGTCGATGGTCAACCGGGGCAGGTGCCTCTTGAACAGCTCAACCTTTCCAGCCTTCGTTTTTGCGATGAATATGTGTGCGTAAAAGAAGTCAATATTCGTAGTGTCAATTATACGGTTAATGAATCCATGGTCTCTTCAATAAATTGATTTCCTTTGGTGTGTGAATGGTGGTAAGCGGGCGTAACTCGAGATTTGTCGTTTTCCTCCTAGTTATGGCTTTATCGTTCGTTCTTATCTCTGCATTTGCTTTCGCTTCCTCTGACAGTCTTACGGTCCATGGTCGTTTGACCAATAAGACTGGCTCGGTTCTGACAGGTACGCATACTATCACGTTCTCGATCTATAATCAGGCTTCCGGGGGCTCTCCTCTCTGGACTTCCACTGAATCTGTCACTACAGACGCTCGTGGTGTCTATAGCAAAGTCCTTACAGGGGTTGATGTTGATTTCGATCAGGATCTCTACTTGGGTATTCGCATCGGCAGTGATGCTGAAATGACTCCTCGTCTTGAGATTACCAGTTCCCCTTCCAGTTTCACCACTCGAGGCCTTGATGCCAGTATCAACTCAAGCCACAATATCAGCATAGTCAATAACACCTTATTTGTTGATACCTCAAACCAGCGCATCGGTATCGGTACTTCATCTCCTAGCACTGCTCTTGAGATCAACGGTAGTGTTAATATCAGCGGTTCTAACGCTTTATCTGTCTATGAGATCTGTCTTGACGGCCAGTGTCAGACTTCGTGGCCTTCTGGTGGTGGATCCTCTGGTGCTGGTTGGTCAAACAGTTCTGTCACCACTACTGAAACCGGTTTGAATATTGATGTTGATTCTGGAGTCCTGTATGTGAATGCTTCTTCTGACCGTGTCGGAATCAACAATCATGATCCTCAACATGATTTGGATGTTTCTGGAACTGTTGCTGCCACCGAAGTCTGTATCGATGATAATTGCCAGACTTCATGGCCTAGTGGCATGGCGACCTTTCATAACACTACTTCTGCAACCTATACTGGTGATATGGGTGGTTATTCGGCTGCCAACGCTAATTGTGATGCTGAATTCCCTGGCTCTCACTTATGTACGGTAGATGAGATCTTGAACACTATCAACGCAAAAGATGTCTCTATCATTTCAGAATGGGCCGGCACTGCCTGGCTTGCTGGCGGTCCGCCAGGCTATACTGCGAACGCTAATGATTGCAAGGGATTCACTTCTGATTCCAGTTCAAATCTTGGTAAATTCTGGGATTTCGATGATACTACGGATGAAGGAGTGGGTTGGATGACTAACTGCGCTAACACCAAACCTCTTGCTTGTTGTAAGGTTGAAAGCTGATGGGAAAAAAACTATTATTCGGAATTGCTCTTGCCATTTTCCTAGTTCTCGGTATTGGAGTTGTTTCTGCAGCTTCATATTGGGTTGATGATCCAGGTTCTTGCCCGGACACTAATGAGAGTGTGTTTTCAGGCCAATCTTGTTCTCCGGATGAGATTTGTGGTGATAATGGTGGTACCGCTCAATGTTATGATACTGATACTTTGACTCCTCCAAGCGGTACTGGCACTGCTAATGTGGATGTTGGTCTGGGTGGCGGTTATGTGGTTGATTGTTTCGCTCCTGATGATGGTTCAGGAGCTGGTTGTGATAATGATGGGAATTTCTGGTGTAATTCTGACCCGAGTTGTAGTGGTGTGAATCGAATTACTGTTTGTAATGCCAGCACTTGGTCTCATGAGAGTGGTAGTTTCAGTTGTGGAAGCTGTGAAAGTGGTTATACATATTGTGATGGTAGTTATACTGATGGTGATGGCTGCGAGATTGATGTCGGTACCACTGAGTATCCTGACGAACCTAACGCTCATTATAATTCCACTTGTTCTCCCGAGTGTGATTCTGGCTATCTTGATTGTGATGATGATCTTGGTACGGGCGGTACTGGTTGTGAAGTTGAAGAAGGCAGTAGTTGTACTGCTGACGGTGATGTCAGCGGTCAATGGGTCGATTGTGATTGTGTTCCTGACAGTTCGTTCTTCGAGACTGGTGTTAAATCTTCGTATGCTTCTTCCGATCCTTTGCTTTGGGGTGAGGAAAAAGGAGCCGGTTTTCTCATGAATCTTACTAACTCGAGTGGTTCGAGTTTCAGTATCGATCAGAACGCTTGTATAGAGTTTTCGGATGGCTCTACACAATGCAGTGCTTCTTCCGGCGGTGGTGATTCTGGTGCTGGGTGGTCTAATAGCAGCGGTACCACTACAGAAACAAGCCTGGACGTGGATATCGGCAGTGGTACGTTATTCGTGAATAGCAGTAGTGGTCGTGTCGGTATCGGCACGGATAGTCCTGGTAGCCAATTAGATGTTCGTGGGTCAGGTGATTTTAGGGGGAATCTGGTCTTGGGTAATGGTTCTACAACGCCTTCTTTATTGTTCAGGCCTTCGGATGATTCCTCGAAACCAAGTATTAAGCATGAATTGGGTGATGGTTTCATTTATAATACCAAATCAGGCGAAGCGCATAATTTCATGGGTGGGGGGAGTGAAAGTGTGTTGTATATTGAAGATGAAGGAAACGTCGGTATAGGAACTGATGCTCCTTCTGAAAAACTTGAGGTGAGCGACGGTTCCAAAGGAGTCACCATTGACCCTGATCAGACAGAACCTACTATTGGCACTTCCGGTTCGAGCGATGTAAAGATAACTTCCAGTGGTGGTAGTGTCATTATACAATTAGGATAGATTCATAATGCACGATGAGAGAATGTCAAAATTCGCATTACCAAAAAAATTCTTTCTCGCGTTCTTAGTTATAACTTTCTCTCTTATCATCTCGACTACTGCAGTTGCAAATCTTTCTTCCAGTGGGAACTACTCCTTGGCTTCCCATTCTATAACGGCCGGTGGAAACGCTTCTTCTGATAATTATTCTTCCGCTGCTGTCATTGAAGGCACTACTGGTGGCGCTTCTTCTGACTCCTACACCACTCAGCTCGGCTTCCAGTACGAAAGCGAGAATAACACACCACCCTACATCTCTTCAGTCTCACTAGCTTCTGAAAGTGGCAACGACTTGGAAAGTGATGACATTATCCTCTCTTACACGACAGGTGACAATCAGTCTGATAACATCCGTGTCGTCACTGATTTCCGCCTCAACGGGACGAGCATCGCAGTTCTCAACATGCCATTTGACCTTCCTGTCACTGATGTGAACACTTACCTTCAGGATTACTCTACAAATGCCTTCCACGGGGTTCTCGGTGACGGAAGTCAAGATTCGACTCCACGGTGGTCTGAAGACTGTGTTGCCGGTGGCTGTTTCGAGTTTGATGGATCTGATGATTACATACAGGGAGATTTTTCAGATGGTGGTGATGTATTTACCGTTTCTGCTTGGGTGAAAACTTCTTCTTCAAAAACCACTCTTGGTGTTGCAGGTTATACAGATGGTTCTGGTAATCGCCGTGAAATTTACCTATCTGATGGTGATTCTTTGAGGGTTTTTGTTCCTGATGGTTATTATACTTCTTCGTCTCATCCTATAAATGATGGTGATTGGCATCATATTGTAGGAGGTTTTGATGGAAACTCTTATTTTATGTATCTTGATAATGAATCTATTACAGGAGACTTCACCTCTTATGATACGACCCACACTCCTGATCTATTCAGAATCGGGCACATTATGCATTCATCGATTTCATCTAATTACGTATTTGATGGTTCCATTGATGAGGTCCTTATCTTCGACCGCTCTCTTTCCGCAGCTCAAATCCAGGAGATTTACCGGGCCGGTCTTGACAACAAGAGTTTTGAGACAATCAAAAGCGATGAGACCGACCTTAATGATGATTGGACTGCGAAAGTCACACCTGTAGATGGTCTTGACCGTGGTTCCTCCACTCTTTCAAACGAGGTTTTCATCGGAACGCCGGAGCCAGAACTCGTCTATAACAATTCTTTTGTCAACGAGACTGATGCTCACGCTTTCCTCGTCACTGCTGGCGCTTACTATGATGCTGGTGGCGACCAGCTCACCTCCTCAATCTCCGAGTCTGACGCTTGTTCTCTTGATTCGGAGAATGTCGATGGCGATTACTATAATGCCACGTACCGTTGCGTAGGAACTCCGTTCACTTCCGAGACTGTCTCTATAGATTTCTGTGACTCTTACTCTCAGTGCGTCTCTTCAGCTTCCTCTAGCAACACTTATCCTAACCGTGCACCTACCATGAACAGTCTCGTGTCACCTTCGAATGGGGATGACGCTGTCCACGACCTCGCGCCCACTTTTGACTGGCAGCCTGGAAGTGATGCTGAAGACGACACGCTCAATTACACTTTCAACCTCACGACCATCTTCGGTTGTCAGGATGTACCTGTCCAGAATGTTACAAGCAGCGAATTCACCCCTTCAAATGAATTATGTCCTGATGCTTTGGAAAAATATTATTGGACTGTCCGGGCCTGTGATGCGTGGAACTGTAGCGATTGGCATCCTGTCTGGAATTTCACTATAGAACCATATGTTGACATAACGATGACTAATGATCAGATAGACTTCGGCACTCTTGATATTCTTGAGACTAACTCTACTGATGGTACGGCTGATGCTTTCACCTTCCGAAGTGACAGTAATGTCAATACAGATCTTGTTAATGTCACTGCTGACCAGAGTCTTTGGGATAGTCCTACAGGAGATCTTGGTTCTGAATATATGCGTATCAAAGCACGAGAAACAACCGAAACCGGCTCTTTCAACACATCTGGATCGCTCATGTCTTGGTTCAACCTAACTACTGAAACTCAGAATGTCATCAACGACCTTAACTATAGTGATTCTTCTGATGAAGCCTACATTGATCTGGAAGTTACCGTTCCTGGTGACGAACCTCCTGGTACAAAAGAGTCTGGATTAACATTCGCGTGGGAGCAATCATGATTATTGATAACAATATGGTGGGGAAATTGTCTTTGTCATTATTCCTCTTAGTTGTCGGTATCTTGATGTTTTCTTCTTCGGTTTTTGCATTTGGCGTTGCACCTTCACAATATTCCTTTGACATTGATGAGGATATAGATGAGCTCAAGCTCAAGGTCATCAACAGCCAGAATGAGGATCTGATGCTCTCTATTCGAGCGACCGGTGAGCTAGGCAAGTATATCGATTTGCCTAAGGATACTATTGCAGTCCGCCCTTCTGAAAACGAGAAAACGTTACACTATAAGATTGATCTTCCTGATGAACTCCCTTCCGGAATCTCAGAAGGTGCTATTGTCGTGAAAAACATTGGTGGTTCTAGTGCAGATGGGGATTCTGTTGTCTCAGCTTCTGTCGCGGTTCGTCAGAAGATCAAAGTTTTCTCTCCTTATCCTGATCGTTATCTTGATGGCGATCTCTTCGTCCAATCTACAGACCTCAGTCGTCCAGTTACATTTTCTGCCCATGTCAAGAACAAGGGTTCTCAAGCTACTGACGTTTCCGGCAGTATTCTCATCCGTACTCCTGCTAATGCTGAAGTCGGCCGTGTCTCCTTGGATAAGACTCATATTGAGGCTCTTTCTGCCAAGAAACTCAGGGTTTCTTTTGACGATCTGGAGAATCCCGGTGTCTATATCGCTGAAGCGCACCTTAATTATGGTGACGAGCATCTCTCTTTGGAAAAGCAGTTTATGGTCGGTAATAAAGAGATTGTCGTGAACGACGTCTCTGTTGACGAGTTCCGTCTTGGAGAGATCGTACGGTTGGATATTGACTTGATGAATGATTGGAACCAGAAGATACGTGATGTCTCTGCAGAAATTGAGGTTCTCGATGATTCCGGCACTATCGTGGATACTTCTGAAACGACAAGCACTGATATCAAGTCCTATGATGATGCTTCTCTTGAAGCATTCTGGGATACTGAAGGTATTGATCCTGGCACGTATGATATTGCTGTTCGTTTGCTTTATGATGATGTTGTTTCTGAATATTACTTTGACGCCGCAGTCGGCGCTGATTCCATCAAGGTCTCTTCTGACGAGCTTTCCGGTAAAGTTGCTGGCAATGATGACGATGCTGATGGTCCTGATATTTACACTATTGTTGTGCTTCTCATCATAGCGATTATCGTCATCAACATCTCTTGGTTCGTGCTGATCAAGAAGAAAATGCTCAACAAGTGATTATCACATTTCCATCTGCTTGCTTGTTATTGTCTGTCTTGCCATCCGAACATCCGGTTCACCTTAGTGTTCTGGAAGCACATGGGAAATCTTTATAAATGGTTTCTTGCTCTCTCTTTTTGCTTTCAGATGGGCCCATGGCTTAGCCTGGACAGAGCGGCCGGCTTCGGTGCAAGCTTGCATGTCAAGTTTGTGAAGAGACCGGCAGGTCGGGGGTTCGAAAGGCAGTGACCGATGTGCTGAACACAGATTGCTGCTCGATTGTCCTCCTGGGCTCATCTTCTTTGTTTTCTAAATTCTTTTTCTCTCCAGAAAGTTTTATAAGCTCTTTTTCCTATGAGTGAAGCTGTGTGATGCACTATGGCTAGATTCAATATTCGAGGTACTGACATGCCTATTCTTGATGTCGAACTTTCTCCAGGGGAATCGGTCTTCACTGAATCTGGTGGTATGGCTTGGATGAGTCCTAACATTTCCATGGATACGAACATGCGCGGCGGTCTTGGCCGGGGCATCTCCAGGATGTTTTCTGGCGAATCGCTTTTCATGGTCAACTACACGTGTGAGGAAGGTCAGGGTATGATTTCTTTTTGCATGGAATCGCCTGGTCGGATTGTCGAATTCGACTTTGACAAGCGTAAGAATCCTATCATTTGCCAGCGTGATGCTTTCATGGTCGCTGATGACAGCGTCAAACTCTCCACTCACTTCACGAAGCGTCTCGGCGCGGGCTTTTTCGGTGGTGAAGGTTTCTTCCTCCAGAAGATTGAAGGCTCTGGCAAGGCTTTTCTCGAGCTTCCTGGTGAGATTACAGAATATGATCTCCAAGAAGGTCAGGCTCTCAAGATTGATCCAGGTTATATCGGCGCGTTCGAAGAAGGTGTCGATTACAGCATCAATCGCGTGAAAGGTATCAAGAACATGTTATTCGGTGGCGAGGGCCTCTTCCTCGCAACGCTTGAAGGCCCTGGTAAGGTGTGGCTCCAGAGCATGCCCTTTTCAGAACTCGCCAAGAAAATCACACCGTACATACCTCGTAAACGATGACGTTCAAATCATTGCTTGGTAAAGCGAAAGAATCGAACATCGTCCGGTTCTTTGCAGGGCTTGCTATTTTTTTCGTAGCTATCGCTCTGCTTGTAGTGCTCTTGTGGATCTTATTCCCTGTTGTTGTTGCAGGGTCTCTTGTTATTATTGTAGTGTTGGCTGTGGCTCTTGGTCTGATTGCTGTAATCGGTTTTTTCACTGCTATCTGGTACCTTTCGAGAAAAGAGCCTGAACTTGGTGATAAGAAGAAAAAAGCAAGCAAGAAATACCGTTTTTCGCAAGGGAGAAGCAAGTGATTCTTTTTTTCTTTAACTTTCTTCGCTTAAATCGCTATATTCATCATAGCCTGAAACGAACAGCGCTTCTTCAAGACTGAGCTCATCATCTTCTAATAACCGTTCTGCCGTGTCTTTGCTGTAAAAATCCTGTGCTACCGGATCTTCTATCGTTTCGTCTTGCTCATGATTGGATATGGTTGCATCGGGTGTCATCATCTATCACCTCCATACCCTGTCTTTTATTATCTGGTTCGAGAATAAATAAAAAAAATAAACTGCGCATCAGCTCATTTACTTGACCTCGATGCGTTTTTTCTCTTGTTCTTCCACTTCCTTTTTCGGGATCTTCAGATCGAGAACCCCGTCTTTGTAGCTAGCTTCGATGTTTTCTTTATCGGTGTTGTCTGGAAGTGGGAAGTATCTGTAAAATCCGCTGTAACTGCGTTCAAAGCTGTAGTATCCTTTCTCTTCATCTTTTTCTTCTTGCTTGTCTTCCTTTTCGACGCTCACCTCAAGACCATCGTCCTTGACATCGATCTTGATATCGTCCTTGTTCACGCCTGGAAGCTCAATCTGTGCTCTTATTTCGTTGCCGGTTTCCCACATGTCGGTAAGTGGTTTTCGTGTGTTGAGCTTTGCAGGGCTTCTATCTGGTCCTTCGAGCAAGTTTCTTCCTCCGAACGGTGTTCTTTCGAGCATGTTTGAGAAGAGTCTGTCCATCTCCTCATGCATCCGTTCGAATTCGTCCCATATCGTTGGTCGTTTCATCAGTATCACCTCAACAGATTTTGTTGATTAAACATTGTTTTTGTTGATTTCAAATCAACAACATATGAGGTGTACAAATATATAAATTTTACGTTTTTACTTTAAAAAACGCTTTTCAGAAAAACATATGATGATAACAAAATCGCGGGGAAGAGGATTGTTCCTGCGTACTACGAGGAACTCCAGAAATCTTCGATTTCGCAGACGTTCGAATGCGATGACCAAATGACATTTCGAAGAAATGGAATGCGGGGAAGAGGATTGTTCCTGCGTACTACGAGGAACTCCAGAAATCTTCGATTTCGCAGACGTTCGAATGCGATGACCAAATGACATTTCGAAGAAATGGAATGCGGGGAAGAGGATTCGAACCCCTGTAGGTACTAAACCAATGCGGCCTAAACGCATCCCGTTTGACCACTCCGGCATCCCCGCAACAGAATATTTTCGTGCCGTTGCACGGCTATTCAGGACAAATGTTCTATTTATAAATCTTGTTGTTTATAAACTCTGACTAGCCCGTAGTATGACGTAACACATATAAATCAGGTTGTCTCATACGTGCACCAGAATTATTGTTCATAAAACTTCAAGAGGTTATAATTATGAAATTTAAAGCAAACCCGGCAACTATTTTGGGACACGGCTTCAGGACCTTTGTCAATGAATGGTGGCAGCTTCTGGTTCTTACTGTAATCACGCTGATCCCTTCTTTGCTTGTCACTCTGACCTCAACAACTGGGCGGATGACTGCATTCAGCGTTATCATGACGGCACTCTCTGTGCTTTTCGGCGTTGCATTTTTCATCGCGCTCGGTAAGATCGCTCACAATCGCTTTTTCAATGACCGGCATACAACTCTCGGCGAAATCTTCAATTTCATCGGTGATAAGTTCATTCCGTTGTTCTTGACCATTATCGTAGTGGCTCTGACTGCACTGGTTGCAGCTATCATCGCAGCCATTCCTATCGGAGTCATCGGGCTCTTGTTCTATGGCATCTATACACTGGTTTCAGCAAGCAACATCGCCGGGATCATAGTTGCTGGTATCGGTGGAGTGATTATCTTCTTGCTTTCATTGGCAGCTTTCCTTATCATTGTGTTGCACCTGCTTTTTGCGCCCTACACTGTCCTTTTCGAGAACCGTAAATACTTCGGAGCTGTAAAGCGTGCTTATCATATGGTGCGAAACCGCTTCTGGAATGTCCTTGGTAACTGGCTCATCCTTATGCTGGTTGCTCTTGGTATTGCGATCGTGGTGACGCTTATCATGCTCCCTCTTCTGATGGTCTCGCAGGGATCTGCTGCTGTGACGATGGTGGTGACTATACTCCATCAGTATGCTTCGATACCTGTTACCATCGCTCTGATTTCGTTATTCTTTGCCTTACAGGGTGTTCGAGAGCAGGCTCCTGAACAGCCTCGATCGAAAGTAGCTGCTCATAGGAAAAGCGTTCGACCTCGTAAGAAAGGTGCTTCTAAGAAATCAGGTGTGAAAAAGAGCGTTTCCAAGAAAAAGCGATCTGCTAAAAAAGCTTCTAAGAAATCGGCTAAAAAGCGTTAATCGCTTTCTTTTTATTTTTTTCATATCAAAATCTTATCCCATAAATCTGATTTGACTCCGTGTACTCTTTCTTCATTGGCTGATTGGCTTGAAAAGAATCCTGATACATTTATTGTGACTGATGTCAAAGAAGCGAATATTGCTGCTTTGAAATTGATTTCAGAAATGATTCCCGATCATGAGAACCGGATTATTCCTGAAGTCCATGATCCTGAAAATTACGCTATGATCAAAGAGATGGGTTTCAATCACGTCTTATTTGCAACATATGCGTATTCGGGATCTGATGATGATGTTCTTTCTGCTATCGGTGAGTTTGACGGTTCTTTTGCTGTAGCGCTTCCTGAAGATAAAGTTCCTTCGGATCTTTCTAATCGCTTGGTCAAAAAAGGTATTCCTGTGTATGTACACACCATCAATTCTGTTAAAGATATGAAACGATTGAAAGAAGAACATCAGATTACGGGGATTTATACAGATGTTTTAGTGCCATGAGTTTCTATATTCTGTTCTTTATTCAATCATCCAGGTAGTGTTGTCTGCATCTGGCACTGTACTCTTTATCGCCGACAAGAATCGTGCTGTCATCATCAACTAGACGTTTCGTATACCTGCCTCTTCCTTGACAGACCTCACAGGCTGCAGCGAGTTTTTTCACAGAATCAGCTTCCCTGAGAAAAAAGTCCATGCTACCGAACGGCTGTCGTTTCGCATCGCTGTCGAGCCCTGCAATGACGACATTGCGCCTTTCCAGAAGGAGTCTCATGACGATTTCTTTGATTTCTTCGTCAAAGAACTGCGCTTCATCAATACCGATGACCTTATCGTTATCATCGAGGTGGGTTATGATCTCGTTTGCCTTGTCGATCTTGATGCTGTCGATGGAATTCCCGTTGCGGCTTGTAATCGTGTTTGCTCTTGTGTCAAGTGACGGGCTGAAGAGCTTGAAACCGATATTGGCGTACTTCAGCTTCGAGAACCTATTGATGAGCTCGAACGTCTTTCCGGACCTCATCGGTCCGCAGAACACTTCCAGATACCCTGGCTTGTAGAATTCATTCTCCATGACTGTCCCACCAAAACCCTTTATAGCACTTTATTGGAGATTCGGTGTTTAAATGGTTTTTGTTGGTCGAATACTTATTTTCGTTCGGTCATGATGCAGGCTCCGGCGATGAACTCCACATCATTGTCCGTGCAGCACTCGATAGTCTCTTGCGTGAAGCTGCCCGGTTGCATCCAGATTTTTTTCACTCCTTTGGAGATCGCTTCCCGAACAAGCTTATCAGTCATTGGCGGTGGCGTGACTATGATAAGGACATCTATCTGTTCAGGGAGTTCGTCAAGCTTCCCGTACACCTTCCTGCCAAGCACCTCTTCTGCCTTAGGATTAAGCGGATAGACAGTGAATCCTCCTGTGAGCAGGTCCTTGAACACTTGATGGCCGTATTTATCAGAGTCTGTTGACACTCCAGCTACAGCGTAGACGAACTTCTTATCGATCATGTTCTCGATTGTCATATGACTGTCACTGTTTTTCTCAATTAAAAGTCTTGTGAAGAATCATGGGTGAAAAAAATAAGATGAAAAACAAGAAGTGGGAAAATAAACTCAAATCCTAGCTCTTCTCCAGTGAGATGGTGAAATCCTTTCCTTTCACGCTCTCCTGCTTGGAATGCTCGAACTCTTTCTTCTCGTTGAGATACAGCTCTGTAGCTCCCACCTTGCGCTTGATCTCATCGCTGTGTTCCTTCACTGCCTTCTCGAGATCGATAGTCTCTATAGCGAGCTTGACCTCGTCATCCTTTTCAAGCCCTGCCTTCTTACGGAGCTGTTGGATTCGTCGGGTCACTTCCCGTGAGAATCCTTCTCTTTCGAGCTCTGGAGTCATCGTCGTATCGAGATAGACCTCGCCGAGGTTGAATGGTGCCATCTTGTACGGTTCGGGAACGACCTTCTCGACCTTGAAATGATCCTTTGTCAACGTCCACTTGCCGACTACCACTGTATCGCTTTCATTCAGCGCTTTCGTGATCATGTCCATGTTTTTCTTGACTTCTGGGATGACATCTCCGGTTTCTGTTCCGAACTCCTCGCCAAGCTTCCTGTAATCGATCTCGAAAGATAATTCTACAGGGAAATCCTTCACGAACTTGATCTCTCTGACATTGGTCTGTTCTTTGATGAGCTCGTTTATCCTATCATTGAGCTTCTCAACCTGTGTTGTGAGCACGTATGCTTCCTTGAGCGGCCATCTGACTCCGAACTGCGCTTTCTCGCGCGCTGCCAGCACTCCCTGGATGACACTTTGCGCTTGGTCGAACTCTTTCTCCAGATCCTCATTACGATAATCAGGCTTCGGATAACCATTGAAGTGGACGCTCCACGCACCGTCTCTTTTCAGGAACTCCTGATAGAGCTGTTCTGAAGCGTACGGCGTGAACGGTGCCATCGCTCTCACAAGGCTATCGAACGCGTATCTCATGACAAAACCGAGCTCCTCATCTTTCGAGTTCGCCCTGTCTCTGATAAGTTTGATATACGTTCTGGACAGCGTGTTGTTCGCAAAATCAATCAGCGTATTCACTGCGTGATTATACTGGTGCTTTTCCAGATGATCAGTCACATCGGCGATCATGCTGTTTGTCTTTGAGAGCATCCACTCGTCCTCGAGCTTGCTTGCATCATTGACCTCGTCGCCCTTGAGCTCGAAGCGTTCGAGATAGCTCCTGATATAATAGTACGTGTTCCACAGCGTCCTGAAGAACGGATCGATCTGTTCCTTGAAGATCGACGGTCCGAACTTGATCGCTTCCCCTAATGTATAGGAGCACATGACCATGCGCACCGCATCAACGCCATGAGCGTCAAAGACCTCGTCTGGCTGTATGATATTGCCCTTGCTCTTTGACATCTTATCGCCGTTCTCATCACAGAGAAGGCCTGCCACTGCCACATTCTTGTATGGTGTCTTGCCGAAGAGTATCGTGTTGATGACAAGCATCGTGTAGAACCAGCCTCTTGTCTGGTCGATACCTTCTGCTATGAAGCTGTATGGGTACATGTCATTGAACAATTCCTTGTTCTCGAATGGATAATGCAGTTGTGCGAACGGTGCCGAACCGCTATCGAACCACGTATCGATGACTTCCGGCGTCCGTCTCATCGTCGAGCCGCACTTCTCGCACGTGTAGGTCAGCGGGTCGACCGTTGAGATATGAAGATCATCGACTTCCGTTCCGGTTTTCTCTTTGAGCTCTTCAATGCTGCCGATTGCTTCCTTGTGGTCGCACTCCTCATTATCGCACACCCACAGCGGTAGTGGTGTTCCCCAGAACTTGTTCCTTGATAAGGCCCAGTCTCTCGCTCCTTCCAGCCAATTGCCGAAACGCCCTTTCTTGATCGTGTGAGGATGCCAGTTGATCTTCTCGTTTTCTGTTATGAGCTGTTCCTTGACCTTCGTGACTGCAATGAACCATGTATCTTTCGCATAGTAGATGAGTGGCGTCTTGCACCGCCAGCAGAAAGGGTATGAATGCACATACGGTGCTGTGGAGAACACGAGCCCTTTCTTCTCGAGAAATTCCAGGATATCCTTATCAGCGTCCTTGACGAACCGTCCTTGGAAATCAGGAACTTCCTCTGTGAACTCTCCGTTCTCATCGACCGGATTGACGAAATCGATGCCGTGCTGGCTGCATGCGATGTTATCGTCCTCGCCGTAAGCAGGTGCCTGATGGACGATACCTGTACCGTCTTCTGTCGTGACATAATCTGCTGGTATGATCCTGAATGAATTAGGTGCCTTTTCCTTGAAATACTCGAAGAGCGGCTCATAAATCTGCCCGGTCAGCTCTTGTCCTTTCAGCGTACCGATAATAGACGCACCCTCTTCAAAGTACTTGCTGACCAGATTTTCTGCTAGGACATAGACTGCTTCCTCCTCATCGACAAAAGCATACTCTACCTCTGGGTGGACTGCCAGTGCCAGGTTGCTTGGCAGCGTCCACGGTGTCGTCGTCCACGCCAGGAAGATGACTGGCTTGCCTTCCTTGGCAACGCCTTTCTCCATGAAGTAGTTCTTATCTTTGGCTGTGAATTTGCTGACTACTGTCGTCTCTTCGATATCCTGATATCCTAGCGCGACCTCGTGGCTTGAGAGTGGCGTGCCGCACCGTGCACAGTACGGAACGACCTTGTGGCCTTGATACAGAAGGTTTTTTTCATATATCTGCTTGAGCGCCCACCAGACGCTTTCCATGTACGTCGTGTTGAGTGTCACATACGGTTCGTCGAGATCGACCCAGAACGCGAGTTTCTCGGTTGATTTCGTCCATGCATCGATGTAGGTGAATACATCTTTCTTGCACTCAGCGATGAATTCATCGACACCGTATTTGATGACATCCTTTTTTGATTCCAGTCCGAGCTTCTTCTCCACTTGGACCTCGACCGGAAGTCCGTGGCAGTCCCAGCCTCCTTTTCGTGAGACCTTGTAGCCTTGCATCTGCTTGAATCGTGTGAACAGGTCCTTGAATACTCGTGCCTCGACATGATGGAGTCCTGGCGGGGCGTTTGCTGTCGGTGGACCTTCAAGAAAGGTGAATCGTGGGAGGTTCTCGATATTCTCGTCTTTGATAGCAGCATCAATATCTTCTTTGTGCTCTTTCCAGAGCTTGAGTACCTTTTTCTCTATCTCTTTGAAATCGTAGTTCCGTTTCATGCGTTACACCTTTCTTCATATGCTACCAAATATATTGAGAGCTCTCCTCTCTCTCTATCTTCATGAATATCGCTTGCAGAAAAGACAGGGCCTATTTAAATATATTTTCCTCGAAAATCCCTCTTGTTGCTTCTTTTCGAGACTCACTTGCGCCTGTACATGTCCATGACTTGCTCGTACTGCATGTGGATTGTCCTGAACTGTTCTCCTGTCAGGTTCTCAAGCCCTGTATCGATGATTTCCTTATTATGGACAATGCCTATTCGTTCGGTCTGCCCATAAAGTACTAATGTGTTGAAGATTGTCTGATCGATCACATTCTTGTAGAATTCTTCTTGCTTTCTGGATTCGATCGTTTCATCAATATGCGGCAGTGGTGCTGTCATCGAGAAATATTTGAAAAGGAATTCTCTCTGTTCACCGTTTTCCGGCAATCGGTTCTTGCTCTGGAGGATATCGAATGCTGTTTTCATCTTGATCTCATTGCTTACCATCGGTGTGTCTTCGTTCCACATAGAATACATCTGGAATGCATTTTGCGCATATTCCTTATACTCGTCGCTTGAGAATTCTTTCATCATATCGAGCATCATTATGATGTTCTTATACGCAGGATGTCTTATCTGCGGAGACGGTGAGAAATAGTTTTTCTCATAATTTCGCAATTGAAGTTCGCCGTTATCATCTTTAGCGATGCGCTCGAGCCATGGTCGTAAATAACCGGAATCAACCGTTTTCTCTTCCATACATACCAACCCTCGAACTTGTTTTTGCCCTCAGTACTTTTTATGTCTTTCGTTGAGATGGTTTTGCTTCGGGCTTTAGAATCGTTGCGATGTGATATTGTGGCTTTTCGAGCTGTTATGTTCGTTATATGCCTTGCTCATGAAGTAGTTCTTGACGATTTCTCTGAATTGCCCCTTATTGCAGTGATTGATCCCATTCACGGTCGTGTATCTGGTGTTATGCGGGTTTATCCATTCGATCTTTCCATGGTTTTCTGCTGTCAGGAATACGCTTTGTTCCAGATTGATATAGTCCTTGAACTCCGATCCTGTACTTGCTAGTCGGGAGAGGTATGCTTGCACGAAGTCTATCTGGGCATAGAGTTCTGGGAGGAGCTTTTTCGTGTTCTTGATCTCGAAGGCAGTGTTATATTTGATGACCTCCTGGGAATCTGCTTCCTCGACTGCCAGGTCGTAGATATTGTTCCAATAAGCATCTCTTGCATGCTGCACGTATCTTTCAAGCGCGGTGGGAAACTCTTCGCGAGCCCTGTTCTCGCTAGTTATCTTGTCGATAGTGTCAAGGGTGAAGCTGATCTGTTCGAGGTTGTTCCTTCTTTCCTGTTCGTCATCGGTCAGAATGAGTGAGAGTTCAAAATCCTGCATTACCTTATGCGCAGGCATTGTTTTAAGCGCTTCGTGGATTGATTTTGAGAGTATTGATGCTGGCGTGATTTCCATTAATTTGAGGTGTAATGGTGATCTCTTTTTATGTGTTTCGGGACGGTGGTGAAAAATCTGATTAAAAAGAGAATCGGGTGTTTGACTGTCTTTCAGCCATAGAGGGGTGGTCTTACTTGACTATCGAGCTGAGTTTCTCTATCGCCTCTTCCACACGCATTTTCTCTTCGGTTCCTGTGGCCAGCTCCTTGAGGCTGATGACATTCTCTGCCAATTCGTCTTCTCCGATGACTGCTACATATGGGATTTCTTGCTGGTTTGCATTCTTGAAGTTCTTTGACGGTCCTCGACCTATCATATCGATATCGGTGTTGATGCCTGCCTGCCTGAATCGTTCTGCGATCTCGAAGCTCTCTTGCTTCGTGCCAAGTGGCACGATGAACAGGGTGGTTCGTGTCTTCTTGCTCCTTGCTAGTTCCAGTTTCTTGAGAACATCGACGATCCTGTCAAGCCCGAAACTGATGCCGACAGCCGGATATTGTCTGTCTTCCGTTCCTCGCTCGCTGTTTCCGGAAAGATACGATCCGATCATCTTATCATAGCGGCCTCCTGCACCGATCGCACTGTCGAGGCGTCCTTCCTTGTCATAGATCTCATAGACCGTTGCTGTATAGTAACCGAGTCCTCGTGCCAGTATCGGTGAGAATTCGATGATGTCTTCCTGACCTTTAAAATATGAGAAGAGCTCTTCGAGTTCTTTCAAGCCTTCGTTCTCAGGTAGGATGTTCTTGAAAAATTTTAGCTTCTCGCTTGTTGATCCTTTCATGGAGATCATATCGACAATCTTTTTCACGACATCTTCGCTAAAACCTTTCTCCTGCGCTTCTTTGAGAACGCCTTCTACTCCGATCTTATCGAGCTTGTCAATAGTCATGATAAGAGAATTCGCTTTCTCTTGAGAAATATCGTTTGATTCCATCAATCCGATGAGAAACTTCCTGTTATTGACCTTGATCCTGACATCGATGCCGAATTCCTTATATGAATCCTTTGCCACCATGATGCAAGTCGCATCTGAAATCATGTCCTTGCTGCCTACGATATCGACATCGCATTGTGTGAACTCCCTGTATCTGCCGAGCTTCACTGGTGCATCACGGTACACTTTGCCGATCTGATAGCGCTTGAATGGCATTTTCAATGTTCTGTTCATGCCCACATAACGGGCGAGTGGTACGGTCAGATCGAATCGTAGGCCGAGCTCTCTACCACCGTTATCTTGGAGCGTGTAGGTCTCTTGCATCGCATCGCTTTCATCTCCTGCTGCAAACTTTGCGCTGAGCACATCGTAGCGTTCAAGAATCGGGGTGTCAAGCGGTACGAACCCGTACTTGTTGAAAATAGAGATCAGTTTTGTCTTTATTTCTTCCCTTAGCATCTGTTCTTCGGGATTGATATCTCTTACTCCTCTGGCTAGTTCTAGTTTCATCTATAACACCTGCTGTAGCGTCTGGTTAAAAAACTTTGCTTTGGACAAGAGACAGTTATATATCTGAAAGAATCAGTTCGACTCGCTATGGGGTGAATCAACTCTTGCCATTATACGAATGGGGTGACTTCGTGTGTTTAAAAATCTTTCTGGATAACATTTTTAAAGGAAACAAGTATTGTGTATGTCATCATGACTGAAGCAAAGCAAGAAGGGGATATGAATATCTTGAAAGGGGAACAATGCCCTATTTGCGGGGAGAAAAGCCTTACGCTGACTGAAGCGGAACGTGATATTCCGTTCTTCGGTCCGGTCGCTCTGTTTTCCATGGATTGTGGACACTGCAAGTATCATAAGGCTGATGTCGAGGTTCTCGAAGACCGTGATCCTGTGCGTTACACTCTCGATGTCGAGACTGAAAAGGACCAGAGCATCCGTATTATCAAATCAAGCTTTGCTAAATTGAAAGTCGGGCAGGTCGGTTCTATAGAGCCTGGTGAGAATGCTAATGGGTATGTCACTAATGTTGAAGGCGTGCTTAACCGTATGAAGCGCCAGGTTGAATTCATCCGTGATAATGCTGAAGATAAAGAGGATGTCAAGAAAGCGAAGAACATGCTTAAGAAACTCACTAAAGTCCTTTGGGGTAAGGACTCGATAAAGATCACTCTTGACGATCCTTCCGGTAATTCTGCGATCATCAGCGAGAAGGCCGAGAAAAAAGCTTTGCCGAAATCAAAAAAATGAACGCTTGATTTTTATTTTTCACTCATTCTCTTTTTCATGAAGCGCTGGAATTCTCTGCTTTCTTATTATTGCTTGTAGTCTGATCGCTTGATGGTCTGTATTTCGCTTCATGCTCTTCCTGTTCTTCTTCAAGCTGCGCGATCTTGTTCTTGAGGAATTCGATGGTCCGCTCATTATTCAGTTGGTTCATGAGTTCCCCGCATTCCGGACATTTGAAATCGTTCTCGAATGCTTCTTCAAAACTCTGTCGTTCGTGTGCGAACCTGCACATGTAGAAAAAACCGCTCTGTTCTTCTTCAAGCCGTTTTTGTAGTTTCTGGATTTTTTCAAGTCTCAACTTCTCTTCCATGTGCGGGATGTTGTGTTCGTTGAAATCCCAGTAGCAGATGTACCATCCTTTGATCTTGTCTTTTTTTCGCTTGAATGAGACCAGATTGTGGTCTAATAGTTTGTATAGGAGGTTTCGTGTCCTGTGTATTTCCAGATCGAGTTCTTCTGCTATGATGAATTCTGAAATGTTCTTCTTGCCTCTGAGGTAGAAGATGATCTGTTCCGCATCAGAGTCTGGCACGACCTGTTTGAGTACGTTTTGGATTCGTTCTTTTGAGACTTTCATTTTACAAGGGTATGGTTCTATATGTTTTGTATTGGATGGGGACCTCAAGCCGTGTTGTGTCGGTTGAGAATTTCTCGTCGCATCCACCTTATAATATCATTATTGCTCATTTATAAAGTTTGTGTTTTGTAACTACTTCAAAGTGGTTTATTTCCTGTGCAATTTTTACAAAACACTAAAAACGGTCTTGTTTTTTATAAATTTTTCGGATTTGTTCTTTGAAGTTTGGTTCTTTTTAGTCTAAAAGAAAGCTGTTTTGTTGTTTTTCTTGTGAAAAGGAGGTTGTTTTGTTATGTTTTTTCTTCTATGGCACTTCATACGTTCTTCTTTTGGAAATATTTGTTGTTAATGTATGCCATCATACTTTTTGTGCAGATGGTTTCTTGCAGTTCCTCGTTTTCTGAGAACTTGATCATCTCATAAAGCACTATTTTACAGGTTGTTTGGGGCACTATGGATCGATAGAACTCGTTTCCTTCTATCGATGACTTCAGATCGGTATACTTCTCGATGATATTGTCGATATCGCTCCCTTTCATTTCGTTGCAGAACTTGTTCGCATATGCCTTGTCGCTTTCGCTGAAAAGATTGTAGTGTAGTTCGCAGACGTCGTAGAACTCCAAGCTTTCAGGGGGCGCGCCCTGATTGTTTAATAATCTTGTTAGTGATGTCGTGGATCGGGTCAGCGGCACCATATACACATTCCAGAAACTAGATTTTTTAAATGTTGTTTTTTGGTGCTTTTTATCGATTGTAGTGTTTGCTGGTTTGGTGGATTTGCTGCTTCTTGCAGAACTGAATCATATCCTCTGGTAGTGGAGCTACCATAGCTACGCTTTTTCCTGTCGTCGGGTGTGTGAATCGTATCTTGTTGCAATGGAGAAGGTGTCTTTGCGTTAGCAGTTTTTCGGTAATCTCTTCCTTGAATCGTTCTGGTTCCCTGATAAAATCCTCGTAGCGCTCATTATGTGGGCCGTATAGTTTATCTCCTACGATTGGACAATCGATTGAAGCAAGATGTGCCCGAAGCTGATGCCTCCTGCCTGTGTGTGGATTGAGCCTGACAAGGCTGAAGCTTTTTTCGGGGTTTGTATTGACGACCTCGAAATCAGTGATCGCTTCTCTGCCGTTCTCGTCAATGATCATGATGTCCCTGAGATGCTCTCGGGTGCCCTTTGATAATGGCTTTGAGATTGTTCCTCTTTCTTGCGCCGGAATGCCCTGGCAGATGGCTATGTATTCTTTTTCGACCATTCGGTTAGCGAAATCCTGTTGTATCCTGGAAGCTGTCTCCTTGTCTTTGGCAAAGATGACGATGCCGCTTGTCTCCCTGTCAAGACGGTGTGTCGGAAATATCTCGTTTTTCTTGATCTTCTCATCGTCAATGAGAAGCTGACTGAGCGTGTTAAACCAATATTTGCCTGCTGGATGGATCGGTAGTGGTGCGGGCTTATTCATGATGATGATGTGTTCGTCTTCATGGAGGATCTCGTATTCTTTATGTACAGGTGGCTCGTAAGATTCTGGTGTGTAGAGGTGGATGGTGTCCTTTGGATGAAGTTGTATGTTTGGGTCGATTGTTTGAGCGTTGTTCACTTCGACTAATGAAGATGCTATCCAGTCTTTGATCTCGTGGTCATCTCTAAAGAACGGACAGTTCCTTTGAAGGAAATTGGTGAGTGTGGATGGTTCCTTTACAGAGAAATCATCTATTCGATAACGCATCGCAGATCACGCTTTTCCGTTCTCGTATTGGTCAAGAACCTTTTCGGTGTTCCCGTACTCTTTCACTGCTCCTTCCTCAAGCCAGATGGTGCGGTCACAGAATTCCCTGACATCCTTTAGCGAATGGCTTGCAAAGATGATGGTCTTGCCTTTTTTCTTGTATTCCTGGAAGATGTTCTT
>JBKGYN010000016.1:0-24173 GCA_046546105.1 Candidatus Woesearchaeota archaeon | reverse complement strand
TAGAAAAATTAGATGGACGGACCGTGACCACGGTCATTTCACTTTCGTTCCATGTCCTATTCCCGCTCCGTATATTGTATTTAGAAAAATTAGATGGACGGACCGTGACCACGGTCATTTCACTTTCGTTCCATGTCCTATTCCCGCTCCGTATATTGTATTTAGAAAAATTAGATGGACGGACCGTGACCACGGTCATTTCACTTTCGTTCCATGTCCTATTCCCGCTCCGTATATTGTATTTAGAAAAATTAGATGGACGGACCGGGACTTTCCTAAGTATAGCCCAAGCGTATTTTGCAGCTTTGGAAAAAGCCAACATAAAAAACCGGTGACTAAGGCATCCTGAGATGCCGCACGTCGCCTGCCGCTTTGCAAGCTTTGGACTAAAGCTTGTTTGAACCCGGGGCCCCTCCGCTGCCAGCGGAGTACTCTGCCGGACTGAGCTACCCGCCCATCATGTGAAAACAGCGTGTTCCCACGAAATTTATAAAGTCTTCTGTTATTCTCATGTATTACAATGTCTTCAGTCAGAGATACTATCTACAAGCTCGCTCTCGAGAATGCTATCAAATTCAAAGGTACTGCTAATCCTAAAGCTCTCATCGGTCATCTTATCAAGGAACATCCTGATGTGAAACAGGATATGAAATCGACCATGCAGCTCATCAACGAGGTGGTCGGTGAAGTCAACACTCTCGATATTGACACTCAGAAGCAGGAGCTTCTCGAACTCGATCCCGAATATGAAGAAAAAAAACAAGCCGAAAAGCAGAAGCGTAAAGAACAGCGGCGAGAGCTCCCTGACCTTCCGAACGCTGAACCTGGTAAAGTCATCACTCGTATCCCTCCTGAACCGTCCAAGTACAACCATCTCGGTCATGCGATGAGTTTTCTTCTCAACTATCTCTATGGTAAGAAATACGACGGTAAGATCGTGCTTCGTTTTGATGATACCAACCCTGAGAAATCAATGCAGGACTATGTTGACGCTGTCTTTGAAGATATCGTTGATTTCATGCAACTCAAGCCTGATACTACTGTTTACGCCTCTGATCATATGGATAAGTATCTTGACTACGCCCAGCGTCTCATCGACAGTGGCGATGCGTATGTCTGCTCGTGCGAACAATCAGATATCGCTAAGGGTCGTCGCGAGATGGCTGACTGTCCGCACCGTAACCAATCAGTCAAGCAGAATGACGAGCTATGGTCCAAGATGAAATCCGGCGAGCTTGAGGAAGGCAGTCACGTCCTGCGCCTGAAAATCGACATGCAGCACAAGAATGCTGTCATGCGCGATCCTGTCATCTATCGCCTCTCCTACACTCCTCATTACAAGAAAGGCACCCAGTATAAGGTCTGGCCGATGTATGACTTCGAGTGTGCCATTGAAGAAGGGTTGTGCGGGGTGACGCATGTTCTTCGCAGTAACGAGTTCGATCAGCGTATCGAATTGCAGAATTATATCGCACGGCTCTTCGGCTTTCCGGAAGTGACCTATGTTCATTATGGGCGTTATAACATCGTGGGTGCTACCACGAAGGGTCGTGAGATCAGGGAGCTTATCGAAAGCGGTGATTACATTGGTTGGGATGATCCTCGTCTGGTCACTATCCGCGCTCTTCGTCGAAGGGGTATCCTTCGAGAATCGTTCATAGAACTTGCTAAGCAGGTTGGCCTTTCAAAAACCCAGACCAACCTTGATTTCGGCATCATCGCCTCGATTAATAGGAATTTGCTTGACAAGACTGCCAAGCGCTACGCTGCCATCAAGGATCCAGTCACGATCACTGTCAACGGCATCCCTTATGACATCAAGGAATTCCGGCTTCGCTACAACCCTAACGAGGAGGCAAGAGAGCGGAAACTTCCTGTCGCTCGAACCTATGCAATAGAACGTGCTGACCTTGAGGACATTCCTTTGAATGGTGTTGTTCGTTTCATCGACAGCATGAATGTGAAAAAGACCGATCAACAGACATTCGAATTCCTCAGTGATTCTTACGAGGAGTATAATGCGATGGAAAGCACTTGCGGGCTCATCCACTTCGTCCCGCTCTCCGGCGACGAAGTCCCTGCTAAACTCATGATGCCTGATACGAAGATGCTTGATCTTACCTGCGATCCTAATGTCAAAGAACTTTCCGTTGGTGATGTCATCCAGTTCGAGCGTTTCGCCTTCGTCCGTCTTGACAAGTGGGATGGTGACACTCCGATCTTCTGGTATACGCACGAATGATTCTTTTTTTATTCTTCAATCTCATCGATGAACTTGAGAAGCAGTGATTTGTCACCGAGTTCAGGGTGGAATTGCACGCCATAGATTGGTTTGTCCTTGAGCTTTACCAGCGCCATGGCCTTGTCGGTGACAAGCAGTTGGATGAGTGTTGTATTGCGGTTCTTGCTCACGCCGTACTTGTGCATGAAATAATGTTGCGTGGCATCAAGTCCTGTGACAAGCTCATGGTCTTTGACCGTGCTGACCTTGACAGGCCCTAACTCGCTTATCTTGTCAAGCTCGATTCCTTCTGTTCTTACGATGAGCTCCATCCCTGCGCATATGCCAAGCACTGGCTTGCCGTTTTCAACGATTATTTTCGCCTGCTTGTCGTATTTCATGAATGAGTTGTCCTTGAGCGCTGTTCCTGACATGATGATCTTCTTCCCTTTGATCGTTTCTGCACCTGCTTCTGAGAGCGGTACTATCTCGAAGCTGACATAGTTCTCCTTCAAGGCTTCCACTATCGGCTTGATGAATTCATAGTGTAGTATCGGCAACGTCTGATCGGTCGAATCGATGATTGTCACTTCAGGATGTTCGGCAGTGTGGGTCTCTTCTCGCTTGAGGGTTTTGATCTCTTGTTCGTCCTTCCCTTCAAGCTTCGCGTCTATGATCGTATACGTTCCTGCATAATTATCATACTCGAGACTCGTCTTCGCGATTGTTATCCTCTTCCTGAACAGTGGACAATCAGTGACGAACGTCTCGATCTCCCCTCCTTCTCCGGCAGGATTGATTTTGTACTCTTTTTCATACTCTTTGAGCTGTGTCATGATGTTCTCGTCGATGACTTTGCCAAGCATCTCTCTTCTGAACGGGTAGGCGAACACTCCTGCGATGACGACTTCGAACTGGTGTTCTTGCAGCTCGCGCAGCAATTGCATCTGGTTGATCTGCCATAACGGGTTGAAACACCATAAGTCGTGGTTGTCGCAAAGCTGTTGCACCCTGCTTCCTTGATACTGTGACGCCACGGCTCCTGTCACGACTCCTTCGATACCGTGCTTCTCCTTCGCCTCTGCAATCGCCTCGTCAAGCTCTTCAAGTTCTTTCTCCTTCTCGCCTTTGGTCGTGACAACGACGTGTGGCACGCCCATCGCTTCAGCCTGTAATGCGGTGACGTTGATATTCGGCGTGTGGAACATATAGCTCTCTTTATTCTCGCTCTCGATAGTGATGGCGCAGGCTATCTCATGCTCTTGCGCTGCCAGGTACGCTGCATACACCGAATCCTTTCCTCCGCTGAGCAGTATTCCGAGTTTCATCAAATCTCTGGAATAATCGCTCATTTATATAGTGAATGCTTGGTTTCGTGGTTTTGAGTGGTGATTTTTCCGTTCAACTGGTCATATTGGCGAAATATTTATATACGCGCCACTGTGAGAACTTGATAGAAATGCTGGTGACGGTAAGTCGCGCAGTGTGAGGTGATTTTTGATGGCAGATTCTGTTATTGTGAAAGCAAAACTGAAAGACTTGATCGGTGATTACAACCTTTCATCCGATTTCGCTCCTGAACTTGACAAACAAGTCCGTGAACTTGTTGCTAAAGCAGCGAAACGTGCTGAAGGTAATAACCGCCGAACGATCATGGCTAAAGACCTCTAAGCAGGTCATTTTTCTTTTCTTTTTTTTTGATTCGTTTCCTTCTCCCTTTTTTTCTCTCATTAGACCTTGTTTCTACCTTTCTTCAAGTGTTGTGTCCGTGTCATGGTTGTTCTGTGATGACACTGTGTTGTTTGATTGGATGAATCGTTTTTTTGCTAAAATTTTTTGTGCTTTGTGAGTTGTTGTTGTCGATTTTTCGTTTCTTTTGCTTGGTATTGTGTTCTCTGGTCTATGTTTGCTGATTCATGTTTCTCATAGTAATAGTCTTTATATATCTCCCTGTCTGGAAGTGAGATAATTGGTGTGCACGGATTTTTCGTGCGTGAAATACGATGACGCTGCGGGCAATGTTGCGGTGTATCGGTGATGTGAGGAATTATGGCGCAGATAAGCTATGAGGCTAAAGCCCGGAACAAACTCTTGACTTCCTTTTTCTCTTCAGAGGATGAGGATGTTGAAGAGGAGTGATTATTTTATTCTTTTTTTCTTCTTATCTTTCGTGGATTCGGAAATTCGACTGGACCTTCTTGCAAAACCTTTAAAAGTGTCTCTTCGTTTCACCTTGTAAGTCCGCATCTGGCTGTGGCCCTTTGTAGGCAATGGGTGAGTCTTGAAAAAAGAACGTTTTTCCAAGCGTTTTTTTGTTTTGATGTTCTCTGCATGCCTTCATGTAAGTGAGTGTCTTTGACCGCCGCAATCCATCATCCTGCGCACTGTTGTGGCGTTTGTTCATGATGAATGAGAAAAAAATGAGGTTATGATAACTATGGCTGAAGAAAATGTTGTTGAAACAGGAAATCTTGTTAAGATTCACTATACTGGTTCATACGAAGACGGTTCTGTCTTTGACTCGTCTGAAGGGAAGGAACCTTTGGAAGTCCTTGCAGGACGGGGAATGCTTATCAAAGGTTTTGATCAGGAGCTTGTTGGTATGAAAGTCGGCGAGGAAAAAGAGATTGATATCACTCCTGAAAATGGGTATGGTGATCGGCGCGAAGATCTCATCCGTGACGTTCCCAAATCCGAACTTGGAGAAGAGATCACTCCTGAAGTGGGTATGACTCTCGGTGTCAAAGCACCGACTGGTCAGGTATTTCCTGCTGTTATTCAGGATGTTCAGGATGATAAGATCATCCTTGATGCAAATCATCCTCTTGCTGGCAAGAACCTTCACTTCAAGGTCAAGGTTGAAGAAACCCGCGTTCCTACAGAAGAGGACATGAAAAAATTCATGCCTGAAGGACAGGGCGGATGCTCAACCTGCTCCAGTGACTCTTGCGATACCTGCTGATTACAGCAGTTTTTTTTCTTTTCTCTTACTTTCTTGATGGGTGAATACTTTATGGCACAATTGGTGGTTCTTCTTGGCACGGGCAAAGGATCGTGGGCACACGTCGGTCGTCTTATCAGGCAGTCTGATTTCGAAGAAGTGATCATTGTAACGAACCAATTCGGTCGTGATAAGTTTTCTGTCGAAAAAAAATCTGGCTTTGTCGTTACGGACTTTGATCAACCTGTCCATACTTTGCGTCATGATATCATATCCAAGCTCCGTCCTTTGATCAAGGGTCCTGAAGTCGGTTTCAACATGGTTAGCGGCGCTGGAAAAGAGCACATGGCACTTCTCTCTGCCGTTCTCGGTCTCGGTGTCGGTGTCCGTCTCGTTGTTGCAGGGGAGAATGATTTTGCAGAATTATAGGTCTTTATTGATGCTATCAAAACATGGTTTTTAAAGGCATCTCTTATTCACTATGTTCACTTGGTCGCATAACTATTTAAACCCTTCTTCTGATTATGCTTCTATTATGGATGGCGTGACGGGCTTTGAGGATTTTTTTGAGATTCTGGGTGAGGGTGTGTATGAGGTATTGAAAAATAATATGCCTTCTTCTGAAGATAAACCGTTGAGTGGTTTCGTGGCAGGAACTTATGGTAAGTTATCTTCTCCGGTCATTTCCTCTGGCGATGATATCAGCGATATTTCAGACGGTTCCTCTATCCTAGAGAAATATGTTGCTGCTTCAAGATTGGGTTCAAGCGGTTTCTCGACAGGTTCTCGTACTGAATTAGAGACTTTGTGCGATGAATTTCTTGAGAATGCGATTCATGGTTTCAATTATGGGTTGTTCTTTTCTAAAAGAAAATTATCTGAACGGGTGGATGTTACTAAAGAACTTCTTGGTTTTGATGATTTTTATGTACACATGAAAGCAAATTTCTGGAGAGATGCTAATTTGTTTGCATTGCTCGGTTTACAGGCCTTTGCGACTGATAAAGATGCTCTTTACACTGAAATGATGGATGAACTTTCATGTTTTCTTGATGAAAAAAATCCTGAAATGGTCGATCTTGCACCTGGATCGAAAGGGGTGAAAACGTATAATTTCACTGGTGCTTACAATACCGGGTATAACGATATTTTCGTGCAAAAAGAGGTTCCTGTCGAACACAAAGCTGATCTCGAAAGTGAATTTGCCCTGTCTCGAACTTTATGCGAGTATCTCGCTTCTTCTAAAACTATCCTTACTCACTCTATGCCTGTTAATTTAAAGGTTGAAGATGGTAAGGCTGTGATGAAGTTGAAGAGGGTGGATTCTATAACTCTTGGAGAATTCGCTTCTAGAAGTGTGGGAGTCAATATTCATAAGGATGTGTATTCTGCCTTTGCTAAAGATATTACTTTCCTGCAGCACATTCTCGAAACCAAATCCGGTTTTGATTTTTCACCAATCGATTATGAAAAGAAGCTGGTTTCAGCTCATGAGCATTTGACGGGGGAATCTGTGAATCGGTCTCAAAGAACAATCCTTAAAGACATCGTTAATATGCTATCTGATTATGGTGGTGAACAGAGACCTGTACTCGATTATCATCATAATAACCTGGGGGTTGTTCCGGTTTTTGTTTTGGAAGAAGATGCGAGGTGGGGTTGCAAATATGATACTGAATACAAAGGTGCAGCGCCTGAAATACTTGAATACGTCAATCTCGTTCATCATAGTTTTGATGTCGTTCCTGAATCCTCCTATTCTGAGGTTGATGACGCCGTGTTCAGGAACTTCGGGACATATCTTTTTATCAGTGACTCTGGTTTGAAGCTTGCTAAGATGGCTGGCATTTACGCTCGCACCCTTTCCTTTCTCAAGGCTTGGTCTGATCCGGAACGAACGGAGGAACATGCTCGGATCAAACCGTTTCTTAAGCACACGATCCAATGCTATGCCTCTGAGACTGATAGTCTTGATGTGAGATACCGTCCTGTTTTCAACGAAGCTCGAAAACAGCTGGAGAATTTATATGAACATTTCTGATTGATTCTTCAGTTCTAGTATACGGTTTTCTACAAAAAGGAGAGTAAACTATAAAAATGATGTTTCATTAGTGTAATATCCGGATAGGGGTTTGGATGTGTAAAGCGTTCGGGTTTGCGTTGCATTTACAGGCTTCCGGAACAAGATTATACGGTGGGTCGGATGGTTGAATTCGGTAACTTGATGGATATCCAGCGTAACATCGCCTCTCGTCTCGAGCGGGATTCTCGCATGGACCGTGCTATAGAGCTTCTTGGCATTATCCAGGAGCTGGTCGTTGACGGTAGCGGGAGGGTCCCTAAAGAGCAGGTGCTCTTTGAAGCTACGCAGCGTGGGATGTTAAGGGCTGAAGCGGAAGTATTGTTGCGCGATCTTATCAGGGATAAGAGCGTCTCTGAAGATGGTGGTTACATACTGCTCTAGACGATTTTCTTCTCCGAAATGTTTTTAAACCGGGATTTGTAATCCTGCACTTGTAAAAGAGGTTTGTGAGGTTATATTCCCATTGGATCAGAAGGGCCAGATCACTATCATCGCCATCTTAGGACTTGTTATCTTGATAGGTGTGGGTATCTACTTCGCCTTCATGACAGCCTCATCAACTGATTCTCTCGAGAACATGGAAAAAGGAGCTATCGAGACCGAAGGCAAGACTGTTGATCAGATAATGGGGCAGGCTGTTTCTGCTTGTGCCCGTCCCGCCCTCCATAACATCTCGAAACAAGCGGTGCGCACTCGCTTCTTCACAACTGATAGTGGCAGCCTTTCTTCAGGGGGTGTTCCTTACTTTTATTTTGCAGGTCGCTCTCTGTTTCCTTCAAGAGCTGAAGTGCAGACCGTGATGGCTTCTGAAATGGAAGATCCGCTTTGGAAATGCGTGAATTCAACAATACACGGTCTTGATCGTCTTCCTGGCTCTTTGACCTTTGAGGATGACCCTCTTGATGTCGAGGTGACGATCAGCGAAAGCGAGCTTGTCGCGGTGACTTCCTTGGATGGTTTTTACACATCTCAAGATTCGAGAAAACGCTTGAAACCGGTCCGTGAAGCAATTGATTCTGTGGTTGGTGTCTATTATGGTGGTATTGAGATGATGCTTTATCCTCCGGAGCTTGAGGGTTCAGAGTATTTCTTCTCCCCGTCCTTTGGATATTTTGATGAACATGGCATCAGTGCTGATGCATACGCTGTACCTGACAGTGACTTGCTTTTTGTCCTGGAAAAAAGCGAGCCTGCCGATGATGGCTACTCGTTTGAAATGACGTTCAGATTCCATGGTGTGAGCTCGTGAATTATCGTGTGAAAGGTGTTGGTCTATGAAAAAACATGTTGTCTTATTGGTTATCGCATTGGTCTTTTTGTCAGCAATGGTTGTCTCTGTCCAGAGCAACCTTCTTTCTATTGATGCATTCATGGATTCATTTCAAAAGATCGAGACGAACCGTGGTGTAGCGAGCAACCCCCAAGAACCTGAAGCGGAGTTCTGGGAAGAATACGCTTCCTTCAAGAAAGCTGTTGAACGCGGCGATTTCGACAATACTCGTGCTTCCTCGAAGTATTCCGGCAAGCCTGTCTTTCTTGCTGAAAGCGATGACTGGCGCGAGGTCATGAAAGCGACGACCTTGTCTGTTTGGGATACTGAAGGGTTTGGTGACTGTCCTTTCAACCCTTTCGGGCTTGAGAACGCGAAGGGCCGATGCCAGTTCCCTTTGTTTGTCCTTCATGAGAATGACTTGTTCAGTGTCGAGGACACTCTCTCGCGCATGGAAGCTCAAAAAAGCGGCGATGATGACTGGACATACGATTATATGATGTTTTCTTCTCAAGACGATGGTGATGTTTCTTTTGACGGAACCTCGCTGGACACGATTTCTCGTTCTGACTACCCTTACTTCTGGTCTGATTTTGACACGGCTGTCGTCGTATCAGATGATTATGAAACTGCATTGCAGGGTGCTATCATCGCAGGCCATCTCAACGCTCCTTTGTTCATCAGAGGCTATGATAACGAGACGCTTATCAATGACCTTCTTGATAGTGATGAGAAAGATGTAGTTGTGCTATCATCTTCTGCCACTGACTTTTCCTGGAAAGAGCAGGATATGGCTTCCTGTTATGTTGATATGAGTATTGTTGCGAACACGCCGGATCTTTACAAGCTGCACATGCTTTTTGACTCTTCAGGACATGGTGTGGAATCGGATGATACATTCTTCAATCCGATGCTTTCCAAACTCGTCATCTATAACCCTGAGGACATCTCCGAGTGTCAGGATTTGTATGGTTCTTTTTTCAAGAATTCCGGTATGGCTTCATCACCTTCGGTCTTGTGCAAGGATTCTTTGATGGTTCCTTACCTTGCTGTTGCATACAACCAGCTCCCGCTATCTCTTGCAGACCAGAAAACCTTGAAACGATTTGCCGAAACGGGGTCTGATGACCTTGATGCAAACCTCTTTGAAAAAGACATCCATGCTTCTTATGACTTGTTTGAGGACCTTGATTCGTATTTTGGGCTTGATGCTGATAACGTTGATGCCCGGTTCAAGGATAGTCTCAATGCATTGAATAAAGGCCGTCGTCAATTGGAAACTGTTCTTGCTGACGAGAAAAAAGTTCCTGACCTTGCTTTTGAGAAAAGCACCTTCACCTTTGTCGCTAATCCTTACAGTGCTCCGCTCATGAGGAAATATTATCCTAACACTCCTTCGCTATCGGAATCTTCCGCTCCAGGATCCTTATACTTGCTTCTTCCTTTCTTTGACAAGGATTCCTTTGTATTCTCTGAAGAGCTGTCAACAGGTCTTGTGACTGGCTTGACCGTATCCGATACTTCTTCTCTTGTCATGAAAAACATTTTCCTATCCAATATGGGTGATGATCTCATTGATCATGATAAGGGGATGCAGGGGACCGGTAATCCTTTGCATGTCGTTTTCGGTTCCACTAACCCGTCAGCCTATGATTATCTTGATTTCGCCTCCTTGACTCATCTTCCTATTGAGAAGAAATTCAGCACTTCCGTAAGTCGTGCTGAATATTTCACTGCTGAAGATTCTTCGGGAAACGTCATTTCTGATGATGAATTGTTCTCCTCTCCCGCTTTCTTGCAATCTCTGTCCCGTCAGGTCGTTTTCGAATATGATAAGACTGAACTCGTCGATTATTCCAAGAAAGCATTGAATACGATCATGCGGATTCTCCTTCTTCCGGATAGGCAACCTACGATCGATTCATTGCAATCCTTCGGGGTTGAGGCTCATACCGATCATAAAGGGACCGATTCTTACAATGATAACCTTTCGAGCCGCCGTGCCCATGTCATCAAAGAGTTCCTGATAAAAAGCTGTTATTGCCAGTGTGAGAAATTGCAGCGTTCAGAATTCAATGCGAGTGAAGGGGCTTTTGTTCCAGATGGCGATGACAGCGATGCGGGTTCTTGCACTGAAGATGAATTGGCTGAAATCAAGACTGACGCGTCCTCTGAATGTGCGAGTGAATGCTCCTCGCTCTCTCAAAAGATTTCTGCTCAAGGCTTGGGTGAGGACGAGCCGAGAACGATAACGAGGGCTTTGTATGAAGAACTCTGTGATCAATCTGGACTTTCCATCTTTGATGACGGTAACGACATCACCTACGGGAAAACGACATGCGCGTTTCTTGAATCCAACATCGGTGAGACGATCACAAAAGACCTGCTTGATTCTATAGCTCATGATCCTGATCTTGAAAAAGCTGTTCGTGCGCTCAACCGTCGTGCTGAATTCGCCTTTGATCCTGAAAAGCCCTCTTCAGAGAGTGGTGGATCCGCAGTAGCTTTCGATGCTTCTTCAGAAGGCGAACTTCGAGGCGACATCTTCTATTATCTGGGTGATGTCGCTCCTTGGATAACGTCCACTGACGATTCCTCTGATGAATATGATCTTGTTGAGTTGTACAAGCACCTCAAACCGCTTCCGGGCTATTCGCCATATTACATGTTTGACTCCTCTCCGGTCATGGCTTTCGGTGATCTGTACTCGTTGCTGGATGAAGATATCAACCAACCTCCTCTCTCGCTTCTGCTTACTCGTTTCGGTGGTCGCGGGGTATATGGTTTTGACGCTCGCTCTTCGCTTTTCGGCCAACAGGAGTATTTTGCCGATGTCTTGTTTTCTGATCTGGACTCACCGACCTTTGCCGGGGAATTCTCTCCGAAGCTACAGTTGCAGTTTGTGAAAAACACGCCTGAAAAGTCTTGTCTTTCTCGTGGTGCTTCTGATTGCGCTTCTTCTCTGCAATCCAGGGCACGAAACGATTTTGCCAACCGATTCCGTTTTCTTGGTGTTCCTCAGGCTACCTTGATTCCAAAGGATGCTAAACAGCCTGGTCGGTTCTCATGTCTCGATGGTGAGAGCAAATGTGGTAGCAAGGAATATCTTGAAGGCGAGTTCCCTGAAGAGAAACACTTCATCATTTCCTCAAGAATAAATCGTAGTGATTTGTTCAACGGCGGCGAGACTAATACTTTGCTTTCTTCTCTCATGCCTTCTGTAAGCGAAGCTTTCCTGGGCGATGCTCGTGTCGATTTCTTGACCTCATCGTTTTCCTCGCGGTTATTTTCTTATCCTCTTCTTGAAAACCGTGCCAGCGTGAAACAAGCAGGTGAAAATGCTGTGGAGGTCCTTACCTACGTTGCTTCTCCGTATGAGCTTGAAGGGATGGTTTCCCTTGTCAATGATTATGATATCCTTGAACTTGATTCTCTTCCTGCTCGTCACGCTGGTGACTTCAAGACGCCTGATTTCAATGATTATAATGCTGTAGGCAGTGATGATGAAGCTTCCAATAGTTTCAGGAAGTTCTATCGCCTTGATTGTGAAGTCGCTTCAGAGGATCTTGATTCTTTTATCGCAGCGACTGACTCCAAGAACTCCGTATTTGAATATGATGCTCGGAAGAAGCATTATGGTGATGAAGGCTCCGGGTCTGCTGATTGGAACGTCTATAGATGCTCTGCCAAAGTACAGCCTTCAGTTCCTTCGAATAAGAACTTCCCGTTCTCTGCCCAGCAGGCCGTGGTCTTTGATGTCGCTAAGAAAGGAACGAGTGCGGTTTTCAAGCGAGATATCCTGAAGACGACGACCTTTGCAAGTATGAGGTCTATTCATGGATATAATCGGTTGTTCACCCCTTCGGCAGAAACTGATGATGGTATCTTCTATTCGGCTGCTGACTTCTTCACTGACGATGGCGACTTCGCTTTCAAGATGAATGTTGGTACAGGTGATACTAATTTCAAGGATCTGTTCACCGGCGGTGCTTTCGATGTTATCGCCGGCCTACCTAGTACTGAAGGTAGTGGGGAACAATTACCTTCTGAAGCATTGGCTTCCCAGTTCAGTCTTGTCACATACACCGACGGGGTGCCTTCTGTTTCCGGCTCGCTCGGTGCAGCCGATCTCAAATCCTCTTATGGCTTTGGTGTCGACAGCGTATTCAGTGACGACCAGAGAAAATGCTTCAACCTCAGCGACTATTTTGCTGAAGTGAGAAGTTTCATCAACGCCCAATCTTCTGGCGGGGCTTCAGACTCTATCGATCGTGTCATGCCGACCAGAATCGCAGATGGTCTGGTAGATGAGAATTATTTGGATCCTGACGATGTCACCGAAGTCGCTGGTCGCGTCGTTCTTGAATCGCCTGTACTGCTCAATGGTCGTGCTGAATTCCCTTTCTCGGGAAAGCCCGATGAGACGTTCAGTATTCCTGCTGATGAGTTGAAAAACGCTCTCGTTGACAAACCCGGTGTTTTGGATTCGTTTAAGAGAACGGCTTCCTTTTCATTCATGCTTGATAATGTCAGTGTTGAATATGAGATTGCTGGTGTTGACAGGCTTTACCGGTCTGAAAAGACACCTGTAACCGAAAACAATGATTCAATAGGTGTGGATGGTGACCCTGGGACTGTTTCCCGTTCGATGATCTTGTCACGAGCTTGCGAGAACACTGATGAACGTACGGGCAGGGACTTCACTGTTCACATGCAGGAAGCCGAACTTCTCAATAAGATCGGGGTTCGCGTCTCCTGATTTCTTTCGTTTTCACTTATCAAAGGAACATTTATAAAAGAATGTTTATTTTCACTTCTTAATGGTAGTTTCAAAAGTAGTTTCTTTTGGGTTTGGTCTGGTGTTTGCTCTGGCTTCTTATCAAAGCCCTGGCCAGTCATCTGGCTCTTCATTGCCGCGTTTAGATGTGGTTGAGGCCGTGCTTGAAAATACTGCACCTTCTTTTACTGTTGATCAGGTGTCTCGTTTAGAAGATGCTTTCGGTATTGAAGGTCGAGACGCTGCTATGGAGCGTCTCAATGAGCTGTTCAGTGATGTCTATACTTCCTTTAAGCCTCACGAGCGCCGTTCTGAAAGGGAAGCTCGTGATTTTTTCACCACGGTGGATTCGCTTTTTGATAAGCACGGCTTGCGAAATACTGATGGGCCTTTTCTCAATGAGAAGTTATCCTCTCCTTATGATGGCATTGCCTGTTTCCATCGTTCTCTGGTCTTCAACTCTCTTGGAAAGGCCTACCCATTTTCCATCCGCCCTGTCATCGCTTCTGATGACCACATCTTCGTGCGCTACGAATCCGAAGAGCTTGATACTGTTATCAACTGGGAGACGACTTCCGGCAAATCCTTGCCTGACAGTCATTACATAGAGAAATATGGCCTTTCCGCTCATTCTCTGGAAAGCGGTTCTTATCTCCGGTCGCTTCCTGACTCTCAAGCCCTGGCTCCTCTTTATCGTTATTTCGGCGATGCCCTTGAGGATTCCGATGCCTCCATCGAAGAAATTCTCGCTTTCAAGCGTAAAGCGTACCGGCTTGATACCACTCGCCTCGCTTCATTGTATTCTTTGGCGATGACCAGTGCCCAAGGCGCACGATATGATTCGGCTTATGCCTATCTTGACAAGGCGCTCGAACTCGATACTGCTAACGCAAGGACTTGGTTTTTACGAGGGCTTGTAGCTGAAAAAGAGCATGATCCAGAAACAGCATCCTGTTTTTATGACACTGCCCTTGATATTGATTCTGCTCATGTCAAATCCTTGTATCGACAAGCGACGCTCAGTCTGGAACGAGGCGATCAAGACACCTTTCAGGAATCCCTTAAGCAGCTCAAATCTGATAAGACCGAAAATATTTTTTACATCTATAACCTTGAGAAGAAGTATGAGAAGCAACAGCAATGATCACTTCTTCTCTCTCATGACTTCTTTCACGTCTTCATATGGTGCGTCAGTCTTGATGCCTTCTGGCACGGTCGCTGTTTGAACAGCCTTATAGCCTTTCTTTTCAAGCTTTGCGGTGATGTCTTTCACTTTCTTGAGCGGAGTCTCCAGTTGTTGTGCTAATTGGTGCGTATCATAGAAACCGGGAATGTCAAGTCTCGCTTCCTCCTTGAGTTTGGCGAAGAGTCGTGTGAGTCTCTTATTCTCTTTTGTCTCTTCCTCAAGCATTGTCACCATGGCTTTGTCCTGGAGCGGCCCGTCATATAGTGGCCCTGCCCATGAGAACTCTCCTTGGCAGTGCGGGCATTTCTTCTTGGCACCGTTGCTTGTTTCGTGAAAGCCGCAGTGTGGACAGTGGTGATAGTGGCTATTGATGTGTTCATAGGCTGATGCTGCTTTTTGCTTTCCCTTCTCGACCTTGAAAAAGATCCTGTAATAATGCTTCTCATGATACGATAGTATTGGGGTGAGCCGTTTCGTGTAATGCATTCCTGTCATTATCGCTTTTCGTGCTAGGATGCGCAGTCCCATCTCATGGCGTTGCGGCATCGGCGCCGATACTGCTTGGTATTTCTGCTTACAAGCTTGCGGGTAGGTTCCTGCAAGTGCTGCCGTGTCCGTTGCTGTAATGGCGATGATCCCTCCCTTTCTGGCATGCGCTACCGTTTCATTAAGCACGATATTCGGACTGCCGAACGGGTCGACATCGATATAATCGAAACCTGCTTCTGCTTGCAGGAATACGTTGCCATCCTCATGGCTGATGATCATCTTGTTCTCGTCGATTGTGTTGAGCTTGAGATTCTCTCTCATGCGCGATACGGCTTTCTCTTTCATATCGTTTGCCTTGACGATTTCTATCTTCTCAGGAGGCAGTTCGAGAAGCAGTCGCAGTGCTCGCACCCCTGATCCTGCTAGTGGCAGCGCTACTTTCATGTGCGTGTTCGGGAGCTTTCGAAGCAGTGCTATCGTGACGCTCCTGTTGAGTTCCATCTCCTTATTATAGAACACCTCTTGTTCTCTGCTTGCAACATCAACATCCTCTGCCAGGATGATCGCTTCTCCCTCTGTGATCTTATTGATTGTCATGATACTCTCTTCGTCGCTAATTCCACAATGTTTATAAAACTCATGTATCCTGGGTAACTATTGGATGATGGGAAAGATGGATGATTCTAATGTCCGGTTGAAACATGCTGATGAGGTCTTGTGCCGTTTGAGTGATGTCCGGTATAACTACACATGGATCACTCCTATCAACATCGAGGAAGAGTTCATCGCCTTCACCACTCGTAACGGCTCTTACGATCCGCAATTCAAGTATCGTGACATCGACGTCAAAGAGCATATTAAAGAGCTTGAAGCGCTTGAGATTCCCACTTCCACCAAGTTCGGACAGCTGTTTGAGGACATCCGCCAGCATTTCCTCATTGAAGCGAGAGCTCTGGATAACATCGGCGGGGCCACCTTTGACACTATCCCTCTCTTCGGCAGAGTGAGTGGTGATCTTCTCACTGAAGCGAAGCGTATCCTCAACCAGCCGGTTCCTGACACTCCTGAACCTGTCAAATCAATTTCATCCCGGGAGCTCGGTCAGATGCTCATTGACGCCATAAGCTCGTACGGTCTTGAAGGCTGGACTATCGAATATAATCCTGCCTTTCTCGCTAATGCATCGATCAGTTCCGGCAATCGCACCGTCCGTGTCAAGGATGGCATGTTCTTCTCGCAAAAGCGTGCTAAAAAACTCATCTATCACGAGATCGGAACGCACGTGCTGCGCGCTGAAAACGGCTTTGCCCAGGACTATGGCATCCTTGCTCATGGCCTGCCTCACTACCTACCCACTGAAGAAGGTCTTGCAGGGTATAATGAGCGTTTGCAAGGTATTGATGATTCTTCTATCCTTCGTAACTATGCTACCCGCGTGATTGCGACAAGCGTTGCAGCTGATAGTGGCTTCAGAGACGTCTATGAAGCCGTCCGTCCGTTTGTCGAGGATGATCGTCGCGCCTTCATGGTCGCAGCCCGTGCCAAGCGTGGTCTCGGCGACACGTCAAGGCCAGGCGGTTATCTCAAGGATCATTCTTATCTTCAGGGCAAGCTGCTCATCGAGCGCTTCGTGGAAAACGGCGGTGACATCAAGAAATTGTACGCTGGCAAGATCGGTGTCGAGCACTTGTGGCTTGTGGATGAAGGTCATATCAAACCGCCGCAGATGTTGCCTGATTTTCTCGAGTGATTCAGAAGCCTTCCATGCCGAAATTTCGGAGAATTCTTTTTATTTCATCAATGACATCTTGTTGGTAGTTCTTTTTTGACAGTCTTATCACTTTGATGATGAGATCTTTCAGATTCTCTATCGATAGCGCTTTTATCTTGAACCTGTCTGTCACGTAGTAGGATCGGTAACTCTTGTATTTCAGTTCTTTGATGACAATACCTCCTACTGCACCGACATATTTTCCTTTTTTCGGACTCGTTTCTAATGTTTCCAGTAGGTCGAGAATTTTTTCCGCTTCCGAATCTCCAAATCGTTTTTTCAGTTCTTTGAAGAAGCTTTTAGTGATTATAACCTGTGCCATTTCTCATTTCTTCAACTCTTTCCTGGCTTCTTCCAGTGTCATCGTGTCGCTATCATCCATAAGGACTTCTCGTAATTGTCTGTCTTTTGCTTGTCTGAGAAGTCGTTGCAATATCTCGTCATACGTCTCTCCCTTATGCCCGAATTCCTTGATATCTTCCTGTGTGTCGTGAGAAATTGATATGGTGGTGTTCATGATCCTGCCTCCTTATAACAATTATAATTATTATAAAATATATAAATATTATGGTTTTTGGATTGGTTTTTTCACGAGTTTTATATAACTCCTCTCGTTTCTCCATCTTCATGTCCATGGATGATTTTGTTGAGGATCTTATCGCCGTGCTTGAGGAGAACGACTCTCTTTCTAAAGAGGATATTGCCAAGCGTAAAGTGGAGCTCTGCAGAAAGCATGCTATGAAAAAGATCCCGACAGACATTGAAGTCTTCCTTCACGCTCCTGACGATGTTTCCTCATGGCTTCGCACGCGACTGCAGACCAAGCCGAACCGCTCGCTTTCAGGCGTCGCTCCCATCGCTATCATGACAAGTCCTCACTCATGCCCGCACGGCAAGTGCACGATGTGTCCCGGCGGTGTCGATGGTGAGTGGGGTGACACGCCACAGAGCTATACGGGCGCTGAACCGGCTGCCATGCGCGGTGCCCGTGCCGGCTTTGACCCTTACTTTCAGGTCTTCAACCGTCTCGAGCAGTATGCTGTGACCGGTCACATCCTGAGCAAGGTCGATCTCATAATCATGGGCGGGACATTCCCCGCTCGTGACAAGTCCTATCAGGATGAATTTGTCATGTACGCCTTCAAGGCGATGAATGATTTTTCCGATCGATTCTTCGATGATGCTGGCGAGTTCCTTCTTGAGGAGTTCAAACGCTTCTTCGAGCTTCCTGGTGACATCTATGATGCTGACCGTGAAACGCGCATACGCTCACGTCTTGAAGAACTCAAATGTTCATCCTCGCTGGAGACTGAACAGGTTCGTAACGAATCTTCTTTCATCCGTTGCATCGGCCTTACCATCGAGACTCGTCCTGATTGGGGCTTGGAAGAGCACGGCGACCTGATGCTGGAGCAAGGCTGTACTCGCGTGGAACTCGGTATCCAGAGCGTCTATGATGACGCCTTGTCTGCCATCGATCGCGGTCATGATATCGCCTGCAACAAGCAGTCCATCGCTGTCCTTCGTGATCTTGGCTTCAAGCTCAACTTCCACATGATGCTCGGTCTGCCCGGTGTGGATGAAAAACGTGAAAAACAAGGGTTGGCACAGCTCTTTGAGGATAGTTCTTATCAGCCTGACATGCTCAAGCTCTATCCGTGCATGGTCATGCCGGGAACAAAACTTCTCCATGATTTTGAGGCTGGCCGTTACACACCATTCTCCACTGAACGAGCTGCCGCTGTCATCGGCTGGTTCTTGAGCAAGGTTCCTGCCTATTGCCGTGTCATGAGAGTGCAGCGTGATATTCCTACCTATCGTCGCGCGGCTGGTGTTGACAGGACTAACCTTCGCCAGTATGTCGATCGTTTTATGGATGAGCATGATCTCAAGAGCCGTGATATCCGGGCTCGTGAGGTTGGTCGTAAGTCTGCAGGTCCACATCCTGCTAACGCCTCTTTGGAAGTCATCGAGTACGAAGCGAGTGCTGGCAAGGAGTTTTTCATCTCGTTCGAGGACACGGATGCTGATGCTTTGTATGGCTTCTGTCGTCTGCGTTTCCCGTCACGCCAGCTCCGCGCGGAATTCACGCCGTCGACTGCTATCATCCGCGAGCTTCACGTCTATGGCAGTGCTGCCCGTCTTGGTGCTGCTGATGGCAGTTCTTTCCAGCACAAGGGTTTCGGTCGCAAGCTCCTTGCTCGCGCTGAAAGGATCGCTCTTGAGCACGGTTATGATAAGATGCTTGTGATAAGCGGTGTCGGCGTCCGTGGATATTATAGGAAATTCGGTTACGATCGCGAAGGCCCGTACATGGCTAAGAAATTGGCTTGATTCGTTCTGAAAAAAAATAAAGACAAAAAAAATTCATTTATTGTTTTGAATTGAAATAGTTCATGAAGAGTTTCTCCTCAAGATCCATTTCAGGACTCTCGTCGCTGGTTTTCACCTCGTTCAGGCTCATGAACATGTTTTCTTGATCGATGGCTGAAACGATGTTGTTTTTGATCGTTTGATCATTGACAGCTTCCACTTCATAGTTTTCACTTGTCTTGTTCAGGACTTTGTATGCATTGAACTCGGGGGTCGTGAATCCTGACACTTCCTCAATAGCATCCTGTTCGACCAGATATGTTGTCTCATCGACCTTGACCTTCCGGTAGAAATCGTTCGTGTTCTCAATCAGGAGCCGTGGGACTTCGTACTCCTGGTCGGTTCGTGATTCGATGTTATCGACAGCTTCTATTGCCGCTTCCTGTTTGAGCTCGTCGCTTAATTGTTTCAGGATCATTTTGTTGGTCACTGGTTTTACTGTGTAGAATTTTCCTTCAACACCTGTGATCATGTATGCGATCGGTAGTGTTGTCTTCATACCTTCTGTTATATTGATCGCCATATCCGTATCAACGGCATAACTTCGTCCCAGATTGTCTGGGCTCATGACTTTGTACATGTCTGAACGATCGTTGATGTGTTCGCCTAGAATTTTTGTTTTCTCAAGCATCAGCTTGTGCGGTTGGTTCGTGTTGACCAGTTTCTTGCTCATTTTAACCCTCCCTGAAAAAATCAATAGTTGATTTGAGTACTATTGGAAGATGGTGGTTATTTATGTGTTTTTTGTTCATTCCGTGAAAAAATGGGTTTTGTGGACGCGCTCGCACTTATTTTTTGTTGTTATGGCAATCCGCGGGTAGCTCTTTTTCAGTAGCGTTATAATTTTTCGCTCACTTCTTTTTCATGACAAAAAGCGCGTGATCTTTTTCATAAGGGGCTAGTTCTCGGTAATCGACAACAACCTCTTTCTCATCAAGCACTTTTCGCACCTGTTTGAATACATCACGAGGCTTTTTGGTAACATCCTCGCTTCGCGCTTTCAACGCGAGTAGTCCGAAACCACCTTTCTTGAGAAACGCATCGCAATTCTTGAGAAAGATGCCGACCTGATCCTTCTGGGCAATATCCATGAAAACAACATCGACGCCTTCTTCACAAAGGGATTCCTTATATTCTTGTGGTTGGTTCGCATCAGCCATGATCGGTGCGACATTAGTGAATTCTTCCGCTACAAAAACAAGATCCCTGACCACGCGAGGTGCGAAATCAAGCGCGTAAATGCTTCCTTGCGCGACCATCTCTGCGAGAAAACTCACTGTGTAGCCGTGGCTTGCACCCAGATACAACACTGAAGAGTCTTCTTTGAGTCCTATCTGTGAAATGTCTTTAGCGATAGCTGCAAACAGCTTGCTGCGATTAGGATCGACTTCTCTGTACTTCCTGCCTTTGAACGAGATTATCTGCTCGTCAAAGATCGGTCTTGCCGCACCGCTCTTGACAAGAAAGCGCTGCCTACGCCCTTTTCCAGAACTATAGATGTTCGGGAATTTCTTGATCGGAGTCGGTGAAAAGGTGACTTTCTGTTTTCCTGTCATCGGGATTCACCTTGTGGAAAGAACTTGTTCTCGAGTTCTGCATAATATTCTTTTGCTTTGAACTCTCCTTTGAAATAATCGAGTCGTGCGCACATGGAGATCTTGTCGGCGAGTGTTCGTGCGATCTTGCCAGCATCTTTGTTCTTTGCGCGGCTGAGAAGGGGATGGGCGTATATATATCCGTGTTTCGGCGCTCGGGCTCCGCTTCGCAGATGCCTGAATAGCGCTTTTTCAGCGCCTAGCATCTGTATTGTCGATGCGGGCAAGAATGATACTTTCTTGAGTGATCCTGCTGACGTGATGAGGCGTGCTGCTATTGTCGTTCCGCACATTGCAAGCATATTCGGCGCGTGGTTTGAAAGGATGTCTTCGAGGCGTTTGAGAAGCTTGTCTTTCAGATCGTACTTGCTGATGACGTGGCTTGCAAATTCTCTGATGGTCTGGTAGGAGGTCTCGTCGATGCTCGCTGCCATCGAGATATTATTGCAGAACTCTTTTTTAAGCTCCTCGTAAGTTTTCTCGCTGACCAATCGGCAGAATCGTTCGTGATCGGTCACCTTATGGCTGACTTCAGGCATGACTGCCCCGTGCCACTCGCGAAGGCGTTTGGAAGCGTTGTTTGCCTGTATCATCAGCTCATCGATAACTGCCAGGAGCTGGCCTACCGTCACATCAGGGGAGAATGAATCTGCTACAGCCCGCTTTGTCTGCGCAAGAAGCTTTGCACGCTTATTCTGGAACGTCTCATCAACCATTATATTGCTTCGGAGAACCGAAGCTCATTTATAATACTTATCACGCCTTGTCATTCTGGATGCTTATTCTCTTTCAGGAGTATATGCCGGCAAAACTTTTATAAAGAGGTGGTGTTTTCTCGCAGCTGATTACCTGTGTACGTGCAGGTATACTGCTCACCTTCACATCAATCAAGGGGGAGGTAGCCGTGATGCGACACGCATTGTGTCTCGCGGGAGCTTACAGGAACTCGTGTTCCTACAGCGTCACTACCGGAAGTTATCACGGTTCTTGAGTGTGAGTATATATATATAAGACAAATCGAGGTTTGTTATAAAATGGCAGACAAAAAAGAACATATTAACTTAGTATTTATCGGCCATGTTGACCATGGTAAGTCAACAACCGTCGGACGATTGATGTTCGATAGCGGAAACTTGTCCGAACAGCAGCTCCGTAAGTTCCGTGAGAAAGCAGAATCTCTTGGTAAAGCCGGATTCGAGTTCGCTTACGCGATGGACGGGCTGAAAGAAGAGCAGGAACGAGGGGTTACTATCGACCTTGCTCACAAGAAGTTCGAGAGTGAAAAGTACTACTTCACTATCATCGACGCTCCGGGCCACAGGGACTTTGTCAAGAACATGATTACAGGTGCTTCCCAGGCGGATGCTGGAGTTCTCGTTGTAGCAGCTAACGACGGTGTCAACGCTCAGACCAAAGAGCACGTGTTCCTATCACGAACGCTCGGTGTTCAGCAGATGATCGTCGCTGTCAACAAGATGGATCTCCAGGATTACTCTCAGGATCGTTTCAATGCTGTCAAGGAAGAGGTTACCAAGCTTCTCAAGAGCGTCGGATACGATACCTCTAAGATCCCTTTCATCCCGCTAGCATCTCTGAAAGGAGACAACGTCTACAACAAGAGCGAGAACATGCCTTGGTATGAAGGTAAGACTCTCTATCAGGAAATCGACAATTTCAGCGTTCCTGAAAAGCCTATCGATCTTCCTATGCGAATGCCTGTTCAGGATGTCTACAACATCACTGGCATCGGTGTCGTTCCTGTAGGTCGAATCGAGACTGGCGTTCTCAAGATCGGTGACAAGCTTGTTGCTATGCCTGGTCGTGAAGGGACTGGTGTCCGTGGTGAGTGTAAGACTATCGAAATGCATCACGAGCAGCAGAAAGAAGCTTACCCTGGCGACAACGTCGGTATCTCCGTTCGTGGCTTCGGTAAGAAAGACCTTGCACGTGGAGATGTTATCGGTAAGGAAGACAACCCTCCAACAGTCGTTACTGAATTCACTGGTCAGATCGTTATCCTGAACCACCCAAGTGTTATCACTGTTGGTTACACGCCGGTATTCCACATCCATACGAGTCAGATCGCTTGCCAGTTCACAGAGCTTGTGAAGCGAGTAAGTCCTGAACCGGCTGACAACCCTGACTTCCTCCGTAACGGAGACGCAGGTGTGGTCAAGATCCGACCGACCACTCCGCTGGTACTTGAGAAGAAGGAAGAAATCCCTCAGATGGCTAACTTCGCTATCCGGGATTCCGGTAAGACTGTCGCTGCAGGTATGTGCATCGACGTTGTCAAGAAACAATAAGGTTGGATATCTTTCCAACCCTCTTTTTGTTTTTTTATCCTTTCCCTATCGCCTCCTAACAATCACCTTCAACATATAACTTTGTAACAAAAGTTATAGTTTGATACACAGATACAGGTCGAGAACATGCAAAAATCCAGAATAAAACTTGCAAGCACAGACATTGACAAGATCAATCAGACCTGTGAGTATATCAAATCTATAGCTGAAAAGACAGGCGTCGTTCTTAAGGGTCCAATCCCTCTTCCAACGAAGAAACTCAAGATCACTACTCGTAAGAGTCCTGATGGCGAGGGTAAAGCGACTTGGGAACGATACGAGATGCGCATCCACAAGCGGCTTATTGACATCGGTGTTGACGAGCGTGCCTTGCGGCTTATCATGCGCGTCCCTATTCCAGAAGGTTTAAACATTGAGATAGAAATGGTCTAACTCAATGTTAAACCTCGGCAGGACACTGCCGTAGGTTTGAATATAGAGATTGAGATGGTTTAATAAACCTTCGAAATGTCTATGTGAAAACCCAGGCGTACTTTGTTCGCCGCGGTTTGAATATCGAAATCGAAATGGTATGATTCGATATTAAACCTTGCCGAATCTGGAACTGGACTGTTTTTTCAGTCGATGGACTGATAGCTCACAGATGGTTGTTTTTGAGTGCGAACTCTAACACTGCCTTTTGCACTTTTTCTTTTAGACTTCTTCTTCATACATCCTGACCACTACTTTTATAAATAGCATGTTCTCCCTGAAAGCTGTATCGATTTCAACTGCCACGGTCGCATGCTCGACGAAAGGAATTACGTCTGGTAAGCGACCTGAATCAATAATTTCATTTTCAAATGCCACGGTCGCATAATCTGGTATTGCGCAAGCCTGGAAATAAGCAGAGTTCTGCTTGCAGATTCCTGCTTGCTGTGATAGCTTGTCCCATCTGGGATTCCCGGTTCAAATCAGCTTTAGTCCAAAGCTGGCAAAGCGGCAGGCGACGTTCGGCATCTCAGGATGCCTTAGTCACCGTCGTTGTCAAGAACGCTTGGGCTGAACTGTTGAAAGTCCGGGCCGTGGCGCTTCATTTTTTCATGAAGCGACATTAGTGAATCTCTGCAAGATATTCTAACGTGGTGGCGCTTCATTTTTTCTGAAGCGACATTAGTGAAT
>JBKGYN010000015.1:0-26808 GCA_046546105.1 Candidatus Woesearchaeota archaeon | reverse complement strand
CCTTCGATGATAATCTCTTCAGCCTGACTTTCAGACAAGCCCTTACTCATGAGCGTCTCAAGCTGCTTATCATCAACCCCGCCAAGCTTTGCCTCGTGCGTGACTCGGGCTTTCGGATGACGGACTTCCACGTCGGGATAAGCAGAGACAACACCCTCGTCTTTAAGCACTTCCGTACAATCGACGTGACCTTTAGCATGGGCGTGAGTGGCGATGATCTTGTTATAGATATCAGCATTAGCCTCATCGCGCACGGCGACTTTCGAACGCAAGGCACTGCGTGCATACTCGCCGTTGAGATGAGCGACTTCACGCACAGAAAGCTTGTCAGCACCATGAGCGCTGACGCGAGTGATCATGTCACTGACGCTCTTTTCCGCGCCATAGCTTTCGATATCAATCTCCATCCTGCCAACACGACCTTTCAGCAGTTCAAATTCTGTTCGATAGCGAGCATTCTTACCGACCTTGACAACGCTTTTAGGATAGACCTCGGTCGTTCCCTTATCGTTGTGCGTGTGGCGTTCGAAATAGCTGAACCGGGAATCATTTTCGAGCGTGATCTCAGCGTCCATGACATGCTTGACAGGCTTGTCTGCGGTGAGGATGCAATGACCATAGACTTTCATCGACGAACCCTTCTCAAGATGCACATTCAGGTTGATTTTCTGGAGCTCCATACCGTGAAGAACACCAAAACACATATGCACAGGCTTGTCAATGACAACGCCCTCCTTTAGACGCAAGGAAATGTCAACACCATCGGAAGTCTCTGTCTTGATGACCTCAAGGCCGTCCACAGCCTGATCGCCAAGGATCTTGTTATTGTGCACGACAAGACTTCCCACGGAAGGATCCTTGAGGGTCGGTGCAATATTTGCAGTGGTCGTCAGTATCCGATATTCATCTTGAGTCACTGTAATGTCACCCCACCAGGAGATGGTTTATTGGCATGAGTGCAGTTCATGCACTTGTTACGGAAGACAGGCACGACCTCCTTGACAGTACCCTTGTGAAGGAGGCGACCGTCACAGATCAAAAATCCATGCTCTGCCTCTTCAAGGACTTTCAGGCTGTGTGTGATCAGAAGGATGGTAGCTCCCTGTTCAGAGAGATAGCGAACCGTCTTGAGAATCTTGTTAAGAGCATCCATATCGATACCGGAATCAGGCTCGTCAAGAACGACCAGCTTCGGACGGCACATGACGATCGAAGCGAGTTCGATACGCTTACGCTCACCACCGGAGAGCGTAGCGTCAACATAGCGGGAGAGATACGTCCCAGGATCGAGACCTACAAGATCGAGCGCGTGACAAATCTCTTCTTCAAGCTTTTCAGAAGAAATCGCTCTTGTGGTTGCAGAGACTTCAAGGAATTTATGGACCGTAACTCCTTCGAAACGTGCCGGCTCCTGCCAGGCGATCGTGAGGCCTTTCTGTGCGCGCTGGGCAACGGACATCCCCTTGATGGATTCACCTTCAAAGAGAATATCGCCATCGAACTCCGTGTAGCCATCAAGGCCCATGAGCAGATAAGCGAGTGTTGACTTGCCAGCGCCGTTCGGACCCAAGACCGCATGAATATGCCCTTTCCAGACATTCATGGACAGATCATCGATGAGTCTTTTCTGCTGGTAAGTCTTAACACCATCATCACCTGTTTCCACAGTCTCTTTTTGCAATGTGACATTGTGTAATTCAATCAGTCCTTCTACTATCATATCACTTCAAACCTGCATGCATTATTTTTTTATGTTCCTACAACCTCTTCATATCGGCGGTTGACTTCCTCCCAGTTGATGACATTGAAGAAGTTCTCGATGTACTCTGGTCGTCGGTTGCGGTACTTGAGATAATATGCGTGCTCCCAGACATCAATGGCAAGAAGCGGCACATACCCATCAGTCAAGGGAGAATCCTGGTTAGGCGTTTTCAAGACAACCAGCTCGCCAGCAGCATGAGCGCTGTTTTCCGAACCCCGCTCAACAATTCCAGTTCCCAGTTCATGGTCTCCAGAGTCCCGCTTCACGGCTAGCCACGCCCAACCGCTACCGAATTGTCCTTTCGCAGCGGCGGCAAATTCTTTCTTGAACTCCTCAAAGCTGCCGAAATCACGCTCGATCGCCTCCTTGATAGACCCCTGCAATGGAACATCTTTTGCAAGCACAGTCCAGAAAAGCTTGTGATTGACATAACCGCCACCGTGATTCCGGACAGCCATCCGGATGTCTTCGGGAACGTTTTCGAGATCCGCAATGATCTCTTCAGCGTCTTTTTCAAAGAGATCAGGATGCTTCTCAAGGGCAGCGTTGAACTTATCAGTATAGGACCGGTGATGCTTTTTGTGATGAAGCTCCATCGTTTCAGCATCGATGTAAGGTTCTAGTGCGTCGTACTCATATCCGAGTTCAGGTAATCCGAATGCATCCATAGATATCAAGCCTCGTGAATCATTTTCTGCAAGTGATATTGACAACTGCAACGGTCTTGCCGTTCTTTTTCAGAGGAGTGGTCTTAACCCGCCCCCCATGACCATCTTTGGTCATGCCATTACCGCTTTCGAAGGTCTTTCTGACAGGACAGTCAGGACAGGAAGACTTTCGCCTTGTAAACGCTTCAAAGCATTTCTTGTTCACAACCCGTTCATCATTGCTCCATATGACTTTCAATTCCTCGTCCTGGATGACGATGCGATCGCCGATGTCACGGAGCATTGACGCGAGTTCTTTGGATAAGGGCGAGTCATCATCTTTGAAGATAGACAGTAGAGGAGAGTCAGCAAGTCTCCAGAGCTTGGAACGACCCACGGCACGATACTCGCACAACCCTTTCGCGTGAAGAGCGTCAAGATGCTTGGCAGCAGTGTGTCTTTCAATACCAAGAGTCGTAGCGATCTCGCTGATAGTCAAATCGTGAGCATTCCCTTCAAGGAGCTCGATAATGCGTGACGCAGTATCAGGTGCCATAAAGGCTTTCGTAAGCGGGTCGAGTATATAAAACTTATGCTGATGGTTACCATTAGAGGTTTCCATAACACGCGATCATGAGAACATAAACCAAAGAGAATCCACCAAGAAGGAAAGAAAAAAAGAAAAAATCAGGAGATCAATATGATCTATGCACAGTCCCGAGGACAGTTTTCAGGGGTTTCTGTACAAGGGCAACCATCAGCCATGCAGACGAGCTCGTCACACTGGCCATCACCGCACTTGTTCTCACAAAACCCTTCGTAAGGAAACTGCTGGTCAGGAAGCTGTTCGCCTTTATCAGCAGCATCATCAGGCTGAGAAGGGAATCGCTCTTCGATAAAGGAGGCGTTTTTCCCGTCCAATACAGCGTCAGGCGTCTTATCAGACTGCTGTGCACAACCGGCAATGAGAACAAGCATTGCCAAAAGTCCTATAAAAACAAGGTTTGAGTTCATAAGTATCACTACACAATAGAAACATCCAAAATATATAAAACTGTCTATAAACAGAGTCATGAAGCGCTCAAATCAATCTCATCATACGCTCGGACGATCAGACTTGCCCTGAACGGTTCGGTGTAGGAACGGGCGTTTCGGATGATGTCTTTCTTGCTGGAGCTGTCCATGAAATGAGGGATGCCAAGTATCACGAGATCAGAATCCTTAGACTGCTCGGCAATGACAGAGCGCACTTTCTTCCCGTGACGCATCACAAACTTCATCTCGACATTCTTTATACGAGCCTGATCCAACACTCTTCTCAACGCCGAGTATTCAGCAGCATATTCCCGTTTGGAATTGACAATCTTGAACACACGGATTTTTGAACCCTTATACTTCCACATAGGGGATTGGGAGATGAGGTAAGCGAGAAGCAGCATGAAATTACCATTCTCACGGGAGTTCCACCAGACATCAATCGTCTTGAACTCATTTCTGGTATTGAGAAGACCATGATTATCACGCATGACAACAACATTCTTTTTCAGACGCACGATATCAGGAATGAGTTTTTTCAACTTTATGGACTCATCAAGATCGAACATGACAGTGTTGAGCTTGAGCTCGCCGACACTCTCGCTCTGGAGAATATCACGGATGGCAGACTGGTAATCTCGAGTGACAATCGCGCCCGAGAACAATTTCATCTTATTTTCAGCAACGTAAGACTTGAACGAAGCAAGCTCCCGCTGCCGGGATTTGACACGACGACTGAGCTGACCCTTAAGAAGCAAGTACATCTTGCTGATACTCACATCAGAACTGATCCAATCAAGCATGTGAACCATGGAGCGACGATGCTTTTTAGACATCGAAAAGCCGAGGATGGTAGGACGATAATTCTTCTCACTCTCACTACCAAGGTCACTTTTGCTCAGGATCTTACGGATGAACTGGAAAAGCACCCCGCCCCAAATACCCTCCATGGAACTCGAACTATTATGCCGTGACATGAATACTGAAATCAAAAATTGCAATACAATAACACCTAATGCTACCCATGGATTGAACAAGAACATGACAATGTAACATGCAAGCATCCCAAAAACAGGAACGAAAAATGGAACTTTGAATGAAGGGCGAAAACTAGGATTCATCGAGAAGCGTTCAAGTATGACAGAGACATTGATCCAACTATAAGCAGATAAGAAGAGAATCGTAAGCACTTGAGAGAGAAATTCCAAGCCACCGATGAACAAGACCACACCACCAATGAGCAAAGTGAATAGAAGGGCCATGTGAGGCTCGGAAGAAGTTCTTGAAAATGAACGCGACAAGAAATGAAAACGACCAGGGAGAATGCGATCCTGCGTGAGAGCGCGTAATGTGCGAGGAGCAGTCATGGACAAGCTGAAAGCTGAAGAACCAGTGGCAACAAGAGCCCCAAGTACGACTAGAAGGGGAACCAACGCTACAGATTCTATGATGTGCTTATTCGAGAACAATTCCGAAAAATCCGCAAGAACAGAAAGTTTTAACGCTAGGAGGATGTAAATCAAAAAAGTGAAACCGATAGCGAGAAACGTCCCTTTCATAAGGCTTTTTCGAGGGTTTTTCAAATCCCCACTCATACCAACCCCAGCATCAAGACCAGTGACGGCAGGAAAGAACAGGGCAAAAGCGACCCAGAAAGGAAGCTGATCAGTAACAACGGTGGAATAATCAACAGAAGAAGGGGCAAGAAATATCGAGAGCAAAGACAACATGACTACACCAAGAATCACTGCCTGGATATTGAGAATACGCTTTGCCCCGTTGAAAGAAATGATGCCAAAAACGATAAACGAAGCTAATGCAAGGTAAAATTCAGGAACAAGAATATCGAATCGGAGGAATATACCAGCCACTGCCCGGCCAAAAGCAGCCGAGTAGAATGCAATCGAAATGGTCTGAGCAAGATAGAGAAGGATACCGGTACTCCCACCTAACTCGCGACCCAAACTTCTTGAAACAAGATAATAGATACCACCTTCCTTGACATCAAGATTACTGGCAATGCTTGAGATGGAAAAAGCTGTCGAGATAGTGATAGTGTGAGCGAGCACGATAATCAAAAGCATGTTCCACAAGCCGACACCACCAAGGACATGCGGAAGGATGAAATACATGACCGCACCAAGGATCGCAAGGGTGCTAGGGATGAACACACCATAAAACGTGTTGAACTTGTTGCCTGTCACTGTCGCCATACACGTAAGATGCAAAGAATGGGTTTTTAATATTTTGCTTTAATCAGGCAGCGGCAAAAACCAATAGCGTTCAAGATAGGAACACTGCGAGGAACTAAAGAAAAAAAGATGAGAAAACAAACAAGTAATCAACGAAGCGTCACTTCAGCCTCGATCTCCTCAGCGTCAAATGACTGCGACTGCCGTTTGCTTCGCCGACGGCGTTTCTTGGCAAAGGCTTTCTCATAAGGATCATCGTCATCCTCAGACAGTTCGTCTTGGGCAGCAGTCTTATTACGTTCTTCATCATAACCACTCATGAACGCCTCTTCATCAGCACTCATCTCATCGTTATCAACCATGTCCGCACGACCACCGTCAGAATAGACTTCCTCAAATTCGCTTTCGTCAGGATACATCTCAAAAACAATTTTCCAACATCTTCTTTAAAAACATTTCGCAACAGCAGTATAATAGATTAAAAACACCTGTTCTCTTCACAAGACATAAAAATACTCCTGCATTCCGAGGCAAGTATGTTCAAGGTCAAATCTCCATTCAAGCCAGCGGGAGACCAGCCAAAAGCCATCAAGGAACTTTCAGACGGGTTAAAACAAGGATACGATCTCCAGACCCTTCTCGGAGTCACAGGAAGCGGAAAAACATTCACGATGGCACACACCATCGAGAACTACGGTAAGCCGACACTGGTCATGGCACACAATAAGACTCTCGCATTCCAACTCTACAAGGAGCTCAAGGAGTTCTTCCCAGATAACAGGGTCGAGTATTTCATCTCATATTATGATTACTACCAGCCAGAAAGCTACCTGCCGGCAACGGATACGTACATCGAAAAGGATGCGAAGATCAATGAAAAGATCGAGCAGATGCGACTCTCAGCAACAGTGAACTTGCTCACACGTTCAGACACGATTGTCGTCGCTTCAGTCTCAGCAATCTACGGCCTGGGAGATCCGAGCAGCTATAAGAATCTGACAAAGAGTTTTGAGAAAGGACAGAAGATCAGCCGCAGAGAGCTTATGCAAGAAATCCTACAGATGCAATACGAACGCAACGATACGGAGCTAGTGCCAGGACGGTTCAGGGTGAGGGGATCGACAGTCGACATCATCCCGACATACATGAATAATATCATCCGCATCTCACTGATGGGAAACACCATATCAAAAATCACGGAACTGACCACACCTGACATTGAGAAGGTGGCAGAGCGTGAAGCGATCACCCTCTATCCGGCAAAACACTTCGTTGTCGAAGAAGATGTGATCGATAAGGCAATCGAAGAAATCAAAGCAGAGTTACGAGAGCATTTGCCTAAGCTCGAAGAGAAAAACCCGCTTTACGCCCATCGGCTCAAGCAAAAGGTCAATTATGATATAGAGATGATAAAAGAGATGGGATATTGCACCGGTATCGAGAATTATTCTCGATTCTTCGACCGGAGAAAACCAGGAGAGCGACCGTACTGCCTGCTTGATTTTTTCCCGGATGATTTTCTCATGATACTAGATGAGAGTCATCAGACTATACCGCAGATAAACGGTATGTATAAAGGGGATCGCTCCAGAAAAGAGACGCTTGTCGAGTACGGATTCAGGCTCCCGAGCGCTATGGATAACAGACCGCTACGCTTTGAAGAGTTCAAGCGGTTCATGAATAATGTCATCTGCGTTTCAGCAACACCGGCTGAATACGAGCTGGAACACAGCAACCAGGTGGTCGAGCAGATCATCAGACCAACAGGGCTGGTTGATCCACCGGTCGAGATGAAACCGAGCGAGGGGCAGATGAAAGACCTGCTTGGCGAAATCGAGAAAAGAGTGAAACAGAATAACCGCGTGCTGGTAACGACACTCACGAAGCGACTGGCAGAGGAGCTGACAGAGTATCTGGCCTCCCAGGATGTCAAGACGCGCTACCTGCATTCAGAGATTGATTCTCTGGAGCGAACAGAGATCATCAGGCAACTCCGACTTGGCAAGTTCGATGTCCTTGTGGGCATCAACCTCTTGAGAGAAGGACTCGATATACCTGAAGTAGGACTTGTAGCCATCTTGGATGCAGACAAGGAAGGTTTCCTACGAAACGAGAAAAGCCTTATACAGACAATAGGACGAGCTGCCCGGAACAGCGATTCGAAGGTCGTCCTCTACGGAGATAAGAAGACAAAAGCCATCCACAAGACAATCAAAGAGACCGAACGGCGGCGGCGAAGACAACTAGCGTTCAACAAGAAACACAATATCAAACCGCAGACCATCCAGAAACCAGTAGAACCAGAAGAAATCAAGAGCCTGTCGAGCAAGTCATTGCCGTCAAAGGACATCCCAAAAGCGATCATCGATCTGGAAGCGCAGATGAAAAAGGCTGCAGAGAATCTGGAGTTTGAAGAAGCGATCAGGCTACGCGATGAGGTAAACAAGCTGCGGGAGAAACAAGCGAAAATGAGAAAGGGAAAGCAACCAGCAGATATCCTTTGAAACCACCGACAAGTGATAGTTTTATATACTTATCTTCTTTCTACTTCGAAGCGAGATGTCGCTTGAAGCTATCGTCACGGATGTATGGGTGGAATCCCACAAGGACAGGCTGGGCGTTGCACTCTGGAAGCACGGCTCAATCTACATACCATACACCCACACGTTCCCATCGAGACATATGAACGAGTCACTTCTCAACGATACGCTCAAAAAACTCAAAAGCCACCCGGCGACAAAAGACCTGCACGTAGAGATCAACAAAAACATCCTTGATTCGAAGAAGAACAAAGGACTCTCGAATCTTTTTCTTTACGGCCCGCCAAGTATTGCCCGAGAGTTCGATAAGGAACTCAATGCACGATTTTTCACAGGCCATTATACGGAACACGCAAAAGAGACACTGATCAGACCTGGCGAAATTATCACGACCAATGACGAGCTTGCCGACACACTCTCAAAAATCAAAGAGTATAACCGAGGACTCGATACGATCAGAGAAGAAATACTCGCGTTTGAAAAAGGATTAGACAAAGGAACAGTGACAAGGCGGTTCAACAAGCTTGATGAAAGGATGCGAAAAAAAGGTATCGACAGTGTCGATGAGGCCACAAGGCTGAAGACGGGTGAACAAGCGGTCAAGACCAGAAGCATGATAGAAGATATCTATAAAAGAGCTGAGAAGCAAACGCCCTATAGCATCAGCAGGGAGAACGGCAGGGCAGAAATCACTATACCTGATCTTGATTTTATAGAGAAACGAAGAGGCATCACCGGAGAAGAGCTGCACCAATTACCATGGGTTGATCTCGATATAGAGATACCGTTTTTCAAACGACCTGCAGAAGCCATGATCAGCTGGGTAGGAACGATCTATCATCAACAAGGAGAGGTCCGCAAAGTCATATATACACTTTCAGATCCCGGAAGCGAGAAGTGGAACGGGTATGAGATCAAACGATTTCCAAACCAGAGCAGGTTGCTTCAGACAGTAGCAAGAGATATTCTTGAGTACGATCCGCTCACGATAAGCGCATATAACAACAAGTTCGATTTTATCAAGCTTAACGAGGAAGGAACCTTCTCCATAGGCCTTGACAAGAAAACACCTGTGCATGAGGCGACGACGAAATTTTTCGAACGGATAGGGACGAGAGGGCGTATAATGATCGATCGTCTTCGCTGGGCGCAAATGGCGTATAAATACCTTCCGAACAAGAAACTCGATCTCATCGGAAAGGAAGTGCTCGGCAGCGAGGCGTTCAGCAAGACCATCACCTACGATGAGATGGACGAGCTTGAAGGAATCTCGCTATACCACCATGACAGGCATGAACGTGTCAAAGCAGCACAAACGATCGCTACGTATCTCACAGGCGATGTCGACGTGCTTCTCGACATGCACAACAGCGAAGAGTTCAGATGGAGCCTTGAATTCGGAGCGCGACTAGCGGAGCAGGATAATCTGGCAATCCAACTGCCTTTCTATTCGACACGGGCAGTGCAACAACGGCAGAAAATGGATTTTTTCAAGAAGAACAAGATCTACAAGGACGACTTGTTTCTCAACACCAAAGAAGCAAGACAGGAATACTCAAATGCCAAGCAACGTTTCAAATATCACCTTTCTGATATCAGCAACCTGCGCGCGAAACCCGGAATCTATACAGATGTCAAGCTCATACAGATCAACTATGCAAAGACGTTCAGCGAAGAATTGATGAAATTCTACCCGCATGCGAAACATCTTCTCGGGATGAAACCGGAAACATCGTTCCAACAGGAATACATCACCAATATCCTCAACAGTGCCTGCGATTGGCTCGTTTCAGATACGATGACACTGCACAAACGGGAACGAAACCTTCTGCACAAGAGACAACAGCTCAACATCCCGTATGAGGCAGAGCAGGATATCAAAACACAACTCGTGAGGTATGAGGGAAAGTATTTCGCCAAAGAATTCGTAAGAGAAGCGGCAATGAAGGTGGAAAAAGAACTTGGCAAGACACCCGATGAAAAAAAGCTGAAACGATATCTTAAAGACTTATACTGGCACCGACGCTACAAGCGACGATTCTATGCCCAGTACAAGCAGAATGTGGAAATGATGGATGTGAAACTCAGAGAGCTTGATGCGACAATCAAGCACAAATTATCAGCATACAACCTGAAACCTATTCATCAGGAAGGTTCTTATCTGTATGTCGTCGGAGATAGCACACGATTTGAACAGGATTATCCGACACGAGTAATCACGAGTTTCGATAAAGTATATCTTAGCGAAGAGTTCAATGATGATGAACACAAGAATGTCAAGGAAGGAAGACAAAAAATCTATTACAAACGACACGGCTTCTACAAAGGAGTATCCATAAAAGAAGAGCCCTCAAACAACCTCACGCTTTTTGAGATGGAAACGTACAAAGGATTCTTGGATAACATCTTTGCAGGTCGGTACGAGAGCGCAATCAGCCATCTGACCAGGCAACAGCTGAAAGTCGATCTGAAGAATGTCTCTTTGGAAGAGCTTGTGATGAAGTCAAAGAAAAAGACACCCGAACAGCGGGATCGCTACAAAGCCCTTGAAGCAGGGGGTACCATCTATTTCTACACGAGAGGCGAGAACAATCTTCCTGTTGATGAAGAGACAGGCAGAGCGTATGAGATCCAGAACATCCACACAAAAGACAGAACGGTCTATATCATGAATATAAACGATCTCAAGCCCGATTGGCACCTCTACCAACGACGACATGAACAGATCGTCTATAATATAGCGTATCACACTGTGAAAAAAGACTTGCTTCTTGACGCGCTTGTCGAGACGTGGAAGCAAAGCCTCTTTCTCGAACCGACGATACGAAAAGCCGCTGATGAGTTGAGACAACGAACCTTCTGAAATGTTTCTTTCATAACCCTTAAAAACAAAAAAACCATCAGTTATTTTTCAATGTGGTGATACTACAAAAACAAAAATGGCTATTATTCATAGCGGTATTTGCATCTGCACTCATACTTGCCACCCTATAAGGAGGTTTGAAACCCATGACACTCACTACAGGCGATAAAGCTCCAGACTTCTGTCTAACCGACAAGGACGGGCAGGAAATCTGTCTCAAAAATATAAAAAGCAAATACACCTTGGTCTATTTCTATCCGAAAGACAACACGCCAGGATGCACTACCGAAGCAAGAGGATTCCAACATCTCAAAGAAGAGTTCGATAATAAGGATGTCACCATCATAGGAATTTCAGGAGGAGACGAGAAGAGCAAGAGGTCCTTCTGCGAAAAAAACGGTCTTGATATCATACTTCTTTCCGATAAGGACTACAGCGTTTCTTCAACTTATGAAGTCTGTGACGAGAAGAAAATGGCAGGAAGGACATCCAAGGCAATCACGAGGATTTCTTTTCTGCTTGACAAGGATAAGAACATCATCAAAACATATCCGAATGTGAAGCCGGAAACACACCCTCATGATGCGCTTGATGATATCAAAGAGTTGGAAAAGCTTGCGATATGAGCAAGAACCATCATTCCAGATCTCTTGTGAGGATCAAAAGCGAAAAATAAGCAAACGCCGAGTTGCGCAGAATCGCACAATATAGGTGCACCTTCTCCAAAATGAATTATTCAGGGAATATACATACCAGTTCAAAAAATAAAAAAACCGTGGCCACCGGGCGAGATGACCACGGGTTGTTGCGGTGTGTTGTGAGGTGTGTCAGGCTTTTTCAGGGCGGGCAAACCCATAAAAGAAGCCGTAACAATATGATTTTCATAATCAGGAAAAGCTACTATCGATATCTTCGTAGTAGCCAGTGAGAAAAGCAGCCTCTTCAAAACTCAACTCGTCATTGTAGAGCAGATCTTCAACGAAAGCCTCATCCCGCTCCAAGGTTTCATCAAGACCCATTTTCCCATAGACATTCTTGAATCCAGATTCTTCCATCTACACTCCCCCTACAAATTTGCAATGCACATATGCATTGCATATACCTAAACAACATATTCAACCACATATATAAATATTTGCATTATGCATCGCACATATGCATTGCATAAACTAAACTTTTATATAAGAGCATTCCAAAAGCTAATAAATATACGATGGGAAGCAATAACGATATACTGCAAGAGATACAGAAAGTTCTCAGGGAAAGGAATATGGCCCTCACCGTCCAGCAGATCTCTAAAGAAATCGGTATCAACAGGAATGCAGTAGCAAAATACATGGACGTACTCACCGCGACAGGCCAAGTCAAACGCAAAAAGATAGGGCCTGCAAAGCTGTTCACGCTGGCAAGGCGCATACCGATTTCCAACATGATGAACCTTGCAAAGGAATTCTTCCTTGTCATTGACGAGCAGACAAACATCATCGATATCAACACCAGTGTGACAGAAACGCTCAACACCACCAAAGAGACACTCATAGGTAAAGATATCACTGTCTTTCGAAATCGATTCGATATAGAGCTGGACAACCACAACGGTTTCCAGGCAATCCAAAAAGCATTGCGGGGAGAACAGACATCACTTGACTACCAAATAACGCATAAAGAGAGGACAATGAACTTTGAAGCGAAATTCATCCCAACGTGTCTCAATGATGGATCGAACGGCGTGACGATCATTCTCGAGGATATCAGCGACAAGAAACGAATCGAACAGGAACGAACGGAAGCTCTGGAAAAAGCCCGACAGACGAAAAAAGAACTTGAAAAACAACAAAGCCTGTTCATGGGAGGACCAGTAGCATTGTTTCATTACCGAAATGAAGAAGGCTGGCCTGTAGAATATGTTTCAGGAAGCTTTTTAGAGATGCTTGGGCGTGGAGCGAAGGAATCCCGGAACGAAGCAGTGAAATATACCGACCTCATCCACGAAGAGGATGTCAAAAAGGTCTTAACAGAAGCAAGGGAATTTGAGCGGAAAGGATTCACGCACTTCAGCCACAGCCCATATCGTATCCGCACAAAAAATGGCGCAAGCAAGTGGGTGAGCGCACACACCCGAATCATAAGGGATGAGCACGGAACAAGTACGCACCACCTCAGCTACATCATAGACATCGCAAGCATAAAGCAACAGGAAGAACAACATACGGAAAAAACCGTACTCTAATAATCATCAGAAATCCAACATTTCTATTCAGACACGCACGGTCTCAAGAACCGGTTTGACCGTTTCTTTATGTTCTTGAGTGAAGATGCCATGCAATACGACCAGGAAGTTGAACATCGCATGTGTCAACGAGATCAGAATGAGATTAGGATAGGATATATACACCACTGCAAAGAGCACTCCAGAGAGAAATGTTCCGAAAAGCACTTGAGGGTTCACGGAATAGATGATGTGGATGAAAGTGAAAATCAAGGCATTGAGAAGAACTACAATCAGAGAGGAAGAAACCACATCCTGCAATTCAACGATAAAAAAACCCCTGAACACGAGTTCCTGAAAAAAACTTGCAAGGAGGAAAAAGTATTGGAAGTGAGGGTCTTTCCACCAGCGTTTCACAGGCTTCACACCCAAATGCCGAGCAAGCAACAAGATACACAAAGAACCGAAAAGCAAGTATAGAAGGTAAGCAGGAAGCGCGGAGGAGATGTTATCAAGACGGAGGCCAACACGCTCCAGTGACCACCCCTCAAAAAGGATTATACCTACAACCACTGCAGTCATGAGCACCATGATTTTCAGACGGTACTTGTAAGGAACAATCCTATAATAGATAAGAAGAACAGGAATGATAATGAGAACAAGGAGCTCTACAATAAGAGGAACGACCATATATAGATAGCATGCACGCATTCATTTTTAAATCTAGCGTTCATGATCCTGCCGCGAGAGGTAATTAGAAAGCACATATCCAGCGTTTCTTGAGATGAGTGAATTCACAGGAGAATTCTTGTAAGCATAATCAAGATTCCCCACACCTTTATCCTGTAATCCGTTCTTGAGCTGCATTTCTCCAACCATATAAGAATACATCCGGGTGAGATATGAGATTTTCTGGCCTGCAAGGCCAGGATGTTCTTTTTGCAAGTACTTGCCAAAAGAGATGACAGCATTCATACCTGCGATACGTTCTGAGAAATCAGAAACATCATGGGTTTGAGCGATCGAACGGTAAATGAGGTTCCACGAATATTTTTCAGCCACGCGTTCCTTGAAAGGCTCCAGAGAGGAAGAGGTATCAAGCATGCGCATATAGGAAGAGACAGTATCGACATAAGCCCGGGTCTCATAAGGGAGATCGTTCCGGAGAGCATCGTAACGAGGCCCGTATCTGTCAATAAGCTTGTTGACTTTCGTGATACCGGCATTATGTTTTGCAGCCACAAAACGATACTCACCACGGAAAAATTCAAGACTCTCTTTCAGGCAGAAGACACCGCTTCTGATATTCTGGCGAGCACCTTCTCGCGATGGTTGTAAAGACATCTCAACATCAAGTGCAGAGACACCCTCATACTCCTTATGGAAACGCATGTGAAAATCACGCTCCTGGTTTCCTTGGCGAATGCCGATAGGAAGAAACTGGAAAACACCTTTAGCATCATCTACTGAAGTGATGATGTTACCATCGTAACCAGTCTGACGAATGAGCGATTCGGTAGCGGCAATAGCAAGGGATGTGTGAAAGAGTTTCTCGAAGGAGCTATTCTCGTTGTTGAAAGAGGAATACATTTCAGAGAAAGAACGGATGTTATCAATATTACGATTGAGCAAGTCATGATACCTGTCAAAAGCGAAGATAAGCTCATTCTCCACAGAATAATCTTGACGGACCATAGTAGTATTATCAGGCGAAATCAACATTGACAACAGATCCATATCAAAACCAGAAGTGCCAGAGACTTCTTGAGAAGAGTCAGGGGTAAAGGATTTTTCACGCGGATCAAGGTATGAAAAGAGGGTGTTGTAAACACCGGAATGAACATTGCCAGAAGAAAACTGAGAAGCGGAATTGATACCATCCAAAGTAAAAACAGAAGCAGAGTAGATCATGGTACCTGCAAAGAAGGCAGTGAGAACAGAGGATCTCATGGTCTTGAGGGCATTTCGAGATTTCGCTTTCACAAATACACAAGGCTTGGATAAGATAGAGTCATAATTGCGAGACATAGGTCTGACAAGATCCTTCAATTTTCCAAGCGTAGTCATCGTCGTTATCCATCAATATCAAGCCAACACACCACAAGCACACCAACCGCAGCCACTGTGCCTGAGTACTGTTTTTAAATCAAGGAGGGTGGGGTGAGGACTCCAGATTTATAAATATATCGAATATACGACCTATACATACCAGAGAATGCGCTTTTCGGAAAAAAGAGCCTGACTACGGAAACATTTAAAAACACACACAGATAATACACCTTGCATGAGAGTCGTAAAGCTCATTGAACAACAACAATTCCTCTCGATCTTCCTTCTTTGCACTTGCTAGACGAGACTCTCACGAACAAAAGTTATAAGAACGAATAGTTTCTCTTTTTTACTATACGATTATATTGATACGAGCATACAGCTGTAAAATACAACAGGAGATGAATACAACGATGGTAAAATTACAATTACCCGACGGAAGCGAGAACGACTACAAGGATGGCATTACAGGACTGGAGATCGCACAACAAATAAGTGAAGGGCTGGCACGTCAAGCACTCGCTATCAAGCATAATGACAATCTCATCGATCTGACCAGACCGATCACTGAAGATGGACGTTTTCAGATTATCACGTTCAAGGATGAAGAAGGTGTGGAAGTGTTCAGGCACTCAAGCGCTCACCTTCTCGCTCAAGCGGTGAAACGACTCTATCCAGAGGCACTGCCAACGATAGGACCGGCAGTGGAACAGGGATTCTATTATGATTTCGATAATCTTAACATCTCACCGGATGATTTCGGGAAGATCGAGGATGAGATGAAAACGATCGTCAAGGAAGAGCTCAAGCCAGAGCGAATCGAATACAAGAACAAGGAAGAAGCGAAAAAAGCATTCTCACACAATACGTACAAGCAAGAGATGATCGATGAGATGCCAGATTTCGAGCCGATAACCGCATACAAGCACGGCGAGTTCATCGACCTGTGCCGCGGACCTCATGTTCCGAACATGAAGATGATCAAAGCGTTCAAGCTGACAAAACTCGCAGGAGCGTACTGGCGAGGAAATGCTGATAACAAGCAGCTTACGAGAGTGTATGGCATCAGCTTCCCGGACAAGAAGATGCTCAAAGAACACCTCAAGAAACTCGATGAGGCGGAGAAGCGAGACCACCGGAAGATCGGAAAGCAACTAGATCTCTTCTCATTCCATCCTGAAGCACCAGGCATGCCATTCTTCCACGATAAAGGAACGTTCATCTGGAACAAGCTCGCTGATTTCATGCACGAAGAGATGCGAAAACGCGATTATGAGATGAACAAGACGCCGATGATCCTCAACAAGTCACTCTGGCTGCAATCAGGTCACTGGGATCATTACAAGGAGAACATGTACTTCACGAACATCGACAAGCAGGAGTACGCGGTCAAGCCGATGAACTGTCCGGGAAATGTGCTCGTATTCAAGTCAGGTATGCACTCATACAAGGAACTGCCTATCAGGGCAGGAGAGTTCGGCGTGGTGCATAGGCATGAATTATCAGGAGTGCTTTCAGGGCTTTTCAGAGTAAGATTCTTCACACAAGATGATGCGCACGTCTTTTGCACTGAAGACCAGATAGGCCAGGAAGTCGATGAGCTCCTGTCATTTATCGACATGATCTATACCACGTTCGGCTTCGAGTACACGATGGAACTATCCACGAAGCCGGAGAAGGCGATGGGAGACCAGAAGCTCTGGGACTTGGCAGAGCAGAAGCTTGAAGAATCACTTGACAAGACAGGTAAGGAGTACACGCTCAACCCAGGAGATGGTGCGTTCTACGGGCCGAAAATCGACTTCCACTTGAAAGATGCGCTCGGGCGGACGTGGCAGTGCGGAACGATACAGCTCGATTTCCAGATGCCGGAGAAGTTCGACCTGACATACGAAGGACAAGACGGTACGAAGCACAGGCCAGTCATGATCCACAGGGCGATCTACGGTAGCTTCGAGCGATTCTTAGGAATCCTCGTCGAGCATTATGCAGGAAAGTTCCCATTATGGCTGTCGCCGAATCAGGTGCGCATACTACCTATCGCCGATCGTCACGGCGAGTACGCGAATAAGTTGCGAGAACGGATGAAAGAGAAAGGACTGCGCGTCGAGGTTGATGATCGAAGCGAGTCGACGAAGAAGAAAGTCAGGGATGCGCAGTTGCAACAGTACAATTACATCCTCGTCGTCGGAGATAAAGAGATCGAGGATGATACGGTGACTGTCAGAACACGAAGCAACGAGATTCGCGGGACTGAAAAGGCCGATGAGTTCATCAAATCCTGTCTCGAGGAAATCGAGAAGAAAGGGTTTTGAATAAAAACCACCCTGCCATTTTTTCTTTTATTTTTTTCCAACGTTTTCTTGCACAAGGTTTTTTTAATCAGAAACACACAAAGAAATTTTATGGTACGGCTGGGTCTTCTCATCAACAGGGAGCTTGTGAACGAGCTGTAGAAAAAAACACAGAAGGCTGGAAGAAGTTGCAGAGTCAGAGGAAAAAAATTGAAAAAAACAGGGATTTCATTCCTGCAACTCTTCGACAATCTTCTTGAGATCATTCACTCTAGCTGTCGATTCCCAGGTGAACGCCTTGAGCTCGCGACCGAAGTGACCGTAACAAGCAGTGTCTGAAAAGATAGGACGTTTGAGACCGAGATATTCGATAATGCCTTCGGGAGAGAGCGGAAAAATCTTGCTGACCGCAGTTTCAATAAGCGATTCGTCAACACGGCCCGTGCCGAAGGTATCGATGTGAACAGAGATCGGCTCTGCAATACCGATAGCGTAAGACAACTGGATGAGACATCTTTTAGCAAGACCAGCAGCGACGATGTTCTTTGCGATGTGACGTGCCATGTACGTAGCGCTGCGATCCACTTTCGTAGCATCCTTACCCGAAAAAGCACCACCACCATGAGCTCCGTGACCACCGTAAGTATCGACAACGATCTTACGACCAGTGACACCAGCATCCCCTTCCGGACCGCCGATGACAAAGCGACCGGTCGGGTTGACAAGGATTTCAGTATCATCATCAAGGTATTTGGCAGGAACGACAGGGTCGATAACATAATTGAATATATCTTCTTCAAGCTGTTTCATATCAATGTCAGGAGCGTGCTGTGTCGAGATAAGGATAGTCGAGAGACGTTTTGGCGCACCGTTCTCATACTCGACACTCACTTGCGCTTTACCATCGGGACGCAAGTACGAAAGCATGTTGTCTTCACGCACACGAGCGAGTTGTTTGGTAAGCTTATGAGCGAGTTCTATAGAAAGCGGCATGAAGATGTTCGTCTCGTCAATCGCGTAGCCGAACATAATGCCCTGATCGCCAGCACCGAGCTCGCCATCACGATCAACACCTTGGGCGATGTCACCTGATTGTTTCTCGATATTGACAAGAACATCACAGTGCTCGAAGTCAAAACCATCACCGTCTCCAGTATAGCCGATTCGCTTGAGGGTGTCAAGAGCTATCCGCTTCGCATCGATATCAGCTTTGGATGTGATCTCGCCGAGGATGACAAGCGTGTTCGTCTTGATAGCGACTTCACAAGCCACTCTCGAGTCAGGATCCTGACGAAGACATTCGTCAAGGATAGCGTCAGAAATCTGGTCACACACCTTGTCAGGATGTCCTTGAGTTACGCTTTCGGATGTAAAAATATACGATTGCTTATTGATAATATCAACCACACTAACCACCTATAATGCTTCAGTACTAAATTGCAGGCACTTCGAGAAACGAGAAGCCACATTTAAATCTATGGGAGAAAAATACTCTGTGATCATTTGACCGTGCCGAGATCGCCAGTCCATCCAGGGATGAAATACTTCTTTCCGGTCTGGACAGTCTCATAGAATTCGATCTTCTTTTCAGGAGGGAGTTGCTTGACAATCTCTTCGATTTTATTCTCTTTACGAACAACATACAGATTATGACTCGAAACCCCAATACGATCTTCCAAAAAAGCTCGTGGACACTGGAGATGAACGCTAGTCACCAGATCATTCATAACATCAATCGAGGTCTTGTCAGGAAAGTACCAGTATTGGGGATTAAAACCCGCGCCAAGAACCTTATCCAGAGATTGGGGTCGGATATATAATTGAAGTCCTTCCATATCACGATCATCATTCTTGTAATAATTATCATTTTTAGGATCATAATCAACATCAAATATCAAGGAACTGCAATAGAATTCTTTTATTTTTGAGATGGGATTAGTGTCATAACTTTTCTCACCCACATACATCCCTTGAGAACCGCAGAAGAGAAAGCCACCTATATCATTGAGATTCTCAGGTTTCCATTCCTTACCTTCCTGCTCCAGAAGATAATTTTCTGCTCGCATCTTCGCTTTCTTACGAGCGGCACGATAAGGTATTTTTCGTTTTCTCATGCCAAAAAGGACATCACGTTGATATTTGGGCTTGAAGACATCGACAGTGACATCAACTTTATAGTCACTCAAACTCTTGATACCTTCGTCAGAATAAGAAGAATATTTGTTGAAATGCTCTCTGACATCATTGAGCCGTTTTACAAGAGGATGCGTATTAGAAGCATACATCTTGTTAAACTCCTTCAGCGAGATCGGTTCGGAGCTGAAATGGTTGTAGATATCATTCCGAAATACATCATTTCCAGTAACAACTTCAATCACTCTCGCTTCATCAGTGATATCTTCGCTTTTTATAGCCTCTTTAGCGATAGGGATCCCTTCATAACGCAAGGTCTCCCTATATACAAAGTCAGAGAATTCGTGGATGTTAAGAATTTTCGCTTCGATAATATCCTTTGCAGCCCTTTGCACTTCAGGCTTTTTCATAGGATAAGAACCTTCTATAATAAGATCGAGCATGTCATTGATAGAGAGAGGGAATAACTCTTTTTTTATTCCTTTATCTATAGAAGAGATCCGATTATACAAGTCAGGATCGAAACGAGAGAGTTTCATGTAAGAGATGTTAATAAGAACTCATATATAAAAATATCTAAATTAACCACTTAACAGTGGTTCTAACAGGTTCGTGTGAAAACAAGAAAAAAAACTCACTCCTCTTCTTTCGGAGCGAGAGAGACGGCAAGCTTGAGACCGTTATCAAGCTCGATATCCTCAGCAGCCTCATAGACCACTTCATCAGCGCTTGTAGTCATAGCGATGTCTCGCTGCATGGACTCGAGAAGCGCTTTGGAATCATCGTCAACGTCAATGACAAGCCTCTGGACAGGATGCTTCTGGCTGACCTGCTCGATGTTTTTCTGCTGACGGACGGCAGCGATGATGTCACAAGCGAGTGAAGCAGCTTTCTCATCATCCTCAGAGATGAAAGTTTCATCCACATCAGGCCATTTTGAAACATGAACGCTAGAGTCGCCAAAGAGCTGTTTTAATCTCCATGAATAGATCTCTTCAGTGACAAACGGCAGATATGGAGCGAAGATCTTGAGCACGCGCTCGAGAACGTAAGCAAGCGTCATCTGGCCGGCAGTACGAGACTCGTCACCGTAGATTTCAGGCTTGTACAAGCGATCCTTGACCATCTCAAGATAATAGTCACAGAATTCATGCCAGAAGAACTGTTCGACAGCAACACGCGCTTTGGAGAATTCATATCCTTCAAGCCGTTCTGTCGCTTCACGGACGACTTTGTTGATACGAGAGACCATCCAGCGATCGATAGCAGGAAGCACATCATAGTCAAAACCTCCTTCGAAATCCTCAAGGTGCATGTGAGCGAACTTGGAGGCGTTGAAGAGCTTCGTGATCGTCTTCTTTGCAGTCTGCAGATACTTCTCATGGAATGGAATGTCCTCACCCAGCTTGACAGCAGAAGCTGAATGCCGAACCGCATCAGCACCGTACATATCCATAATCTTGACCGGATCGACAGCGTTACCCTTGCTTTTTGACATCTTCTTACCATGCTTGTCAAGGACGAAGCCGGAGATCATGACGTTCTTCCAAGGAATAGAGCCATGGTTGTATTTAGCCTTTATAATCGTGTAAAACGCCCAGGTACGAATGATATCGTGAGACTGGAGACGAAGCGTCATAGGAAATGCCTTATTGAACTCGCCTTCAGGAGTCTTTCCCCAGCCAAGAGCGATCTGCGGACTGACAGAGCTTGTCGCCCAGGTATCCATAACATCAGTTTCAGGAACAAGATTCTCAGGATCGCCTTCGTAAGAGGACGGCTTGTCCGAAGTCGGATCGACAGGGAGATCGCTATCTTTTGCCACGATAATCTTACCAGTATCCTTCTCATACCAGACAGGGAAGGGAACGCCGAAGTGACGCTGGCGAGAGATGCACCAATCCCAGTTGAGGTTCTTGACCCAGTGCTTGTATCGGATTTTCATATGAGAAGGGTGCCAGTCAATATCATCTCCAGCCTTGACAAGCTCGTCCTTGTGATCCATGACATTGATGAACCACTGCGGCGTTTTCAGGAATTCTATCTCGGTACCGCACCGATCGTGGACATTGGTGTTGTGAGTGATCTGAATACTGTCCTTGAGAGAGCCGGACTGCTTGAGATCATCAACGATTGCTTTTCTCGCTTCGAGGATAGGCATGCCTTCATACTTGCCAGCGAGCTCGTTCATCTTACCAGTCTTGGTAAAGACTGTTCGCAAGTCAAGTCCGAACTTATGCCATTTCTCAACATCCTCCTTGTCACCGAAGGTACAGACCATCATGAGACCGGTCCCTTTCTCCGTATCAACTTCCTCGTCAAAGAGAACAGGAACTTCATAATCGAATAACGGCACTTTCGCCTTCTTGCCAATGAGGTGTGCGTAACGTTCATCGTCAGGATGGGCGAAGAGACCGACACAAGCAGGAAGGAGTTCCGGACGGGTGGTCGAGATGATAAGCTCGTTGCTATCTTCATCAGTGAAAGCGATGTCGTGGAACCAGGATTTCTTCTCGATATTCTCGAATTCGGCCTGAGCGATAGCAGTCTGGCATTTCATGCACCAGACGCTCGGCGTCTCTTTACGATACGCCAGATCCTTATGATACAAGTCGATAAAAGATTTCTGGGAAACCCGGATGGAATCCTTACTGATAGTCGAATACGCGTTTTCGAAATCGACACTGAAACCGAGGTCAACCCACGGCTTGATGAAAGAAGGGCGAAGCTCCTTGACAGTCTCGTGACAGAGCTTGACGAATTCAGGACGCTCCATAGCCTTAGACCGGACCTTCTTGGTCTTCTCGATAAGATGCTCTGTCGGAAGGCCGTTATCATCAGTACCGAAGGGATAGAAGATCGTGTGACCAGTCATCCGCTTGAAGCGCACGATGAAATCACCTTGAGCGTAAGAGAATGCGTGTCCCATGTGCATGGAACCACTGACTGTCGGAGGAGGAGTATCAACGGAGAAGACCTTATCCCCTTTGATCGTCGAGACATAGGTATTATTGTCTTGCCAGTACTTTTTCCACTTTTCTTCGATTTCTTTGAATTTATACTTCTTAGGAAGTTCCATTGTGATGCTCACCTTATGCGTTAATACTTGGAATGCGAATAAAAAGAAAGTACCCCCAGCAAAAAAATAGTTGGGAGTTGTCAATCATCAGTGCAGAACTAGTCCTAACTCACGACAAACGTAAAGATGATTCTCCGGAACATCGTGAACATATACATCTTAATCAACCTATCTGCAAGGAACAATTATATAAAAATTATGGTTATCAACAGTTCACTCTACACTTGTCTTGAGTTTCTCGATGAACGCATCCTTATGCTCGGCCGGGATGACTGCGCCGGCAGCGTTAGGATGACCGCCAGCATCAGCGCCGAACTCCTCGACAATAGCGCTCAGTAGCTCGTCAAGACGAGTCTCAGGATCATCAATACCGGTTCGCAGCGAGATCTTGACCGTGTCACCGTCAGAGTCAGCGATCGTGCAGACGATAACACCCTCACTGACAACCTTGTTACGAACAGTCATAGAAGCGACGACACCGACGATACTGCTTTTGAGCTGGTCGCCGAAGTCCACGACAAGAAGATCATCAGACTGATAGACATCACCGCTCTCTTTACGTTTCTCGATGGTGTTCAACGCATCACGCAAGGAACCCTTGTAGACTTTCAAGTTCATGACGGCCTTATCCTTGGCAAGATCATCGCCACGAAGGGCGCCAATAGCGACACCGTATTCTTCAAGACGACCGCAAGCGTTGATGACAGTAGCGCATTCGCGAAGATCCTGCATCTCACGCTTACTCTCATCAATAAATGTGTATGCAGGTACGATAGCACCTTCAAGCGCATCCTCACCCTTGATATCGAGAATCTTCTCAGTGAGCCGCTGCTGCTGTTCAGGATGGAGATGGAAGTATTTCTTGAGCTTGCCGTTAGGAAACGAGTGTCTTATGCGAAGTTCTGACAGGAGTTCTTTGACACCGTCAGGGTTGTTCGTTACACCAGGAATGTCGAGATCGGTACTGTATTCGAGAACCTTGACAAGCGGACGCGAGTTGATGCCGTAGAGCTTGAGACGGCGACCGACACGAACTTTCTTTTGTAGGATCGCGTGCTGCAGGATCTCGTTATTGAGTTCCTTGAAACCATCACGCTCCTGAGTATCACCGATAGCACCGAGAACACCAAGACCTGCAAGGTTACGGTTTGACTGGTCCATGCCAAGCGCGAAAAAATACGCCACTCCAGCACCCGATATCTCGTTAGAAGCAGTGATACCGTGACAGTACGGGTTGATATGAGAGAACGAGTCAGCATCTCCTCTGTCCGCCACATCACAAGCGTGATGATCGAGGATGAACACCGTCTTATCCTTGAGTCGCTCCTTGATACGAGCGGCTTTTGTCGAGCCGATGTCAGTGAAGATGAAAATATCAGCGTCTTCAGAAGCGATATCATCGATAGTGCCACCATCAAGGTGTTGATAGTGAGAAAAGGAGAAACCGATCTCTTTTCGGGTCAATGCTTCCTGAAGGATTGCCGAGGAGCAAAGCCCGTCAGCGTCATAGTGAGCTACTATATGGATGGTTTTCCCTCGAGCTATCGAGAGAAACCTGCTCCCTGCTTCCAAAGCGGCTTGCTTGAACTGTTCATGAGATGACATACTAATATAACCTCTCTATAATACTTTGAAAAAGAAGTTTGGAAAAAAATAGAGAATAAAACAGGACAAAAGCGCGTACCTGCCTATTCAATGAACATCTTTATCTGGTTAGGATTATAGTTCCAGTCTTTAGAGATTCGCCCAGTCTTCTTATAATACTTGACAAGACGAAGAATCTTTGACTCTGTAAGCTGGAGACCACGTTTAGCAGGGACGTCCTTGTGATTGTCAGCAAGGTGCTCCTTGATCTTAAGAACTTTTTTCATCAAAGCCATGAGATCGTCAGGAAGCTTTTTCTCGAAACCTTTCTCTTCAAGGATATTCGAGATAGTCTTGCCAGTGAGGATCTTGACATCAGGAATACCATACTCGTCACGCAAGAAAAGACCGATCTGGCTTGCGGATTTCCCTTCTTTAGCGTACTTGACGATGAGAAGTTCGATTTCTTTCGCTGAATAGGTCACCCATGTAGGGACCTCTTTCTTGGAAGGGTGGACACTTCCGGATTTTCCTTTGTTTCGACTATACATTCGAGCCATAGTTATTCACCTTACGCATCCCGAAGCTTGTTCACCGCGGGATCGCTGGAAAGAGTGGAATCCAGACTCTTTTATAAAAGTATTGGGAGAGTCAGTAAGAAACCAACAAAAACATTTATAAATCAAGCGTGCGAGCATAACAGTATGATATTCAACAATAAGAAAGGATACATGACAAGTAGTAAAGCTTTCATGATAGGCTTATTCCTAGGTTTACTGGTAGCGCTCGGCGTCTTTTTGGCAGCAAAAGGAGTTCTCCCATTCCCAGTATGCGGGTAAGCCACATCGAAAGCGCTGTCAAGGACGTCAGGAATAACTTTATAAAGGAAGTGCCATTTCTCGAACGAGTGCCCAGAAGCGGAAATGCTCCGTGGCACGAGTCCATAATCTCAATGATTACATAAGGGTAGGAATCATGAAAGGAACAATAGTCAACTACCGGAGCGGACAACACACCCAGACACCAAACCAGATGATCATCACTGTAGAAGGAGTCGCAAGCAAGGACGAGGCAGAAAAACTCGTCGGCAAGACCGTTGTCTATTACACCGGAAAAAAGGATATCAAAGGAGAGATCCGATCGGCACACGGCAACAGTGGAGCTGTAAGGGCTCTTTTCGAGACCGGCATGCCAGGACAAGCAGTCGGCAAAGAAGTTACTATCAACTGACCAGCAGGATCAGAAGTGTGGTGCGATACATCATGAAAAAGAAAGTCTGTAGGACATGCAAAATCTTTGTCGAAGGAGAACTATGCCCAATCTGCAAGAAATCATCGTTCTCAAACAGTTGGCAAGGTCTTATCACCTTCACTGACGCTAAGCGAAGCAGGCTGGCAGAGAAAATGGGTGTGGAGACCAACGGCGATTATTGCATCAAGGTTCGATAAGGACATTTGAAAAAAATAAAGCAAACGGTGGAGTATCATGGAAGTCAAGATTATCTCACAGGAAGAAAACAAACCGCTTTCCAGGACAGAAGTGAAGGCAAGCATCATCTTTGAGGGCACTACGCCATCAAGAAAGGACATCCAGAAAGAGATCGCGAAAAAGATCAAGTCCAAAGAAGAACTCACTATCATCAAGACCGTCAAGACCGGCTTCGGCGAGGCAAAAGCTGTCGTCTATGCAAACGCATACACCGAGGAGAATGTTCTCAAGCGAGCAGAACGCAAAAATCTTGTTGAGAAGCACGCAGGCCACGAGCCAAAGAAAGAAGAAGCTGAAGAATAAACAGGTGATCATCAATGGCTGACGATTCGAAACAATCCTACAATGTCGCACACCTCTATGAGGCAGATGGCGATAACGTCAAACGAAAGAACAAGACCTGCCCAAAATGCGGCCCAGGAGTCTATCTGGCAGAGCACAAGGACAGAGTCAGCTGTGGCAAATGCAGCTACAGCGAACGCAAATAAATAATATTTTTTTCTACCATTATACGTTCACTAGAGGGAGAGAGCAGGTTGTTTTTGACCAGATAGTGAGCGCAAATAATTTTTCTTATTCTCCCTGATTTCATACACCAGCATCCGTTATAGAAAAACCCGTTAACAAAATATGAAAAACAAAAAATTCATATCAAACGAGAAAAAGACATAGAAACCATACTTGATATAGAGAGAAATATCGACTGGCACCGCGTTGTCGATCTCGCCATCAGCCAGAAAGAGAATAGCGAATGGATCCTTATCGATCTTGAAGAAACGCTACAACAGCTTAGAAAGAAACAATTCATCAAACAAGAGATCTTCGAAAAGATATATGCAGCAGAGAAAGAAATAAAATAATAGCTGGAGCTATTTTGACTTATAGTCAACAGCGAAGCTGTCTCCTGAAGCTCAACCAGCTAAAGCTGTTTGA
>JBKGYN010000014.1:0-29146 GCA_046546105.1 Candidatus Woesearchaeota archaeon | reverse complement strand
CGCTTGTTATGATTTTGTTGATTCCTTTCGCAGTTCTTATTTTATTACTTGGATATTATTCTTAAAATTATCTTTATACACAAAATCCTTTCCTGTATTGTATGGCGGATCAATATAAATCATTTTGATTTTATTGAAATATGCTTTTTGTAATAATTTTAGGACTTCAAGATTATCTCCTTCAATGAACAGATTCTCGGTTTTATCCCAGTTCACAGATTCTTTTTCAGTAGGTTTTAATGTTCCTTTTGCTGTTGTTTGAATATTTTTGAAGGTCTCTTTTCTACCAGCCCAATTAAAAGAATACTTTTCATCCTTTCCATCAATCTCATTTCCTAATGTTCTTTGCAATTTTTCAAAATCAATTTTTCCTTCTGTAAAAACTTCAGGAATTACTTTTTTTAATTCTTCTATCTTTTCTTCTGAAATATTTAGTGATTCTTTTGAAACTTTTTTTGCCATTTTTTATCACTCTATTAGATTCCAATTATTCATATAGTATGAAATATCGTTGTTTAATTTTCCTAGATAAGGAATATTATCTCGTATCTTTATGACAACGCGATAACGTTTATTATCTAAAATTCTCAATATGTTTTTTTCTTTAATGTTTTTCTTAATTTCTGAATAAGGTAGAATTACAAATAAAGTTTCATCCCCTCGAAGTACAAAAATATAAAATGTGTTTCCTTGTTTATATCTCTTATATGAGTTAACGTTAATATCGAAATTATATACGTTTGTCTTATTTAGACGAGAAGTCTTTACTTGAATATTGTAGGCGAGTGTATTTTTTGAAGCAACAACATCAATTCCGTCATCCACACTCATTATAGATGCATTAAACCCTCTAAAAAGCATTTCCCCTACAACAAGGTGTTCTCCTGCCGAACCGATATACTGAGAAGAAACTCTTTCTTTTTCATCTGTAAGAATTTTCTCTTTCTCTTCTTTAAATTCTACTTTCTCTTCTCCCTTAGAAAAATTAGGGTTTAAGCTATAGATCCCTCGTTTAACACGTATAAATGCTGATTGTTCTTTTTTTGCTTTTATATCAAGTGAAATTTGAGCATTCATAGAAGCTGAAGGAGTCTCTCCTGTTGTTTCAACTAAATTTTTTTCTATAGCTTTATTAGTTATTTCTTCATAATGAAGTGGTTTTTTTTCATTACGTAAAATTTTGATTGCTGCTAATTTGAAGGATGTCATTTTAATTTTTTCTCACTCGTTTGTTAAATGTAACGTATGTGTGTCCGTTGCTGTTAAAGTAATTATAACTCCAATTATTTGCTCTGGCTTGCATTGCGACTATATTCCAGATAATCTTCTCGGGCTTTCTTCCTTTCCAATTTTTTCGAATTTTGTAATTATGATCTATTCTTGTCATCATATTGAAATTTGCAACATACTCTTATTTAAATATATTTAACTTTGTTTTATTTTTTCTCCAAAATCAATCATCTTTTTAAATGTGTTATAAAATAATTCAGTTATTTCTGTGAAATCTAAATCTTTGTCAAGAATTATATTTTTATAGATTAATTTCTCGCCATATTTTTTATACTCTTTTTTTCTGCTTTTAGGATAAATTTGTCCTTGTTTTCTACAATATTTGGAATTTGATAGATTTTCAATTATTTTGAAATAGTTTTCTTTAAACTCTTCAGATAATTTGTCTCTAGGATTTTTATGGATTAACATTAACTTTAAAGCATCATATTGAAGTTGAAGTTCTAATCTAAAAATGTCGTCTTCACCTGATTCTTTATTTAAAGTGTAGTTTAAACTTACTAATCCTGTTCCTCTCCAAAAATCCTGCCATAAAGAAATTTTCTTCGAAAAATCAAACCCTTGAATAAAATCTAATTTGTCTTCATTTAACTTTTGAGTGAGATCTCGCAATACATAATTAAACAATATTTTTTGATAAATGTCATGTAATCTAATTTCACTCAACCTTTTGTATTCTGCATGCATGTCTGAAACGGTATTTTTTAAGAATTCTCTATTTGAAAAATAATTGCTAATTTCATTAATAAATGAGCAATAATCTTGTATTAATGTTTGGTGATATTCATTATTTATGTTTAATTTTAGTAGTTCATTGCATAATTCATTATAGTTTATTACAATCCAACCATGTTTTTTAACTAAATTTTTTTCATGATCTGATGAGTTCAAACTTAGCAAAACTTTTTTTGCTGATTTATTATTTTTCAATTTATCATTATATTTTTTTAGTTGATTTTCTGTAATTATGCTTTTAAACTTGTTTTCAATTATTATCTGGGTTTTATCTTCGCAATCAATGTATAAATCAAAATTATTTTTTTCTCTGTTACATTTTGAAATCTTTATGTTTTCCCCTAAAAGATTAAAAAAAACTTTAGACATTTCTTCTTTATTCACCGAAATAAGCCAGTCTATAAAGTTACTATGAAAAAGTTCTTTAGATGATAAGGATAAGTTAAACATAGCTGATTTTTTTAGTTTTTCAATATTCATTTTCCTTCACCCCAGTAATTCCAACAATTCTTCTTTTATCATACTCTGCTTGTAGTCGATTCCGTTTGTTTCAGGGCTGTGATGATCTCATCCTTGGTGTTGCTTGAGTCAATCGGATTTGTGCTCTCCGTATTTATAGATTTTCTCATTGTATCTTGACATAATAAGATATTTCTTATATTATCAAGTGCCGGTTTTAAAAATTCTTCTTTACAGGAGCACCTATGTCTTCTTTCCTGGATAACTTCTCCTTGTTTTTTATCCTGAACGTATGATTCTCTCTTTCTAGTCTCAATTACTTTTTTCTACAGAATATTAGAAAAATATATAAACCTGTTGGTATCAACAGTCTTTCTATGGAACTCACTGTCTACGATCTGGAAACGCAAGGCCTCGCCTTCAAACGGGATTTCAACGCGTTCGAACGAGTGAAAAAGATCCATGAACAAAGAGATAAGACTGGCTATCTCAAGTTCGATCTCGTCACTGAAGAGAACGGAGCCTTATTTCTCGTCACCAGAACGGCAGATTTCACGACAAACATCGCCACGATGAAAACGGAGTGGATCAGAGACTTCACGCACATGCCTGTCAATCTAGGTCCCTATGAACAAGCGAGAATGATACTAAGCGAATACGATCCTGAAACGAGCTTTCCAGAACGTGAATTCCAAGAGAAACTAACCCTGTTCGGAGCGACACGAGAACAAGCGAGAGAGGTGAAATTCGCATTGATGAGAGAAGGGCTGATATACGCTCCACGGGATGGAGAGCTGAAACGGTTTTAAAAAAAATAATATCTGATTTTATTTTCCAGTTATAATATCGCTATCTCACCGGCGTTCGTGAGAACGATTCCTTCATCATCAGTCTTCTCGATAAGACCTTGCTGAATCAAATCGTCAACAGCACGATACACCATGGCAGTCGATAATCCAGTGTTCTCGGCGAGAGTCTTGTAGGACTGGATCTTATTCGCCTTGATACTATTAAGAATTTTTTCCTGACTATCAGTGAGCTTCATCTTCATGATAGGAAGCTGGACCACCTCGCCCTTCTGATCACCTTCAGGATAATACGTGATGCGCTTGACATACTTGAAACGAGCATACGCCCCGAACAAGGCACCCAGACTCTGGGTCTTACGACCAGAAGTGATGTTGACAACAATAGTGCCTTCAAGCGATACGCTGTCAATAGTGTCAACCATCTTCCTAGAAATGCCGACAATATCATATTCAGGAATGTCAACGATGGAAATGTCAAGGACACGGCCGAGACTGCTCTTGATAAGTTCAAGAGATTTCTTCAGCTTCTCATCACGAGGCTTGGTAGCGAGCAAGACCAGCTTGTCAGGACTGAGCTTCGTGCATGCCATCAATACGCTGTCAGGATTGTACACTGTGGAAATGAGAATAGTGGTCATATAAGATAGTAAGGTTTTCCATTATTAATAAAATTATCTATTTGAACATAGAGAATTCTGTGATATGGTATGCTTTTCTACTCTTTCACCATCGCATTATCCTCAAGCAAGTCATCAACAAGAGACACCTTCGCGGTGATACTGAACGCCTTCTCATCAACCTCGAACTCCTGAAACGCTATGGGCAGATTGAACGGGACGAAAAACACGTTGTCTGCTTGATATGCTTTCTGAGGATACGTCTCCCGTGCAAACTCCTCGAAAGAAACAGCTCTGCACGGAGCTTTTTGTCGTATCAAAGCGACATATTCACGCGCCAATTTCATCGCAAACTCCCTGACAACAAGATCGAACTCACGTTCAGATATATCCTCACCTAATAACTCCCTTTCAACCTTGATCTCAACACTGTCTGCACACTCCCTGTCAAAATATTCCAACGGCGGATACGGAAACAACTCCCTCACTCTGTCTTTGAATTTTTCAAAGAAATTCATACTGCCACTCCTCCTCGATCTTTCCGGTATCAACAAGCCAGCGCCATGCCTCTCTACAGATCCTCGTCTCTCTCATGATCGTCTCCAGCTTCACGCTCTGCTTTCTCTTATCATCAATGTAGGCTAGGTCCAACACGACAGGGGAAAACACTTGCCCGATAACATTACCTGTATCAAGATATTCTCTCGTGAAAGGAAGATCCAGCTTTCGAATTTCATCAACATATGGAAAACGCGAATCTTTAGGATTAACTGAGAACATGAACGAGGGGTTGAACGAATACCGCATCACCAAATACAACATGCGATAATACGGTTTTGTCCGGGACAACTCCCACAAGCTATCCATCTCAAGATTCAAGCCGAGCGCTTCAAGAAGTAAATTCATATCAAGCTCCAGATATCTACACGGAAAAAGAGAGGATACTAACGAGATCTCATCTCGCTGGCCGTCAAGAAGAACAATCACTGGCTTTGACTTCATAATATCATCAAGATTCTCATTCAAATACTCTTTTGTCGGATATTTCAGGATACTTCTGTCCCCAAACTCCTCAACAAGCCAATCACCGTAGAGTCCTTTATCATTGATGATAACAGTGCCTGGGTAGAATGTATCTGTTTTTTCAACACTCTCGTCTTCACCGACTTCAATGATCGTAGGGTATGTGATTTCCATACTAAAAAACAAAAATAAACTTATTTATATAACTTTCTACAAAAAAATAGAAATATTTATAAATTCGTATTCAACAAGGTTTTTATAGACGAAACAACACGAATTCAACATACACATAATGAACTGATTGAAAATGACAACTGAAAACAAGCCACAACAACAAGCTATCGAGAAAACACAAGGACCTACCATCATCCTGGCAGGAGCAGGAACAGGAAAATCATACACGCTCAAGAAAAAAGCGAAACACCTCATCAACGAACAACAACTCTACACGCCCGAAGAAGTGCTCTGTCTCACATTCTCCAATGAAGCGACAAACTCGTTACGAAACGGCATGAGAGAAGAACTGCAAACAGAAGAAGACGTTACGGTAAGGACATTCCACGCATTCTGTTCAGACGTGCTTAAAGAGAAAGGACACCTCATAGGAATACAAGAAGAATTCGAACTGCTTATGCCAGACGATGCAAAATTACTACTGCACAAACATCTTGATATAACACCATACTGGGCAAACAGATACGTCAGCACGATATCAAATGCAAAAGATTTCGGAATAACACTTGATGATATCAAAGAGCACGTGAACACACTCAAAGAGCAGTTGCTGGAAACGACTACTGAAGATAATTTCGACAATCACGAACGAGAAGCAAGGACGTTCCTCCAGACATTCCACCTTCTCGATAAAGAAGAGCAAAAACAACAGAAAGCAACAAAGAAAGAGTATAAGGAATTCATTGAAGACTACGGTGAATACAACCAATTCAAGGAATTCGCAACAGTCTGGAAGGAATATGACAGGCTGAAACAAGAACATGATTATCTCGACTTCTCAGACCTTAACGAACTCACATTACAGTTATTCAACCAATTCGGAAGCGAAGAATATACTCGAAAATACAAATACGTCTTCGTAGATGAATTCCAGGATACGAATAAATTACAATTCAGACTGCTAGAGCACATCGCAGCGCACAAGAATATCACGATAGTAGGAGATCCGAACCAATCAATCTACGGATTCAGAGGGGCGTTCAAAGACAGTTTCGAACATTTCAAAAAAATATTTGAAGCAGATGAAAACTGCATATTCAAACTCGATAAGAGCTACCGGTCAACAAATAACATACTCAACATCGCATACGAACTCATCAAGAACAATTATGAAAACAAAGAAGAATGCGTTCATGTCAAAAATGCAAACGATATCGAAGGAGAACCTGTCACTGTCACATCAACCATCAATGCGGATGAAGAAGCACGATACATCGCAGATACCGTACAGAAAAAAATCGATGAAGGCATTCCGCTAGAGGAAATCTGCATTCTTCATAGAACGCACAAGCAAGCTGAAGGGATCAAAGAAGCGCTTGAACTCAGAGACATCCCAGTAATAACGGCTGGCAGAACCGACCTGCTACAACGACCGGAGATAAAAACAGCGACAGCATATCTGGCGATGCTCACAAACATCAAAGAACGGACAGGAACCGGAGAACAAGCATGGTGGTATCTCTTCCACTATCACAACACCATACCAGTACAAGATTCGATACAGATAGGGAGATATCTCAAGAAAGCAAACAATGACAAACCAATTGAAGAGCAAGAAAGCATTGATACGCTACTACTCACAGCCGCCGATCAGCTCAATCTCAGCGAACAAACCACACGTGTGGTACGAAGAATAGCAACAACACTCCAGCAGCTAGCGAACAACAGCAACAAACCGCTTCCGGAACTCATCCTCGACATTTACGAGCTCACAGGACTCAACAGAGCATTCAGTTACAAACGTTCAATCGAACATATTGAATCCATGCTCAACCTCAAGAAATTCTACGAACTGGCAGCAACCTATCACGAACTCCACGAACAAGGACTGGAAGACTTCATCAACTATGTGGAAATGATAGATAATCTTGGAGTGGAAGTCGAAGCGTCAAAAATAATGAACATCAACGCGGTCAAACTCATGACAATACACGCTTCAAAAGGATTAGAATTCGACACGGTGATTGTGAGCAACATGGCACACAAAAGATTCCCTCTCACGAGAACGAGAAACGAGCCGCTCATACCAAAAGAGATGCTGCCCGATTTCAAAGCGCAAATCCGATCACTCAAGAAACAAGGATATGATGAGAAAACTATCGAAAAAGAAATCAAGAACTATGATAAGAACATCATGCTCCTGGAAGAACGACGACTCTGTTATGTCGCATGGACGAGAGCGAAAAACAACCTCATACTCACCCTTGCCACAGACTACAAAGGAGAACCTGACTCGACAACGCAATCAGAATTCCTCGATGAAATACGTTTCAAAGAAAACGAGCACATCGTCTATAACGAAGATACAGAAGAGAAGGGAATGTACTTATCACACCAATCACCATATGAGAAGGAACTGAGTGCTCTCAAGAAACAAATTGTTGAAGCTCTCGATACGGAAAGTTATGACGAACTCAAACACCGGATCGCAACGTATGTCTCCTGCAAGCAGAAACAACCACTGGAAGGAGCGGATGAGGAAGATATCAAGCAAGTCATCGCAAAAAGCAAGGAACAACGAATAATCTCATTCGATCCGACAACAATCACATTCAGCCCGACAGCACTAAGCATCTATAAAGATTGTCCGAAACGCTACGAACTCAATAAGATATACAATATGCCTGAACGAGGAGAGTTCGAACTCGACGGAGGCGGAGCGACAATAGGTTCTTTCATACACGAAGTGTGCGAACAAGGAGTCAACGAAAGAAAACAATCACTGGATGGCTTCAAGGAGATAGCACGAGAACTCCATAAGAAGGAATACCGAGAGGTGGATCTGGAGCAAGCAGACACGATACTGGATGTTTTCTGGGAGCGCAACAAGCATAAGATAACAGACCAGTCGATCACAGAGATGAAACTCAATTTCACCATCGGCGGCTATCGATTCTTCGGAATCGCGGACAGGGTAGACATTCTGGAAGACGGCAGCGTGGAAGTGATCGATTATAAGACGAACAAAAGCGCCATAAAACCGGAAAAACGAGCCTTACAACTAGGATTCTACGCGCTCGCACTACAAGAAAAAGGATGCAAGGTCAAAAGACTCACTCTGGACATGCTCCGACTGGATAAACCGATAGAAATGGAAGTAGATGAGAACGGAAACGCGACTTCGGTAACGGGAGGGACGAAGAAGTCAAACTTCAACCTCAAAGAACTCAAACAGGAAATCATGGAATACTGCGACTCTATAGCGAACGATTACGAGCACGGATTTGAAGTGACCGATGATGAAAACAACTGCCGATTCTGCGGATACAAATTCTACTGCCCGAAATGGGAAAATTCTTAACTTTTCTTCTTATACTTCTCCTGCATCTTCTTGATGTGCTCACTGAACTCCGGTTCTGGCCAGTAATCTTTCAGGTTAGCCAGATATTCGGATGCGAGACTCTTGAGCGTTGTCATCCTCGTCTCATAATAGAAATCGATATTATCAATACCGGAACTCTCCTTGAACTGCTGCGTTCCTATCAACTCCCAGATGATGCGGAATGTCGAGAAGATATCCAGCTTGATGCTTTCCAACTCTTCATCATCAAGTCGCTTGAGCATGGCGACATTCGATAAGAACGCATCAAGATACTCTGAAGCAGGTTCATTGACCTTGAAAAGCATCTGCTTGACGAGAAGCTCAATTTGTTTCATGGAATTCCTCGTCAATTCCCCTTTGAAGATCTGATCGATGTGCAATCGAGCAGCATATACTGGCTTATCCTGATAATGATCTTCCATGAGATCAACCGTATTGTTGTAGTGGCCGAACTCATTTATCGTTTCACGAATAGCCTTATCATACTTTCTCGTAGAACCGTATCCTTGTAATGTCTCATCACCGAGCTTGACAGGAGTGCATTCTCCAAACAAGTACCAGCCGTAAGGCAAATCCAAGTTCTCCTTCTTGATGACGTTGATAACCGCCTTTTGCAGGAATGTCTTGTTATAATCTTTGAACTCCCTGATGCGCTTAGCGATCCGGAAATACTCTTTTTTCTGGTTCTCGTCAATCGGGACTCCTAAAATGGTCTCTTCATCAAAGAACTGGAACTCACCATCGAGCTTGAATTCTCGACCGTCTCTTTTCAGAAAACCAGCTTCCTCCAACGATTCGACAGCGTTACGGACAGTCTCCCAACGGATACCTGTCCTTTGCGATATCTGCTGTATGTTGAGATTTTCTGTTTTGAGAACTCCAACAATCAAATTGTATATCTCTCCGCGCCTCATACACTCCCTAAATGCAATGAGATTTATAAATTTTCTCGTTTTAGCGGAGCTTTTATTTCTTTTTTGTTATTTTTATCTCCGTTTTTATGTATTTTTTGTTGTTTTTTCTCCATTAAAACAAAATGTTTATATACTTCTTCTACTTTTAATTGCTGTAGCGAGTAAGTCGTGCTGAACGGATGACGGCTCAGGAGTGAGCTCAGGACAAGTAAGCACGGTTCGCTTTTTTTTCTTTGAATAAATCGTTTTTTTCCAGTTTGATGTTCTCTTCAATGATATTCGTGTAGTGCTCAAAATCATCCTGTAATTTTGCCGTATTGTATTTGTAACCAAAAGCGCCACAGATAAAATCAATTACTTGTAATCCTGGTTCATGATGGGATTGTTGATGTTCAATTCTCACATGGGGGAGTTTCTCAAATAATGCTAGAAATTCTGTTTTGATATATTCTTCAAATCGTTCTTTTTGTTTTGCAGACATGCACTCATCAAGGCAGATGACTAACTTATCATTCTGTTTAACATCAGGAAGTGTTTCTTCCAGTAATCGTTTTATAAGATAATTGTAGAGTATGTTGAGATCTTTTCGAAGTTCAAAGCTCGTGTTTTCTTTTTTGATGATTAGTGTATAAACTTGAACTGGCAATTTTGCAACTCTGTTAAGAAATTGTTCTCTGATAACGACTGATGAATTAGAAAACTTCAATTCTGATTGTTTCTTCAAGCTTTTTTTAAGTTTTCGCTGTCGGATTTTCTTTGGTATTCTCACAAACCTCTTATGAGTTTCTTCATCAGTAATCAAAGCTGCTGATATTACAAAATATTTGCTGTTCTTTTTATTGATGCCCAAATAACCACTTTCATCAATATAAATGTAATTCATCACTATCTATGCTCCATTTCTTTCTATCAACTGTATGTATTTTTCTATATAAATCTTCTTTTAACCTGTCTTGTGCCTATTCACAAACCTTTTAAAAATAATATTTCTAGAGAACATTCTGGGATAAGAAGCACACTAGAAAATTCTACGATCTGGATGCGATAATCGCATTCTGATATTCTTCCATCCTCGTTTCTCCCCCGAACATTTTTTAAACTCACTTCATCTTATCGATCATCTATGAAAAAACTTTCCAAATCGCTGTTCATGAAAGGACGACGATGCCACCGACTCCTCTGGATGAGCGCTCACGACAAACTGCCTTCACTCACGCTCTCAGACAAGCATAAGATCAACCAGGGAGCGCGCTTCGAACAAACGGTCCACAAACTGTTCCCGCAAGCTATCAACATGCAAACAACAACCCTCACCCTCGAAGAAGCCCTCGAAACGAAAAAACCACTCCTTGAAGCGACCTTTGAAACAGACCAATTCCTCGTGCGAACGGACATCCTCATCCCGAACGGCTCCACCTGGGATCTGGCAGAGATCAAAGCCTCGACGAGAGTCAAGCCAGAACACTATGAGGACCTCGCCTTCCAGAAACACGTCCTTGAACAGAACGGTTTCACCATATCACGACTGCTCGTCTACACGCTTGACAAAGAATACGTCAAGCAAGGACTAGTCAAACCAGAACAACTCATCACAACAACAGAAGTCAACGAGCAAGCAAGCCTTGAAAAGAACATCGCAGAAGACGCAAACACATTCTTTGATATCATCAATCAAGACAAACCACCAGAAATCACCATCAGCAAGAACTGCAACAACCCAAGCACCTGCCCGCTCAAAGACGAGTGCTGGGGAACACTTCCCGAACACAACGTGCTGCACCTAAAGAGCTGGAGGACCTACTGGAAACTATTAGAACAAGGCATCACAGACCTCAAGGACGTGCCAGAAGACGCGAAATTCTCAGAGAAAGACACGATCATACTGCAAGCACAGACACAATCACCGCAACTGCAGACAGAACAACTGCAAGAATTCATCAACAATCTCACCTATCCCTTGTATCATTTTGATTTCGAAACGTTTGACACGGCAATACCGATATACGACAACTCAAGACCCTATCAGAAGATACCATTCCAATACAGCCTGCACATACAACACAGGGAACAGGGAACAGAATCCAATGCGCAGAATTCCGAGCCCAGTACCCTGCACCCCGAACCCTGTCTCACGCATAAGGAATTCCTCGCAGAGGGAAACGAGGATCCAAGACCGGAACTGCTCAAGAGGATGAGAGAAGACCTGAAAGGAACAGGCGATATCATCGTGTTCAATAAGAACTTCGAAGTGGGCATCCTCAAGCAACTAGCCAAAGACTTTCCAGAGCACAAGGACTGGATACAAGAACTCTTTCCGAGGATCAAGGACCTGGCAGACCCGTTCAAGAACTTCCACTACTACGACAAGAGCCAAAAGGGCAGCTACTCGATAAAGAAAGTGCTGCCAGCACTCACAACAAAAAACTATGACGAGCTTGACATCACGAACGGCGGGGATGCAAGCGCGCAGTACTTCTACAGCCACATACAAGAAGAACTTCATAACAAAGACGAGATCAGAGAACACCTTCTCACCTACTGCGGGCTAGATACCGAAGGGATGGTATGGATACTGCAAGGATTGATGCGAGCAGTGAAGTGAACACTAGACATGTTTGCGTGAACTCTTTAATAGGTGTCTTCATTTCAGATTGTATGTACCGATTATTGCGAACTGATTCATTTGAATCTGATTTCAATAAAGTGATACCTCCTAATCTGAAGGATAAAGCAAGAAAGAAAATACGGTCGTTAGAACATAATCCTCGAAAAGGAAAAGTCTTATCTTATGACTTTTTGAGAGAAATAAAAATTGATAAATTCAGGATTTACTATATGATATATGATGATATAGTCACTATATTGCTTATTGCTGTGAGTAACAAGAAAACTCAACAACAAATGATTGATAAAATAAAAAAAGAACGAAAATCATTACAATATCATGTGAACAATTTCGCAAACTATATAAAAGAAAAAGGTGTACTGCAGACTATGGATAAACACGAAAAACAACTGCTTGAAGAACAGAACGAGCTCCTCAAAAAACTTGTCAGAGGACTCGAGGATGTCAAGGCAGGACGGATCAAGCCGTTCAAGTGAATTCAAACGAATTAATGTCCATTTTAGTGGATATGTGTCCATTTATTTGTTCTCATCCAAAACCTTTTTAACACACTACTATCAGGAATCTTTCTATGCGCTACTCAAAAGACGTAGGATTCGCGACAGTCCATAGGAACAAGAAGATATCACCGACACTCACAAGACAGTGCAAGCGAGCCTATGAGAAGAACAAGAACGTATTTCGAAAAGAACCTGATCAGTTTCGCATCTACGTCTATGACAACCTCCAAAGACTCAACAACGACCTCCAGCCCGAAGTGAGAGGAGCAGCAGGAGTGACGCAGAACAACGGCGACATACAGATACAAAGCAGTGAACTCCTCACGCGACTCAAGCACCTCGACACAACATATTTTCCCAAATTCCTGACACACGAGATGACTCACGTCTTCTGGAAGAATAACTTCAACGGGTGGAAGCCGAAATGGCTTGCGGAAGGACTGGCGCACCACATCGCAGACACGTTCACCTGGCTGAAGAAATACGGTTACAAGCTCAGCCAGTATGGCTATGACCATACGATCCTCGATTATAGGTTCATGTTCAAGAAACAAGCGGTTGATATGAACAAGAAAATAATGAAACACTACATATGGAGGTCATTCACCGATTATCTTGTTGAGAAGCACAGTCTGACAAACGTCATGGATTTCCTGTATGACTTCTACAAGAATCCAGTCAGGAAAAACTATGACAACCTCTTCAAGACGTATTTCAACAACACGGAGAAAGAACTCTATGACGAATTCATGATGAATTGAGCTTCTTCTTATATTCTCTCAATTCACTTCTTATGCTGCGAATTGTCTTTTCATCAATATACGCATTCACTTTCTTGCATTTCGAGAGAAAACGTGCTCGATTCTTACTGATACGTTCATATCGCTTCTCCGAGATGTTCCTGTCAGAGTAATACTGGACATCAACTCTGGATTTAGCGGACTTCTTGAGAAGATCAACGTCAGCTTCAGAAAAATACTCTTTCAAGAAACAATTCATGAACTCAATTGAGCAAGAATGATTCTCGCATTTCACGCCCATTCTCATCATGAGAGAATACAATGAGAAATACATCGTATAATAGGAAGCGGTAATCTTCCAATCACGATTATCCTTCAACGATACAGATGCTCTCAACGCATCTTCTGCTTTTTTGACATACGCTCGTGCCAACCTTTCATTAGGAGTTATTAATTCGATACCTTTACTAATGTCCAGACACCACTGTATCTTGTTCATCAAGCACAACCTCAATCAAGTTTTCTGCATTCTTGATGAAGATGTGGTGTTCCAACGCTTCACGGACCAAGATATCACTCTCGTATTCCGGATAGATCTTCAGATTGATATCAATACCGTGCAATTCACCAAGCTCTTCAATAGCATCTTCATCGCAGTCACCGATAATAAGGACATCAAGGTCAGAAGACCTTTTCTGCGTCCCTTTCACGTAACTTCCGAAGATGGCGGCCGAGCCTTTAATGTGTTGCTGCATTTTTTCCGAAAGATTTCCGAGAAGAGGATGTCGGGAAAAGAATCTTGCAGTACGAACATGCTCGATGCCGATAAGAACGTGCTTGACAATCTCTTTATTATCAGTATTCAATGAGAATAACCTGTTGCGACCTTCAGTCCTGCTTTTCAGGATGGCCTGATCCTCAAGCGCTTGCAATCGTGAAGAGACAGTCTTCTGATTAAGGTTTTTCATCCGAGCGATGTCACTTCCTGTGATTTCTCGGGTATACTTGCCTACGAATGCTTCGAGAACCTGAACACGATTATCTAGTAACATATTACTGATATTAGTATTTATTTACTTATAAATCTTTCTTCACTCATCGCTTCAAACGCTGTTTACCATGACTCTCACTCAACCCAACTTCTCCTCAAGGATAGGAATCAAGTCAGGATCGTGATACCCGAAGAAATCAGGAATGTCAAGATTGATGATCTTCTTATCCTTCATGAGATCGGGAAACTCGCGCTCGAGAAACTCACGTTGATGCTTTTCAAAGACATAGATCCCATCAGCCTTCTCAACCAAGTCCCTGGTCACCGGAAAGACGTCAGAATACACGCCAGCATGAGCACCACCATAAAGCTCAGCGGCCGTGCGACTGCGATTCAAGCCCATGTTACAGACGAAGAGTTTCATCATGTGAAATGCTCAACATTCAGAAATATATAAAATGAATGAAAGAAAAGAACCTCACTCTTCCTTCGGAATGATGATGTCAGCCTTCTCTTTTTGCTTGGAAATGATATCATGCTCGATGGACAGGATCTTATCAGTGAACTCGTCGATCTCATCACGAGCACGCTCCTGACGGTGAGAGAGCGTATCATGGAACGTCTTATCGATAAACACCCTGATATCAGCGTTCTCCAATGCAGTCGTATACGTGCCTTCGGCAACGAGCACCTTCACACCAGTCAAATCAAAAGTCTCAGAAAGAATCTCGTCCTTATGGAAATCGACCAAGGGCTTCTCAATAGTTGTTGCCATAGGATCCTTGGCTTCCTTAAGATGCTTGTCAAGAAGCTCGAGCTTGACCTCGTCCATGCCGACGTGACTGATATCTTCCTTACGCTTGTCAGCATTAGTGTGAGGCGGATAGACGAAATAATCATCCTGGTGGAAGATACGATACTCCACACCCTCCTTCTCCTTTAGCAAGCGAACAATCTCACTAGCGGTCTCTGACTTGCCACTGCCGGACTCGCCAGCAACGGTGATAACAACCCTGCCATCAAAGGACGAGATCTTATCCCTGATCAGGTCGACAACCTTTCGAGCAGACCTGGTATGGTGTTCTTTCACTACAATCTCATCTCCGATCATCATACGTTCACCTTTTTTTCACGATTCAGATTCACACCGAAATTGCACAAGACGATTTCAAAAAGGTTTCGGTAACGAAGAAAAAAAGTTCATCTCTTGAGCCTGAATTCACGCTGCTTATACTTGTCAAGCATCTTCTTGGACTCCGGAGAACGACGATTGAGAGTATCATACGCACCGCTGTCGGTGATCCTACCCTTCTTGAAAAGATAGATGCGATCGAAATACGGCAGCAAGTGCAACCGGTGAATGCTACTCACGATAGTCTTACCCTTGAAGGTGGAAAAGATTTTCTTATAGATGTCAAACAGCGATTACCAGTCTGGCGAAGACTCGACGAACACGCGCAAGGTATATAAATACACAACCCTTCAGCACCATCAAGATGGGATCGCAAGAGCAGATGTTCAAACGAGACGCAACCTTCGAGTACGAGCATCGCAGAAAGAAGATATTCGGCTACTCGCTTTCCGGAGTGCTCGTGGTTCTGGCAGTACTCTTTCTCGTGTACCTTCTCTCGCTACAGCACATCGATTTCTTTCTCATCCACTGGATCAACGCATTCGCGAGTCACATCACCGAGACGATGAAAGCGATGAACCTGCTCGCGGTCATCTACACGGCAGTGTTCGGAGGGCTGTTTTTCGTACTGGTCCCTCTCGAGGTGCTCCTCATCAGATTCTTGACAGGAAGCAACAACCCGGTGCTCGTGGTGCTGTTTTACGTGCTGGGACTGACACTCTCATTCACCCTGAACTATCACGTGGGAAAGAAACTCACCACACTCTCGAAACGACTCATCACGACAAAGAAATTCTACCAGATCAAATCAAAACTCAACCGATACGGGGCCACGACCATCTTCGTATTCAATGCCCTACCACTGCCATCACCGCCGCTTTCAGCGATACTCGGAGTGTTCAAGTACAACAAAAAGCGATTCTATCTATATTTTATCAGCGCCCAACTGCTCAAGGCAACAGTGCTTGCGATAGTGGTGGTCACGATCATGTGAAGATACAAGAGACAAATATTATTTAAATAAGTATACTACACAAGGTGCGTATAAGGAAGGGATAACCAAAATGAAGATAAAGAAAACATTCCAGAAACTCACCTCCGCCAAAGGGACCCTGGAATCAAGTCACATGCTCAAATCCTATCTCGGCGAAAAAGTCTATTCGCGATCAGGAGATGTGGTGGGAACACTAAAAGATATAGTGCTCAAAAAAAACGCTCTGGAAGGTATCATCGTCAAGACAGGATTCCGCTCAAAAATCTTTATAGGGAAGGATTACATCAAGGAACTCACGCCAGTGACGATGATGCTCTCGATAGACCCGGTCACGAGCCTAGTGGGCAAGTATGTCTTCGATGCTGACGGCAAGAAGCTTGGGGTGGTCACAGAACTCAAGCGAAGCACGGATGCAAACAACTATCAAGGAATCTATGTACGAAAACACCGCTTCTCAAAACCAATGTATATCAAGAAAGAGGCTGTAGAGATAGCGAAGAAAAACATAATCCTCTCAGAAACATATTAAGGAACCAACAATGAGCCAAACGCTAACAAGTGACGATATCCTCGGGAAGGATGCCGTTGACAAGGAAGGGGACATCCTAGGGGTCATTATAAAACTCCATATCACCAAAAGCCAGAAAGCGCTCACAGGCATCACGATCGATCAAGGCTTCATGAAACCGAACCTTTTTGTCGGCATCGAGTACGTGAGAAACTTCGGGGTGGATACGGTGTTTCTCAATTACGTGCCGCGAACGAAATGCAAAGGGATGCGAGTGATCACGGCAGAAGGCAAGAATATCGGCGTGGTCATCGATGTCAAGATGAAAAGAGGGAAGCTGCAAGCGATAACCGTAGCGAGAAACAAGCTGGCGAAACGCAAGAAAAAGATGATTCCAGCAAGTGATATCAAGGAGATAAGCACACAGATACTGCTTAAAAAAGAAGCGCAAGTGAACGATGTCGAGACGAAGTGAGCGTTTCTGACAACGAATTCTATACCAACGTATGTAGTGAAGAATTGGAAGCCCCCGGCGGGAGTTGAAAGTCTCGAGTCATACGAGAGACCCAGAAAAAGCTTTGCTTTTTCGCTGTCGCGACCTCTCTGACGAGATTTCCATAATAACGGGTTCAATGAAGAATTGGAAGCCCCCGGCGGGAGTTGAACCCGCGACCTCCTGATCTCTTCAGCATACAGTGCACCGTTTCCGATCGACGGTCATCGCATGGTGTACAAGTCAGGTGCTATAGCCACTAAGCCACGGGGGCGGAAAATTCTGTGTTCAGAACTCTGGGTGCAGAACACTGTTTATTGGCTATACCTTCCCGTGAATTCAAGAACTATTTAAAAAAGTTTCTTTCTCACTCATCAATCTTGCCGAAAGACTCCGCACAACTTCGTGCATCGCCTGCAACCCAAACACTTCTCCATATCGATTACAGGAGCGCTATGCCGATCGTTTTGAGAAATAGCACCGGCCGGACACACCCTGACGACAGGACAGGCATGGTCTTGAAAGCAGAATTCTTCATGGAGGACAATCATAGAATGCAAGAGAAGAAAACAGGGCTTTTAAAGAGGGGGGTGTGGTGAATAGTTCCCGAAAACGCTCTGCGGCTCGTATCGACCCTGAAAAACAGGGGTCTCGACAAGCTTTTCGATCATAGCATTGATGTCTTTATCACCAATCATCCCGTAAGCCTTATCGATGCGAGCGATGAGCTTGTTATCTTCACCAGGAGTGCGACCATAGACGGACAAGCGACCCTCGCCAGGCTCGAGACCGATGCTGATGAGACGATCACCGTCAAGACCGAGAGGCTTCGTATTACCGATATCTCCGCGAAAGACAGCGTAAGAACGGTTCTCCTTATCTGAAGCGTTAACGAGACGGGTGATTTCATAACCCTCGCCAGCTTCAGGCCAAAGTCCTGAAACACTGAAGGAGGGATCTATGAGAAACGTGTCTTTACCAATGATCGTATCGATGGCAAGTTTCGAGGTGATGCCATGACGAGGCAGGTGAAAACCGGAATTGTTGGCCATGACAACGAAATGAGTGCCTTTAGAGAAATACATCGGCTCGTGACAGCTTGCGATGAACACGGACTCGAAACTACTCTTTTCAAGAAGAGCGTGGAAATTAGCGAGCTCGCTGCACGTCCCTCTGGTGCTCCTGTGGAACCGGTGATAATAATGTTCGATGGTGAGGATGTTCTTGGTGGTATCACAGCGCATGATAAGAGAATTCTCCAACAAGCTATACTGTCCATACATATACATATCAAGATGATCCATAGAACCGTGAAATACATCCAAGTATATAAACCTTGATAGCATTTATAAATATGCGCTCATTTCAGGGCTCATGATGAAAAGAGAGAGATTCTGCCCGCGCTGCGGGATCGAGATCACGCAAGGGACGTTCTGCAATGAATGCCGGGAACAACAGCTGGATTACGAGCCACCACTCATCCAGGTTTCTGAATACGACAGGACGTACTATCACGGCTCATGGCACCGTTTCACAGACATCGAAGAACTCATCAAGACACGCATCAAAGAAGCCCTCGGGGACAAGACAGCAAATATAGATCTTGAACCATTCGAGTTCACGCCCCGGAAGAAAGAGAAAATAACAATTACAGCACACGCGCAAAGCGAAGGAGTGAAACACGAGCTCACGGCAATACTAGCTTATCGCGAGTGCGACTATGGCGAACGCCGGAAAACAAAGTACTTTGAAGGGGTATTGCAACTGCGCAACGTGAACGAGAACATCCTACCGTTCCTCCATAAACGCCTCGAGCAGATGGAATACAAGGGAGTGTTTGTCACAAAGACTGTCGAGCACAAAAACGGCATCGACCTGTACATGACAGACAAGAACGCCATCCAACAACTCGCGAGGCAGATACAGCAGAAATACGGCGGTGAACTCAAAGTGAGCCCGCAACTCTTCAGCCACGACCACGTGCGATCGAAAGATATCTACAGGGTCAACGCGTTTGTCAAGTTACCCGAATACACACTGGGAGATGTCATCTCCTATGCAAAACCACGATCACCAGAGCACACAAGGTATCTTACCATAAACAAGATGGGAAAGATCATCTTCGGCATCGATCCGGCAACGGGCAAGCAAGAATCATTCGAGCCAGGCCACGTGAAGAATGTAACCAAGCTCGAGAAACAACCAACCACGATCATGACAACAAGGCCAGAACTCACGGTGATGGATCCCGAAGACTATCAGGAAGACGAGGTCGTGAACATGAAAGCGCTCTACAAGAGCTACGAGCCAGGTCAAGAGGTCACGATCGTCAAGACAGAACAAGGGGTCATGATCATAGAATAGAAATGATCAGCACTCGCCTCGCAAAACCGATTCCTTCCAGACGACAGGGAGAAAGTTTTATAAAGCCCATCAGACCCGAGTTATCTCCAGTGTGAGAGGGGTAACGCGGTGACACGGATTCTACGCATGGAGATGAAAGGCTTCAAGTCCTTTGCCACGCGAACAGAGGTCGTCTTCGGCGATAATTTCAACTGTATCTTAGGTCCGAATGGTAGCGGGAAGTCAAACGTTCTTGACGCGCTATGCTTCGTATTGGGAAAGGCAGGGGCGAAAGGCCTGCGCGTAGAGAAATCAGGAAATCTCATCTACAACGGCGGCAAGACCAAGAAACCAGCGAAAGAAGGCTCTGTCTCTATCTGGTTCGATAATAAGGACCGCATCTTCTCAAGCATCGACAGTGACGAGGTCAAGATTACGAGAATCATCAAGACAAACGGCCAGGGAGTCTACAAGATAAACGACGAGACCTCAACACGGACCAAGATCGTCGACCTGCTCTCCATGGCACACATCAACCCAGACGGCTATAACATCATCCTACAAGGCGATATCGTACGGCTTATCGAGATGAGCCCGAACGAGAGACGCCAGATCATCGAAGAGATCGCAGGCATCGATGTCTACGAGGATAAGAAGACCAAAGCGATGCGAGAGCTCGAGCGTGTCGAGGGAAAACTCAACGATGCTGATATCGTGCTTTCTGAACGGGAATCCTATCTCAAGGAACTCAAAGCAGATCGGGATAAGGCCCAGAAATACAAGGATCTTGAAGAGAAGCGCAAGCGAAACCGCAAGACGCTCCTCGTCCAGGATATCAAGAAAAAGGAAGCGGAGAATGAAAGCACCGAGAAAAAGATCGATGCAAACAAGGAACAGATCGAAAGGATCGAAGGCAGGATCAAGGAAATCCGTGGCCAGATCGCAGCAGACAAGAAAGAGATCGACGCTATCAACAAGGAGGTCGAGGAGAAAGGAGAGACCGACCAGGTGCGCATCCACAAGGATGTGGAACAACTCAAGGTAGACCTTGCCGTCAACAAGCAACGACTCCAGACTGTCGAGGGAGAGCTCGAGAAACTCCAAGCGAGAACCGTTGAGCTTGAAGAGAGCAAGAAAGAACTCGATGAAAAAACCCAAGACCTCCAGAAACGGAAGGAAGAACTCGAGAAACGAATAGAACTACGAGAAGAGAACAAGAAACAAGTCGAGGAGAAAATCGCAGAGTTCAAGAAAAAACACAACCTTGACGAAGAGACCTCTACTGACGAGCGTATCGACGAGATCGACAAGCAACTGGAACAGACGCAAAACGAGATGAACCAGTTACGAGAAGACCAGCAGAACACGCTGCGCGAGAAAGACAAGGTCGAGATGCAACTCCAGACCATCGATGACAAGCTCGAGAAACTAGCATCCGTTCAGGAAGAGCACAAGAAGGAACTCGAGAAGCTCAAGGAGAAGAAAACGCAGTTCAAGAACGCGACCAAAGACTTGAGCAAGGCATTATCAGATTCTTCAGAATATGCATCGCAATTATCGAACGCGAGAAACAAGCTCGTGTCAAAACAAGAAGAGCTGGCGAAACTCCAGGCACAGCAATCAAGCATTCTCGAACACCTGGGAGGCGGCAGCGCGCTCAAGGCAGTGCTTGAGAAAAGAAAATCAGAACAGCGCATCCACGGAACAGTGGCCGAGCTGGGAAGCGTGCCGGAAGGATTCGAGTCAGCACTGGAGATCGCAGCAGGCAACAAGATCAAGTCAGTGGTCACCGAGGATGACAAGGTGGCAGCGGACTGCATCAAATACCTTAAAGACAACAAGCTCGGCGTGGCGACATTCCTGCCGATGAACAAGATCAGAGCGCCAGCGATCAAGGACGAACTCAAAAACCTCAAGAAACCAGGAGTCAAGGGATTGGCGGTCGATCTCATGAAGTTCGACAAGAAGTACCAGAAGGTCTTCGAATATGTCTTCGGCAACACGCTCATCGTAGATTCTGTAGAGACAGCCCGAAAGATAGGGGTCGGCTCGACACGGATGGTCACCATGTCAGGGGATATCGTGGAAGCGAGCGGGGCGATGCAAGGAGGATTCCGACAGCGAAAGACCAAAGGAGGACTCTTCGGACAGGAACAAGTGGCCAAACGCATCGAGAAGCTCAACAGCGAAATCGGAGACACGCAAGGGGTCGTCAACACACTCGAGCAGAAAGCGAAAGATAATGAAGAGCTCATCTCACGACTGCGCAACCTGAAAGGAGAACTCGAGGGGGAGATCGTGAAGATAGAGAAGTCGCTTCACTTGGACAGCGATGACGCAAGCCTCGACCAGAACAAGAAGAAAGAGCTCCAGGAACAGGATAAGAGACTCGATGAGAAGATCGACGAGATCCAGGACGAGATCAGCGAGAAAAATAGGGATTTCGCAAAACTCAAGATGGAACGCCAACAACTACGCGACAAGCTCAGCGAACTAAGAAACCCTGCAAAACTAGCGGAACTCAAATCCTTTGATGAGAAGAAGATGGAACTCCAACAGGAGATCATACAACTCCAAGGTGATCTCAAGAACACGAAGACAGAGATAGAGACGATCATCGGACGGGAAGGCGAGAAGATTGAGGAGATTCTCAAGCAACACCAGAAGGAGAAAGAAGGTTTCGAGAAAGAAAAACAAGAGCTCGAAGCGAAACTCGAAGCGCAACAGAAAGAACTCGCGGAGAAGGAAAAACAACAAGCAGAGTTCCACGAACAATTCAAAGAGCTATTCACGAGACGATCAAAACTCAATGATCAAGTCAACAAGGCAGAGAACGAGATCGCAACCCAGAACACCAAGCAACGAGAGATCGAGCAGAAGAACAACGCCCACTCACTCGAACAAGCAAGGGTGAAGGCAGAACTCTCCGGACTCTACGAGGAGGACAAGGACTATCAGGGTGTTGAACCGTACGAGGATAAGACTAGGGAGAAGATCCAACGGGAACTACGCGAGTTCGAGAAGATGAAAGAAGACCTGGGAGCGGTCAATATGAGGGCGCTTGAGATCTATGACGAGGTCGAGAAAGAATACAAGCAACTCCAGCAGAAAAAAGAGACCCTGCGAAAAGAGCGAAGCGACGTGCTGGTCATGATAAACGAGATCGACAGCAAGAAAAAAGACCTGTTCATGAAAACATTCGAAGCGCTCGAAGACAACTTCAAACGAATATTCTCATCACTGCTAGTCAAGGGACAGGCAGGACTCGTGCTTGAGAACAAGGAAGATCCATTCGCAGGAGGGGTCGAAATAAAGGTACGGCTCTCCGGAAAAAAATTCCTCGATATAAGAAGTCTCTCCGGCGGCGAGAAGACGATGACAGCACTAGCGTTCCTCTTCGCTGTCCAGGAGTACCAACCAGCATCATTCTATATACTGGATGAGGTGGATGCAGCGCTTGACAAGAAGAACTCACAAAAACTGGCAGAACTCATAAGAAGCTATGTCAAACACGCACAATACGTGGTGATCAGCCACAACGACGGCGTGATCTCAGAAGCGGACAACCTCTACGGGGTTTCCATGAACGAGCATGGCATGAGCAAAGTCACGACACTCAAGCTATAAACGACGATAATTGTTTGACCGATACAATAAGGTGTTGACACGGGTAAAAGAATAACCCTTGTCATGGAAGTGTTCCAAAGATTCTTCAAGAATACAGGATTTATACTCATTTTGATTTCATGAACTCTGCTCAAAAAAACGAAACATTCTTAACCGCACAAAACAAGGACTCTCCTATGCGTGTGAGGTGAATCATCATGGAGGAAACATTCGAACAGAAAGTCCTGAGAAATGTCAAGGGACAGTTTGCAGTCTATAAGACAACCGAGGTCGTCGGAAGCAAGAGTCACGTGCCTAATCTCGAATGGGAAGAACAAGACGAGGTCGACAAGTTCTTCATGTTCGCAAAGAATCTCGGTGTCAAGGTCATCTACGTCACAGAAGGCGAAGAGACCGATGGCGATACGGGAAACACGAGCTCGTCAATCGTACAGGTCGGATTCCTGCACCAAGGAATCATGCATCACATCAACTATGCCGATGAGGACTACGATGAAGATGAGTATTACGATGAAGATGAGTCCGGAGAAGAATACAGCGATGAAGAGTATGACGAGGACGGTGAAGAGTACGGTGATGAACCGGATGATGAAGAACCTGAAGAGTATGATGACAAAGGCTACGGAGAGCCCGCGGAATCCAAAGAAGACCTCCCGAAATCAGGTCATGAACCACAATCCTCAAGTCCGGGTTCAGAACAGTTCTTTCACTAGAACACTTTCTTTCTTTTTATTTCTTGATAAGATCCTGGTATGACTCGTTTTCAGGAATGCCGATACGAAGAAAGGTCGGTGAAACAAGGTACTTCTTATCATCATCTTCCTTATAAAGGGTTATCTGAGGGTTCCGGTAATGATTCTGATATCTACCTCTCATGAAGTACTGCTTTTCATCAACAATCTTATACAAAGCATGTTCTAGAAACTGTGGCTTGATCTCGTCCATGCCAAAGACGTGCTCTAAACCATCCCTGAAAATGTAATGTTCAAAGGACTTGTCAAGCTGTTCTGCAGAGATTTTCCTGTTTTTGAGTTGAGGAAACGACTCGAGCTGGAATCCCGAGAAGGTCTCATACGGGACGATGATAAGATTGTCAAAAGGACTTGTCATTCCATCAAGATCATATACTTGATCGACGCTGAAGGAATAACCCTCGTTCTCAAGGGCTTGCTGCAAATGGAGGCTTGAACACCCCTCGATATATTCAAGACCTGTATTGAGTAATTCTACTGATCTCTTCTGAGACAACATAGGAGGGTTCTCCGCGATGATTATGTCCAGATCAAACTTTCTCTTGAAGACTTCCTGGATTTCGAGAGGTATCATTGCCAATAGGTCATATAATCTCTTGACATATAAAAATCTACTGGATTCAGGTCTCTTCGTGCTTTTCCATGAAGTACTCGAACGGCGGCAGACCGAAACGCAAGTAGGTCGTGCTGATAAGATAGTTCTTATCACTTTCCTGAAAAACCGGTCTTATGAAATCACGTCCTAAGTCGTTTTTGAGACGAGAATACTTCTTAAGATCTCTTATCTGATAAACTGATTTGAATCCATACAGCGGTTCCAGATCGCCAAGCGCGAAAATCTCTGTGCGTCCAGTACCGAATACATACTGGTCAGGTGTTATTGAAGATTGGTATTTGCAATGATGCTTCTCCAAAAATGTTTTCAATCGATTCTCCTCGAACTCCTTATCAGGGGTGATGATCAGATGCTCGAAGGGTTTCGTGAATCCTGCATCGTCATAAATCTGCTCGACAATATAAACGACTCTTGATCTATCAAGGAGTTCCTGAAAATGCAGACTAGACCAACCTTTCACGTGATGAAGATGGTGTTCTTCCAATACGCGCTGGTGTTTTCTCGAGAGTTTAGGCATGTAGTGCTTCGGTTGGAGACCGGTGCGGGATTGACTGTTCACTATGGATTCGATATTAGGAGATCTCCGTAAAAATCGTTTCATAGGGTTGAGGTCAATACTACAATCTATAAAAACCTTTTTGACACTTGACGATCAACCAGTGTTAACAGTCACGTGAAAAACGTGTCCAAGTTCGTCTGACGAGCCTGATGCTTTACCTTCTCCACATCGTCAATAGTGGAGGTGATCCTTTCCTCAGAAAAATCATGCTCGGTAACAAGGAGCTCAACAAGTTTCTTGCGATCGATATCATTCCAAGATAATTCGTATTCTGAAGTGGTCGGCATGTCGCGGATAGCAGAAAATACTTCTTTCCACGGGATTTCCCAATGCGTATCCCACTCTACAGCGTCAAAGATCTTCTGGAAATCATCACCATGCTCCTTGACAAGCGCCAAGCCTTTCTTCGGACCGATACCTTTCACGCCGCCATAATTGAAATCAGTACCTACAAGGATCGAGAGGACGCGAAGCTGATCAAGAGTGATACCAAGCGATCGGAGAACCTCCTCAAGCTCGATCACTTCAGGCTTGATGGATTTATAAGTCAAGGTGTTGATCTTCTTGCGACGCTGACCGATACTCAAATTACGCACCACGCGGGGAGCGCCGTACATGAGGCAATCGAAATCCTGGGACGCAACGTAATCGCAATCACCGCGCCCCACCATGTGCGCAGCCTGAGCTTCTCCCTCGCTCGGAGCAGTGATGCACGGGATGCCAAGAGCCTGGAGGAGTTCCTTGCTCTCTTCAACCATTTCGGCAGTGACTTTCGAAGTCCTCGAAGCATACTTTTTCATCGCCTCGACATCCTTGACGCTTTCCGCTTCCTTAAGAGAGGTCAAGGCACGTTGCTTGAGAGCATCGCGGCGCTCACGCTCCTTGCTCTTAAGGTCCGGCATAGTGCCATCAAAGACAAACACCAAGCTGACACCATAGCGAAGAAGACGGGTGACTCTCGAGAACAAGCCAGTGAGATGGCTTGTCACCTTACCGTTACTATCTTTGAGAGGGGTACCATCGTGCTGGCGGATGGTGGTCACGAACTGATAGATCATGTTCATCGCATCAACAGCGATGACAGAACCCTGGAGTTGTTCCAGTGAATACTCCGAACCTTCGATGAGCGTGCGTAGTGAAACTCCCATTATCTTCTGAAAAAGAGAGTTGGAACATAAAAACTTTTCCCAACAATAAGCACCAGGCCGTTCTGTTTCAGCGGCACACCTACAACAACGACCACAGCATTTATAAAGTGATGTGTGATTCACACTCTCATATGGCAGCTAAAAAGACTGTGAAAAAAGCGGCTACGAAGGCAGCGAAGAAAACAACGAGGAAAGCTGGCAATAAGACCGCTACCAAAACAGCAACGAAGAAAGCTTCAAACAGCAGCGCAAGAAACGCTAAAGAAGATGCTGCAGAGCAAAAAGCAGGAACGCAAGAGATAACTGTAGTCGATAATGCAGCCAAACGGTCAAGGAAGAAACCAGTCATCCACACGACATTCGCACGGGAGCGAGTACTCACCGAGGCTTCAGACAGCGCACGGGAGCTTAATAACAAGGGAGCTTTCGGAACACTTCTTGAAGACGGGAAAGTACAGCTCTCTCTCACAGAAGCACTCTATCTTCTCGAGAAAAACAAGATCATCATCGTGGACGGGAATAACAGGCCGCTCGATTTCGAGAAGTTCGTAAGAAAAGCAAGCAAGGTAGAGCCTAATTTCTGGATCAGATATGCAGTCTATAAAGACCTCCGCGATAGAGGGTATGTGGTCAAGACAGCGCTCAAGTTCGGAGCTGACTTCAGGGTGTATGACAGAGGCATCAAGCCAGGACAGGATCACGCACGCTGGATCGTCTATCCAGTCCACGAAGGAGAACGCTACACGTGGTTCGATTTCGCAGCGAAAAACAGGGTGGCGCACTCCACGAAGAAACGATTGCTCATGGGAGTGGTTGATGACGAGAACGACGTGACCTACTGGGAGATCAAATGGGTCCGGCCGTGAACAGCGAAGCAGGGATCAGCCCTGAAGACTGCTTTTCTGGGCTCAGGAGTCGGTAGACGGCTTCATTGGATGCTGGGAACAGTTGTCTGGGGACAGCTGTACTGTGATCTGGGTTCTGGGGACAGCCGTACTGTGATCTGGGTTCTGCGGTCTGGAATCTGTGATCGTGGGTCTGGGAACCGCTGTACTGTGGTCTGTGGTTAGGGTTTCGGGTTTAGGGCGTGGCGTGTGGTTTCCTGTGAACAGCTAACTGGCAATCGGAATCATCATTCTCTTTTTCAAGTGTTCATGAGCATAATCTATAAAAACCACCGTGCTACTAGTGGGGCTGGAGAACTCAAATGGCAGTGGATAAGAACGATATCATCTCGCTTCTCAAGAATAAGGGCCCGCTCGTGCCAGCAGAGATCAAGAGCAAGGTCGGCGGCGATACGATCATAGTAGGGGCGATACTGTCTGAACAGACTTCAAAAGGGGTTATCAAAGTATCCTATCTCAAGAAAGGAGGAAGCCCGTTCTACTATCTGCCAGGACAAGAGAAGCAACTTGAGAATCACAAAGAACTTCTCGATACAAAAGATCAACAGACGCTTGAAATGCTCAAGGAGCGGAAGGTGGTCCAGGACGCCTCCCAAGAATTGTTCTACAGGGTAAGCCTTAGACGGCTCAAGGACTTCGCCAAAGAGCTCAAGGCAAATACGGTCTACGGGGAACTGCTGTTCTGGAGATACCATCAGGTCAGCGAACAGGAGGCAATTGAAATATTGCGCAAACGCTACGGGAAGCGAGAAGATACGGTGAGTGCCGAAGCGCATACAACCCCTCAAGAAACATCAGCTCCTCAAGACAAGCCTTCACAACCAAACTCCAAAGAACAATCAACACGGACACAAGAGCAAGAACCTTCTCAGGCGTTTGAAGGCACAACAACCCCAACCGAAGAATACCGCACTCAACACGCGCAACAAACACGGGAAAGAGAGCGGAAAACAGGAACGAAAGAGACTTCTACAGAGAGCTCGCCACGCAAAGACTATTCACAAGCCTCCCGCACTGCAAGAGCGTCAGGGACGCAAAAAGAACTCTCCAACCAAGAGTTCGAATCAACAGCGTTCTATGAGAAGGCTATTGACTATTTCTCAAGAAAGAATATCAAGGTCCTGTCACAAGCACAGGTTGCGAAAAATCGCGAATACGAGTTTCTCATCCTCGTAAGGACCGATGTGGGAAAACTCAAGATGTTCTCAAGAGCGAAAAGCAAGAAGAAGCTCAACGAAGGGGATGTCGCACCTGCACTGCTCAAGGCGAAAACGAAAGAACTGCCATGTCTCTTTCTCACTGACGGTGAGTTCACGAAGAAAAGCAAGCGCCTGATGAACACTGAGTATAAAGGACTCCTGATCGACCACGTCTGAACAGTGGACAGCTTCACGGGGAGCGGGGTTCTGGGACAGCTGTACTGTGATCTGGGAACAGCCGTACTGTGATCTGGGTTCTGCGGTCTGGAATCTGTGATCGTGGGTCTGGGAACCGCTGTACTGTGATCTGGGGTCTGCGGTTAGGGTTTCGGGTTTAGGGCGTGGCGTGTGGTTTCCTGTGAACAGCTTTACCGGGAACAGTGGTCGGCAAACGGCTTTACAGGGCACGGAGCAGTGAACAGTGGACAGGGTTCTGGGAACTGCTGCACTGTGGCCTGGGATCGGCGAACAGCTATACGGTGAACAGGGAACAGGGTTCTGGGAACTGCTGCACTGTGGCCTGGGATCTGTGAACAGCTATACGGTGAACAGTGGACAGGGTTCTGGGAACTGCTGCACTGTGGCCTGGGATCTGTGAACAGCTATACGG
>JBKGYN010000013.1:0-31960 GCA_046546105.1 Candidatus Woesearchaeota archaeon | reverse complement strand
ATGAAATGAGCCCAAGGCAGGAGGCACTAACGTGCTTAGCCTAGGCCTCATGAAATGAGCCCAAGGGGATTTGAACCCCTGACCTTCCGGTTAAGAGCCGGATGCTATACCAGACTAAGCCATGGGCTCCTGAAAAGCACTTGTGGAGAGATGCTACACCCTTTATAAAGGTTTTTATGAAGGAGCAGTTGGGAAAGAATAATAGCAAAAACTCAACACCATGCAGTGAAACTTTGACAACGCCCTTTCATCTCTGGAGAAAGATTACCACAGCCAAGCGAAGGCGTATGGTTATAAACATAACAGGTTTCAGGATTCACGTTAAGGAAAACACCTTCATAATCAGGGATATCAACAACAGTACCGTTAGGGAGATGCACAATCCCGTCGACCTTGTAGATGAGATTCCAAGGGGTCGAACTAGCCTCGTTAAATTCACCTGTAACGTTGGTTGGAAGAAAGTTCACGTATTCCATATCCTGAAATGTTGAAGTGACCTCAAAGGAATCATAAAGGCGTATCCTATAATCCGAAGCGAGCCCCGATGGGAAGCTGAAATTATGATAATAATCAGCATGAACAGAACGAGCCAATTCAACTTCAGAAAGAAAGATGTTATTGAGTTCTTTGAGGGCCTGACGATCCTGATCAAGAGTAATGTCATGCATCTTGTCCTGAATGATAGTGAAGAACATGAAAAAAACAAGTATCATGAAAGTAATGAGCATGACGAATTCAATAGAACCCTGCCCCAACCGATTCCTTAATTGACGAGACGATATCGTATCTCACCTTCCGTACCTGATTCGACCCGGATCCTATTAACACCAGCACGAATAGGAATCTTGCAACCGGATGAACATTCGCTCTCGTTTCCCGTGGCATTGAGCAAGAGATTATCAGTGAAAAAAACCGCATCAGACGGATAAGCATCACCGTAAGTGATTTCAAGTTCGTTCACACCAGGTTCGGAATAGACAGTCATACTCTTGACAGCATCAGGAAACGAAATTTCAACAGTCTGCCACGAATTCTCACCGACAGAATAAATCATCTCACCAGTCTCGACAAGCTCGCTGCCGATCTTGAAAATCTGGGAGTGCTGCAGACTTTCCTGAGAATTACGTGAATATTGATAGAAGAGTGCAGTACCAGGAACAATCAACAAGAGAGCGATTGCAACAATAAACAAGTATTCTATAGAGGATTGCCCTTTTTTCTTACCCGCGGACTTACGCCCCTCGATTATAGTAAAGTCCATTGACACTCACACACGACATTGTAAGCACAACCAGGATTTATAAATATTTGTGTCAGTCCCAGAGCAATTTTTATAAAGTGAAAGTATTGTCATAAGTGTCAATGAAAAGCATCAGAGAACATATCACGGGCAAAAAACACAATAACAGGATACTGCTTTCTCTCCACAATCACCTTTCCCACTTATTACATACGAAGCTATGGCTAAAAGTCCTCATCGCTCTGGTGCTCGGTAGTGTCGCAGGAATATGTCTTGGTCCGGACATGAATTTCATCTCGCAAAGCTTGGGAAAGACCATTACGGACTGGTTGGCACTTCCAGGCCACATCTTTCTTTCATTGATCAAGATGATAATAATACCACTGGTCTTTTCATCAATTATCGTAGGAATCGTGTCAAGCGGCAGTTCGTCTTTTCTCAAGAAGATCGGACCACGAATGGCAATCTATTTTATCATCACTACAACAATAGCAATCATCATCGGTTTCAGCGTAACAAGCATCATACAACCAGGATCATATATCAATCCGGACAGTTTCACATCGCTCTCAGGCGAGAAGGACGTGGTCAACACTGATATGAGCGAATTGACCGGAGCACAAGGAGCATCTATACCTGATAAGATCGTCAATATCATCCCAAGCAACCCGTTCAAATCAATGGTCAACGGAGACCTTCTCGGTGTTGTCATCATCTCTATCATCGTGGGTCTTGCGATGCTCTCGCTCTCAAAAGAACACTTCAAGACAATGGTAAGCTTCCTGGAAGGGGTTCAGGAAATCACGATGAGGATAATCAAATGGGTCATGCACATCGTACCACTAGCAGTCTTCGGCCTCATCGCGCAAGTCACCTCAAAAATAGGATTCGATGCGCTGGCAGGTCTTGGCGTGTATATTCTCACGGTCCTTTCCGGTCTCGCCCTTCTCATAATAGTCTATAATCTCATCATCTTCTTTTTCACGAGCACCAGCCCACGCGCATTTATGAGAGATATCAAAGAAGCCCAACTGCTTGCATTCTCAACATCAAGTTCAGCAGCAGTGATGCCACTCTCCATGAAGATCGGCGAGGATAAACTGCATGTCAAGAAAGCGATAAGCGAATTTCTCATCCCAGTAGGCGCTACAGTCAATATGGACGGAACAGCCCTCTATCAGGCTGCGGCAACAATCTTCCTAGCACAGGCATTCGGCGTGACACTCTCAATTGCAAGTCTTGTAGGAATAGTGGTCATCACTGTCGGTGCTTCCATAGGCACGCCCTCCGTTCCAGGAGTCGGTATCGTGGTGCTCGCCACCATCCTCCAGTCCGCAGGAATCCCCGCAGCAGGAATTGCATTAATTCTCGGTGTCGACAGGATTCTGGACATGTCACGAACTACAATCAATGTAACCGGAAATCTGGCAGCATGCCTGTATTTTGACAAGAAAATGGCTCCAATGCTCAACCCAAAGCCAACGATAGAGGAGAAATGATATGATGAAAGGCCTTGGCAAACTATTCAAACACATGCTCCAATCACTCAATCCGAACCAATACGACAAGATAAGCGAAAAACTCTTCTCGCAATCAGTTAGCGTATATTTTAAAGCGCTTCTTATAGGGCTTATCATCATGACTTTGCTTTTCATCCCAAAAGCAACCAAGATCAGCAACAGTATTGAAGAAGATCTTGATACGTTCTCAAACGCTACTATGGCTGTCGATTTCGAGACAAGCGACCCCGTAATCCTGCTCAATTATCCGGAGATCAAAGTCGATTCAAATGCAAGCGGACGAGGAGGTTCATTTCTCACAGTAGGCAAGGACAACCTCTATTACCGCAACAACATTCTCTGGGGAAATGCCAACGCAACATTCCCAAGTACGGTCGATCTGAAAGAGAACAGAGAAATGATAAGCAAGTTCGTCAACACGCTCGCCATCGTCTTGCTTCCAGGTATTATAATAGGTATTTCACTTGGAATCTTCATCAGTTCCGTAGCACTCATCATGGCAAGTTCGCTAATTGCCTACATCATCATCAAAGGCAAGAAGAAACTCTCAATAAGGGATGTAACTGTAATCAGCATCCACTCGATGCTCGTTCCCATTGTGCTGACGTTCATCCTCATACCATTATCCGATCTCTATTGGCTCTCCATAGCGCTCTACTTGCTCATTTTCAGCTTGAGCATGACGATAGTCAAAGGTCATAAACTGCATTCCACAGGCCTCGAAGGAGAAGATGACGAGAGCAAGGGCGCGAAGAAAGGCAAGAAAAAAAAGCGCAAGAAATGAACATGAAGAGAAACGCTTATAAATGGAACTTTTCTTCTCCAATGAAGATCAGCGGGCCCATGGTCTAGTGGCTACGCACTGGAATCAAACTGATTCGTTTGGCTTAGCGCCAGAGTGTGCCACAGATGACAGCGCCCTTACACGCGTCAGGATCAAAGATTCACTGGATCTTCGATTTTCATGCGAAGATAGGCGTTGATCCCCGGTTCGAGTCCGGGTGGGCCCACCACTTCATTCTTAGAAAGCAATCATTGATACCACACGGACGAGAAACGGGTCCCGAATGAAATGAGGACACTCAGTTAGAGAAAAAGCGAAAACCGAGTCCTGAATGAAATGAGGACACTCAGTTAGAGAAAAAGCGAAAACTGAGTCCCGAATGAAATGAGGACATCCGGTTCGAGAGCGGAAGATACGGTACTCCTGCATTCGTCTTCCGCCGAATTTCCGGGTGGGCCCACCATTTTTTTCTCAATAAGTGTGTTGGAGCAAAAACTTGTTTGCGAAATACGCTCCGGAAACAATATTTAAATAGTAGCTACAGTAGCTTCTTTCACATGTCAAAACAAGTTGAGCTTGAAACGTTGAAACGGGAAATCGAGAACGATCTTGACTGTCCTCTCAAGGAGTCGGCTACGAACATGGTTTTTGGCAAGGGTAATGCCGACGCTGAAATTGTTTTCATCGGTGAAGCTCCGGGTGCTGAAGAGGATAAGCAAGGCATCCCTTTCGTGGGACGTGCTGGTAATGAGCTTGATAAGTATCTTCGCAATATCGGCTTGACTATCAATGATGTCTATATCGCTAACATCCTCAAGTATCGGCCTCCAAAAAACCGCGATCCATCAACGTCTGAAATCGAATCACACACACCGTATCTTCTCAAGCAGCTTCGCATCATCAAGCCTAAAGTCATCGCCACGCTCGGTAACTACTCGACGAAGTTCGTTCTAGGCGGCTGGACTGTCAAGGGCATGAAGTCAATCAAAGGTATAACGACGCTTCACGGTCAAGAACATACGGTAACCCTTAACAGCATCTCATCAAAAGTCATCCCCCTCTATCACCCGGCAGCGATGCTCTACAATCCCAAACTACGGGAAGCATTCGAGAGAGATATGCTTATCATTGCTAACATTCTCGGTAAAGACCCCTCAACGCCGCAAACAACAATCTCTTCATTCTAAAAAAAACTCAAAAAACCCTAAGAACCAAGCTATCTGAAAGAAGAATGAAATTTCAAAGAGCTTATAAAGACAGAATCACGCGAAAATAGCTGTCATGACAATAAACGTGATCAGTTTCGACCTTGACGGAACGTTGAGCCAAGAAGAATACGACCATTTTCTCTGGAACGAGCTATTGCCACAACTCTATGCGAAACGCTATAAGATACCTCTTGAAAAGGCTAAGTCTTTCGTCTACACCGAATATAATGAACTCTGGGAAGCGACAAAAGGAGAGTGGTTCGATATCGATTTCTGGATCTACAGATACGACCTGCACCACTCACCGGAAGACGTACTTGGTATGATAAGGGATAAAATCAACCACTATGACGATGTAGAAGAGACACTCAAGAAGCTCACAGAAAAAGGTCATGAGCTTATTATCACGACAAGTGCAAGCAAAAGACTCGTTAAAGAAAAACTTGATGTCGGCAACCTCAAGCAATATTTCTCAAGAGCGATTTCTATCGCAGAGGATTTCAATTCAAAAAGCAAAAGCAGCGAGATATATAAAAGAATCATCGAGATGCTAGGGATCAAGCCAGAAGAGTTTCTCCATGTAGGAGATAGTTTCGGAAACGACTATGATAAACCCCTCAAGGCGGGTTTGAACGCGCTTCTTATAGACAGGGAAGACAAGCATCCCGAAGTGGAAAAGCGCATAAGCTCGTTAGCAGAACTACCAGAATATATTGAAAAAAACTTCTGAAACAATCACACAGGCAAATATCGGTCCAGCAATCTGGAAAGAAACCAGATGCCTAAAGCTACAAGCCCGAAAACCACCCACTCAGCGATGGCAAGCAAGTAGAGTGATAGTGGAATGAACACTATGATAAGAACGAGAAAAACAATGTTTCTCATAGTAAGTCGCTTCATCATCGGCCTCAAACAGCAGTTCGATATTCTTTGATGATACGATCAAGTTCACCGGTGATTTTTGAGTTCATCGTCTCAATATCATCATAAAGGTTCAGGTAGATGAATTCAGGCTTTCGGGCACCGAGTTCTGGACAAAGCTTCTCATAAAGCAGCTCCACCTCGCCACTTGCGTAACGATTGTTGACCAAGAGCTGATAATCAAGGTTTTTCTCGAAATCATCCTCGACACGACCGTCATTACGAGCATTGTAAATCGACTTGAGATCATCTTTTGTCATGTCTTCAGGACCGCAGACGATAAACAGGTGAGTAGGAGGATATTTCAAAGCATATTCTGTAATTCCAGGAGCATCCATGAACTCTTCCAATGTCGTGCCTTTCGGCAGGACGTTCTTGTCCATGAACTGGTAAGCCATCGTCGATTCTTCAGTACGGCTTCTCACGATAATCTTATTATGCATGCGCAACCGCTCCCTGAAACGCAAGAATTCATCCTTACGATAGATCGAATGAGCAAGAAGAGTCTCGCGAGGCGTCAAATCCCTGTCAAAGGCAGACATCTTCTGCTCGACCTTACGACAACTCACTCCAGAAGTCCTTTTTGCAGGCTCTTCAAAAATAGCGACATCAAGATTCTCAAGAGAAAGTCTGGTGAAATATTCGTCGTCATCAGCAAACGCACCGATCTTGAGGTCAGCGCCTGCTTTCTTATTGACCGGTTCACCATCAGGACCATTGATTGTACTGACCCCTTCCATGAGTTTTGCAAACTCATAACTTAATTCCATCTTCACAGAAGAAGGTATAGAGTTATCAAGAAGAAAACCTTTCCAGGAAATGTGATTGCCGATCTTATCACGGAACTGGTCTGCATGGAACAATGCAGCATTCTCACTACCCCTGAAATCCTTCACTTGAAGCCCATACTGTTTTTCGAGATGATCGATGATGCCGTTAATCTGAGTTGACGTTCCGCTCCGGTCAAAACCGGAAATCCCTATATCAAGAGGTCCTTTCAGTTGCAGTTTACCCATGAGTATCAATACGGACTCCAGCATAAGCACATATAAATATTTCTCGACTATACAATACGATACAACGAACCCTAAACAAAATCTTTAAAAACACATAGGACTCATTGCTTAAGTATCATGGTCATCGAAAACCTCATATTCCCGTGGACAATGTTCAGCTTCAGCCTAGGATTCATACTCCTCTTGATTGTCGGGCTTATCATCTGGATATGGGCTTTGGTCGACGCGCTCAGCTCCAATCTCCCCGATGGGGATAAGATCATCTGGACAATCATAATCATCTTCTTCCACATCTTCGGAGCGATCATCTATCTCGTCGTTGCAAAATCAGGAGCTGTCAAGGATATGAGAATGACAGAGCAAAAACAAGGGAAAAGGCTTCGCAGGGATACGGATAACCAAGTCCTTACAGGCGTTTCAAGCGGGATTGCGAACTATTTCAACATCGACCCAGTCATCATCCGCCTTATCTGGATAGCACTGGCCCTTATCAGCGCAGGTTCTGCACTTATAGCATATGTCATTGCAGCCATCATCATCCCGTCGAAAGCTGATATGGTGAAACGGAACAACACGAAAAAAACAGCAAAGAAAGCTGCTAAAAAGACGAGCAAGAAAACGCCTGCAAAAAAATCATCAAAAAAACGGTTAAAAAGATGACTAAAGGAGACTTGAATATCAGAGATTGAAGCAAGCATAAATTTTAAATAAGCACACACATATTTGAAATACTGCAAAACTTATGACAAGGTGAATAAATATGCCTGAAGGTGAAGAGAGTCCGTTTGACAAGTACAAGAAGGAAGTTGATCAAGCCGAGAATCACATGGCTAATCTGCATTGGGATGCGCTTGATGCCATAACTAATACGTACAAGAATTTTTTGGAATGGGGATATCAAGAATCTCCCCGGTAAAGAAGAAGGGACTATCGACCATCTTTACGACAAATTACATGATAATCTCAGCGAGAAACTAGGTATCGATCTTTCCCCTATCAAAGATAATAAGCACGCTTATCGCAATGCCATAGATGCTCTGATAGGAACAGACCATAATACCATAAAGAATGATTTCTATAAGCACGGCAGTAAGTACGACACGAGCAATTTCTTGGATACAATCAACCAAGGAAAGATGCAACACTTGCAGAAGGTTTCAGGAGCTGCTGCAGCTCATCTGGATGAATCCCATGCAGATGATGTCATCAAGCATTACGGACTCGAGTCAAAAGTACCCAAAGGTTACGAGCTCAATAAAGCATGGGTCCAGAACAATATCAAGGACATAGCCACATACGCGGGCTCTAATCTGCTTGACAGATTCCTACAGCAAAGCGGAGATAAATTCTATAAGAAGAAAACTGAATAAAGAGAGCGTGTGCGAGATGGATGAAGAACTGCATAACACATTGGTAAATCTGAAATTCCAACTGTTAAGTGCATTCCATTCAGCAGGCAGGGAGCACGTTCTAAAAAGCGATAATGCCCTGCTGGATATAATCCATGATGATGAGAAGAAATCAACAGCTTTCAAGAGCCATTTGATTGACGAGTTCAAATCGTCATCCTTTGAAAGACTCAAGTCATGTTCAGAAGAGAACAAGGAGGAAATGAAACATCTGATTGCAGAAATACTGGTGGAAGTGAACCATCATATAGATGATGAGATCGGAAAGAGAACAACCAGTCCTATAGAATTCTTCAATAACATCACAAAACCATTCGATTCGAGGCTTGAGTAAGTGATTATTTGTATAAGGCATAACGATTATCTTCGCACATGATAAGCATAAGAAGCTCCTCGTGACCAGACTTCTGACGATGCTTGAGCGTGTCAATATCGGTCTGGGAGGCTGCACAACGCGTCCTAGGGTGCGTGTGCAGCATGATGATCGTATCACGAGGACAAGATTCAAATCTCACGTGATGCTGGCTCTGCTCGAGAATCTCAGGATAAAAGATATCCTTGACGTAATATTCAGTATTGTTGTTCTCAACCACGCCTTTCAGGCAGGCACTGGTCTCCACAAGCCTTGAGAGCTGCTCATCTTTATAAAGAGAACCAAGAAAATCCTGAGTGTCATTCTCAAAAAAGACCGTCACCCCCTTGAGCTCCAAACGATCGGCAAGCATTTCCTGGGAATTAAGCCTGCCTATAACTTGATACTGTACAGGGCCAAGGATAGCATAAACAAGGAAAATAATAAGGAAGACACCGCCAAGACCCACCCATAACAGCCGTTCAGTCGTCCAACGAGGAGGCTTTTTCTCTCCAGCATCTTCTTTACGAATCTCCTCTTCGGCCTCTCTTAACTTCCGAAGGAACTCTTGCTCATCAACCTGATATCGAGGCGCCATAATCAGGATCCCTCTTTCCAAAGCTGATTTCGATGAGCTTCAAGCATGAGATTCTCTTTACCAAGAAATTCAGCGACGGTCAGTATTTTCGTTTTATGCTGTTGAGCAGTTTCAAACACACCTGCAAGATGCTCTTTCCACCGCTTGTCACGCAAGAAATGATGGTCAATAATAAGCGTTTCCAGCATTTCAAGAGAAGCGATACGCTTCAGGTTCTCGATTGAACTGTTCAAGTTCTCGTGACTATACCGGAAACCGAGCATGTAACTCAACGGACCGTCAAAATAAGCAACATGAGGTTTGTTATCAAGGATGAACTGCGCCTGATCATCATGAACCGGACCTTGGATGTCAGAGCCGTGGAGGAAACGCCTCGTGCCATCATCAACCAGCGTCTCAACGACATATCCAAGTTTAGAAGAAGCGCCGTGGAAAACAGCAGGAGAAATCGTCACGTTCGTCTTTCCATAAGTAAACACCTTCCCATCGGCATAATAGAGCTCTTTTGGCTTATCACTGACGAGATCGAGAAATTCTTTCGCTCTTTTCTGCTGGCTCTTATTGATGTTTTCAGTCGGATGCTTTATAAGAAGTGCTTTATCTTCATACACGCTCGCATCATCCGGGATGTAGTGATCATAGTGGTAATGGCTGATAATAAGAACATCAGCTTCCGCTGCAGCCTGACGGATGCTTTTGAGGTCAGCTTCAAGCTGCGCTTCTTCTTTAGGATGAGGTTGCTTGTTATAACGCTTTGGACCTAGAGCAGCTCCGGGATCGATGAGGATAGTCGCATCATCTGTCCTGACAAGGCAGGCCATGCTCCTAGTACCGATACTATCAGCTGCCAAAGGAATGATTTCCATATGTAACATGAATAGAATCAAGTATATAAAAATATGCACCTGAATATGAAGCAAACACCCTCTGTTCCTTCTTTAGTTCCATTCCACAAGCCTTAAAAGGGGTTTATCGAAAAATACCGCTGACAAACAATAGGAAGTGCGACATCGACAAACTCCGCAACCTTATAGAATCAGTGAATGTATAATAATCACGAATTCATAAGATTTTTAACGATCAAAGGATTCTTTCATTGAAATGACATTTTCGTTCTGCCCCGAATGCGGCTCTCTACTCAAGCCCGTGATTTCAAAAGGTATGACCTGTAGCTGCGGCTATGAAAACCAAGATATAAAAAGCAATTTCAGCGAAGATAACAAGAAAAAAGCCGATGAAATCGCTATCGTTCCTGAAATCAACCCTCTAGCTTCAGAAGATCACATCTGCAGCAAATGCGGCTATGATAAGGCCCGATTGATAGTAGAAAAAAGCGATGGCCGAAGCACATGGTGCTGTAATATGGAAGGTTCTGCCAGATATGTCTGTGGGAAATGCGGTTTCTCAGAAAAGACATCCTGAAAACAAGGATAATCATTCCAAGACCGATTCAAAGCCGAAGACATACTTATTGCATTGATCACGGAAAGCAGGATCGACATTATACTGATTGATAATCGCATTGATTCTTCTCTTTGAATAGACTTCAGCAGTGGGTGTGGAGAAAAAAGCCCGCACCTTCTTCGAGCTCAAAGGTTCAACATCTGCACCAACAATCCCACTGTTGACCATGATCCGCTTAAGTTCACCAACCGTATACGCCTCACCACTGTCGTCAGGTAAGGCATAGTCAATATCGATTTTCTTGAGCATCTTATCATTAGCATAGGAGTTCGCTTCGTCAAAGCTACGAAAAGCGTAAGGATCATCCTTTTTCAAAGTCGTATAATCGATACAAACCCTTTTGACGTGAGCTTTTGCCGCTTGCTGATCATGGTTGAAGATGATCGTATCAGACTCTGCAAAAGGATAGATGAGCTTCTCACCAACATCAAGAAATCTTTTGATAGACATCTGTTCATAGTGTTCAGCGATGTACTTGGTAATGTTCTCATTGGCGATTATCGTTTCGGCGTATGCAGCACTCAACGCATTATGATCGAAAATACTGTGCAGGGATTCATTGACATTGAACATGAAACTGCCGATCATCTCTTTTTTGGTTATAGCTGATGAATACTTGATAGCATGGTCAAGTGCATCAAAGAGTGTTGCCCTAACCCCTTTGAAAAAATTCAAACGGTTCTTATAATCTTCTTCAATAATCTGTTTCAACGAAAGGTCAGTATCATCAAAATCGAAGTTATTCTTGAAAAGTAGTTCTTCAATATCGAAATTTTTGTTGAGATAACCAAGAAAATCTCCATTGAGAGTGGATTCAGGCACACCAAACAAAGTTGATTTCACGACCATAATTTGAGATATAGTAATACAAGTATATAAACCTTAACACTATTCAGAAGAAACATCCTCCACTTCTTGCAAAGCAAAAATCTTCTCATAGACATCCTTGTCGAAATCGGAATAGAGAACGAGCTTGATTTCTTTGATATGGTGAAAATCGATCGATTCGATCGCTTGTTTCATATCACGGGCAGAGTGTTCGACAGGCACACGATACGCCCCTGTCGAGACTGCTGGAACGGAAATCGATTCAAGTTTATACTGGTCAGCAAGCTGCAAGGCTTTTCGATAGCATTGTTTGAGAAGGTAGAGGGGATCACGACCATATAAAGGGCCAACAACATGGATGACATGTTTAGCAGGCAGATTGTAAGCACCAGTCACCACAGCTTCTCCAGTCGAAAGCCCTTCAGGAAAATCAGTCGCCCGTAATGCCTTGCACTCCTTGAGCAGATCAGGACCGGCAACCTGGTGAATAGCTTTATCTACACCTCCACCACCAATAAGTGTATTGTTTGCGGCATTAACGATAGCATCAGCAGGAATTTTCGTGATGTCACCTTTCAATATCGTGACTGTAGGTCTCATCAGTAGTGATTATTTTAAGCACAGAATATAAATGTTTCGAAAGTTATTTTATAAAATATATAAACCAACTGAACGACCAAGAAAAAAAACCTAATCTAGAACTCGGCAAAAGAAGGTTCAATAACACGATACCATGTATCAAGATTATCGATTTCCTCCATCTCTTGAGAAGTGAGTTCAAAGCCAAAAATATCAAGATTGTCAGCTTGATGTTCCTGAGAAGCACTTCTCGGAATCGTGATAAGACCATGTTGTATGTGCCAGCGCAAAGCGACTTGCAACGGCTTGACATCATGATTCTGGGCGATGTTACGCAACACCGCATCACCGATGATCTTGCCTTGAGCAAGAGGACTATATGCAGTCACTGCAATATCATTATTCTTGCAATACTCAAGAAGGCTTTTCTGATAGAGATACGGGTGGAATTCAATCTGATTGAGAACTATCGATAAGCCAACCTCATTTGCAATGGGCAAGAGTTTTTCAAGATGAGCAACGGTGAAATTACTCACTCCAACACTTTTTATCTTGCCTTCCTCCTGCAATTCTTTCAACACCGTGAAGAGTTCCCTGTAATCAGTACCTTCTTTAGGCCAGTGCAACAAGAAAAGATCCAAATAACCCGTACCGAGTTTTTCCAGAGACTCATAGCAGGCTTGTTTCGCGTTTTTCTTATCGTACTTATCCATCCAGAGTTTAGATGTGAGAAATATATCTTCCCGGGGAAAATCCTTGAGTGCCTTTCCAATATCAGCTTCATTACCATACATCTGCGCCGTATCAAAGTGACGATAACCAAGTTCGTAAGCTGTCTTGACTGCGTGAGTGGCGTTCTCACCGGTTATCTGCCAGGTCCCGAGACCTACTTGCGGAATCCGGATTCCATCATCAAGATCGATTCCAGGAATCAACCCAACGGTTCTTGCCATGCTATCATCACCATAGGACATTATGGTTCTATATTTATTTAAGTCTTATGAAAAGAATGAGAGATGAAAAAAATCATCAATGGCTGTGAAGCGCACCCAGAAGGAAAAAGAACACGACAATCGTGAGAACGAACACCAGTGTCTCAATGAGCTTTATACGAGGATGGTTCTTATGCTGATGCAATGAAGGCACGATATCGGTCAAGGAGATGTAAATGAAGCCCCCGGCCGCAATCGCCACAGCATACGGGATTGCACCACGAACGGAATCAAGAGCGAAATAACCGATAATACCACCAAGCACTGCGCTAAGCGCGGAGAGGAAGTTGAGCTTCAGTGCTTTCAACCTCGAAAAACCACTATGAAGAAGGACGCTGAAATCACCAATCTCTTGTGGGATCTCGTGAGCGATGACAGAGATAGTCGCTACAAGGCCTGTAGCAAAATCAAGAAGGAATGCACCAGCCAGAAGTACACCATCAATAAAGTTATGGATGAAATCACCTGCGAGAATGAGCACACCGGCAGGTTTCTCATCACAATCCTTGTGACCGCAGTGATGCCAATGAATATAACGTTCAACAAGGAAGAAAAGCAGTATACCACCAAGGACCGCAACAAGTGCAATCTCGTGACCTGCGTCGTGAAGTGCTCTCGGGATCAGGCCAAAGAAGGCTGCAGCCAATAAAGACCCCGCCGCAAAGGAAACCAGATAGTGCAGGTAAGGCTTAATCCGCTTTGAAAGCGTGAATAAGCCAACAAAGCTGATGAGACTAACAACCAATGTCGCGATGATGATAGTGAGTAACATGGTCAATTGTTCAATATGCAAGTGTTTAAAAATCTTCGTGTGACCACAAGGAATTTTAACCAGTACAACATCAATACGTGTCCATGGGAGAATTAGTCATCATCATTTCAACAAGCAAAGATGGACCTGTCGTACTGGGCCAGGGAAGTTCTGAGGCTGAAGTGATCGCAAACAGGGATCGCCTTCTAGCACCAAGAGGTATCACGACCAACTTCATCCAGATGCGACCCGAACATGATGACCGGATTGTCACTATCACAAACCAAAATCGTGACCGATTCGAAGGGAGGCTCGGTGAGCGTCGAGTGCAGTGCGACGGTCTTCTGACACAAGAACAGAACCTCGCTCTTGAAGCAGACCCAGCTGACTGTTATATCATAGTATTCTTTCACGAGTCAAGCAGCACTCTCGGGCTCTTTCACTGCGGTCGGAACGGGAGTGTGGAGCATCTTATTGAGAAAGGCGTTCGTGAAGGAGCTCTACTTGCAGGGCTTGATACAAGAGAATTCGCCAAAGAGCTCATGGTCCACTTCTCCCCTGGTATCTGCAAGGAGCATTATGTTCTCGAATATCTGGAAGTACCAAGGGAATTTGAAGGATTGTGGGAGAATCATCTTCAAGGGGATGTCAGGAGGAAACGTTTCAAGAAAAGCGTCCGTTTCGAGAACGAAGACGGCATGAATGTCGATCTTTTCAGCTATAACAAGATGTTATTGAAACTATCAGGAGTTCCTGAGGATAATATCATTCCCCCAAGCATCTGCACGTACGAATCAGGAAAGTTCGATTCTCATGTCAAGGCTGTAGAAACCGGGAGGGCACACCAATCCTTTATGGTAGTAGCATTTATCAAGTAAGGCTTCGCTGTCAGGATTATCAAGGCGACAACCAACAGGCCCAGTATGCGCTAGAGAAAGCTGGTAGTTGAACGGATTCTTTTCTGAAGAGATTCGAAAGTCAGTATCAAGCATGAATTTGAGATAACTCATGATTTCCGGAGAGAATGGTTTGAGCTTTTTTCCAGAAGAGTCAGGTTCAAGCGACGCCAATGCTTTATCAAGGCCTCGAGGAACCGTGTCATAAAAGTCGTGTGTTTCCGGAGAGTGAGACAAGAGAATCTTCTCCCCATCGATAAGTGAATCCTTGAGAAAGTGTGTGTAAAAGTAAGGGAAGTTATTCTTCTTCTCACCGAAAGGAAAATACGTCTTGTTCCCGGTCTTGAGGTTGAATTCCACGAATTCCCTTTTGGTAGAGAGTTCGCCGAAAAAGACATCAAAGGATGATAAGAGTTGGGAAAGCGTGAAGACAGGCCTGTTTTTAGATGGATGTCTCAGAGTCATGTCTTTAAGAAAAACAACACGTATTTTATAAACATTATGTCACAAAAGCGTAGTATGGCAGTGAACAGAAGGGCTTATTCACAAGAGCCATATATGATGATCACGGCAGCCAACAGCCATGAACCAGAAGCAGATAGGAATTTCATCACCATCTGATTTTTAAATAAGTTCATATTCCCACTCACTAATATGAAATGGTGGAAATCATTACTCGGAACAGGACTACTCAGCATTTCCATGATAGCACACGCTCCTGAGGCTCCCGAGACCAACGCTCATAAAATCACCCTGCTTACCGAGCGGATCAAAAACAGTTTTTCAAAATACGATCCTTATTTCCAAGCTGAAAAAGAATTCTGGAAAACCGCGTTTCTCACAAAATCATCAAAAACACTCGTTTACAACAGAGATGACGTCAGGATTTTCGATACAGTGAATACACCAGTAACACACACGCCGGAAGAAGAAAAGAAGGCTGACGAGAGTCTTCTTGATTCACTGCACGAGACTTACGAAGTTCCTGAAGGGACACTTGGCATCTTATACGGACGACGAGAGAAAATGCGAGAAGGGGTTGAGAACGCATTCTTCCACCTTGATGCACTTCTGGACACGCTCGAGAACCACAATCTGCCGACATACCTTTCGGGAGTCATCCTCATCGAGAGCGGATTCGAAAACGATGCAAGGTCACATGCAGGGGCTGTGGGCATCGCACAATTCATGGAAGGAACTGCCAGGGATTATGGACTTATCGTCAACGATAGCATTGATGAACGTCTTGATGAACACAAATCTTTCGGAGCGTTCGCCAGATACATGAAAGATGCTTTTGAAATGTATGATAATGAGATGCTGGCAGTACAGGCATATAATATAGGATTATACAGCAACTATTTCAAAGGATATCTGAAAGGATACCTGACTGCAGAAGAAACTGTGAAAAGAATGGGCTTTGCCCCGCGACATTATTCAGCGTCAATACTAATCGCTAATGAGATGCTCAAGAAACCGCATTCATTCTTTCCGGAGATGAGCCTGCCCGGTGAACTGAAAAAACCTGAAAGCTTCCCGTACAAGTCACTCGCACAATCAAAGAAAAATTTTATAAAGAGTTTGGCGGTTCCTGAAAAGCACTATTATGAACAGTGAGTCACACTTATCTTGAGCGCAAAGCAGCTTTCACACAAATTTGCTCAAGCCCCGAAAAAATTTCATAGCCCTGTAGTGTAGTGGCCAAATGATTCACAGGTATGTGTTCCTGGAATCAGTCAAATCATTTCGCCCTCTGGAGGCGGAGACCTCGGTTCGAATCCGGGCAGGGCTACTTTTTATTTCTCCGAAATAAAATCAGTGTAGAACCTCGGCCAAGACCTCGATTCGTGCTCAACACCAAAAGTGTTGGCACCCTCTCACGATGTTCGATGGAATCCAGACAGGGCTACTTTTTATTTCTCCGAAATAAAATCAGTGTAGAACCTCGGCCAAGACCTCGATTCGTGCTCAACACGGTTCGTGTCGGTACTTTTTCCAGAACTCAAGGAATCAAGGCAAAGCCACCTTCGCTTCTTAGACGTTTCCTGCCCATGTAGCCAATACGTCCTTCTTTTGTTCAGTGCATCAAGAAAAAACCTGTATTTAAAACTATAAATTGAAACATTTATTTTATATATTAATGTTTTTATAGTTAACTCATATAATATCACCTCGCGTAATCTGTTTTGAAATGAGGGGAGGCAGGGGTCAATCAGCAGTATCTTATCCTCCCATAAAAAAATTCCGAGGGGGAAAATGAAACGGGAGAAAAAAATGAAAAAAATTTTCGGGATGCCGATAGCTCTGGCTATAATCGGCATGTTGATATTAGGAGGTGCAACAGCAGCTTTACTTAGTGTATACGTCACCATAAATGATACTGCAGATGTCGAACAGTCAGTGACATGGAAAGGTAATGACGTCGAGAACAAAGAATTCTCATTCAGCTCTAAAGTAGCTGGCAGCAGCCTTATAGACGTGTATACATTAGAAAATAATGCACCAATCGAAGCAAAATATGAGTTCGAAACCAAATGTGATGATAGGGATTTCATCAGTAACAATGCAAGAGTAACGACCAGTCACGACATCAATTGGGGAGGACAGTGTGAAGGCATAACAACAAGATATGTCGAATACTTCGACGATGCAGGACACAAGTTCCCATCATTGGATGACTTTGCATGTGATGTGAATGTAACAGCAGGAGATGTAATCCAAGATGCAATAGATGATGGAAATGATGTGATCTGTGTTGAAAAAGCTGGTTCACCGTATGACGGTTTTGTTGTAGATAGGGATGGGGTCACCGTCGTTTCCAACGGTGCAAAAATCAACACCAGCAGAGTGAATATCAAAGCTGACAACACGACAATTGAAGGTTTTGAGATTACTGGACTGAATGATTATGGAATACATAATTACAACGGAGACAACATACTTATCAAGAATAACCACATCCACGATAACAAACATGGTATGTATGCACAGGGAGATAGCTGCAGCGGCCTGGTAATTGAACACAACACCTTCAAGAACAATGGTGTAGGAATCGGTGGAACTGAAAACATGGACGGAGAGATCAAATACAACATCTTCAAGAACCACAATATAGAAGCCATTGGTGTTGGTGATGAACAGACGTTTACCACTGAAGGAAACATCTTCAAGAACAACGCAGTTTCATTCAGGATATACTATAACAATAGCGATTATGATGTGGATGCTGAAGATAACTACTTCGCCAGCGGTCTTAACATTGATATGAACGGAAATGAAGATACTGAGGTAAATGCCGACTACAAGACAAAAACAGATACAACACTAGCACCAGATGAAGAGGATAAGTTTGCAATCATCAACAAATTCGCAATAAACCTCGCTCCTGGCCAATACACACTCGAAAGCAATATATTGCCTGTAGAATGAGTAGTTGTATGAAAAGAATAAACACACTTTATTTTTTTATTTTTAATTGTCTTGATTTACAGAAAGGTTTTATAATATGGAAACAAAACCGGTTCTAATAATCATCTTCATATTCTTGTTAGTTATAAGTGTTGCAAGTGCATCCTTAGTGGATAAATACACTTCGATCACAGGCTCGTTCACCATTGAACCTGAGATAAATCTTCCGGAAGATATCTTCGACTGCAAAAATGATGGTTACCTCAATTACACTAGCACCGATGGTTCTGAATTCAAAAACCAAGGTGAGTGCGTAAGTTTTGTGGCAACCCACATGTGTAAGGATAAGGGCTGGGATGGTTTGACAACCCTGAATGGAACATCGTTTAAGAACCAAGGCGATTGTATCTCTTATTTCAAGCAAACCAATAAAACTGAAAAAATCATGGTTCGGGGAGAGAAAAACAACATAACAGAAGAAGAAAATGTCACTCAAGATAATAATAATACAACCCTGGATGAGAAACAAAACACCAGAGAAAATCAAAATTCTACAGAGAAACAATATGACCCGAGAAAAAAACAGAAAGAATAGAAATCACCACCTTTAATAAGTTCTTGAAGTCTAAGCACCAAACCAGAGCAGGGGTTTTCGATGCGAATAATCAATATTTCAAATTCAACGCCCACTGTAAAAACCCCTATACAAGCGAGAGATATGTTGCGTGTAAAGATGTTATTCAAACATCGATATAAAAAATTCATGAAATTTATAAACGATAATTCTCAATTTTTACTGCACAGTGGTCAAGCTACTTGCAGAGATTTTGTTTTCCACGTTAGGAGAGCCAAAACAACAAGTTTGCCTTATTGAGAACGGTATAGGGTCAATTGTCAAGAAATGCCAACAAGTAAACCGTAATGGAGCAATCCTGGAGTCCGAACTTCTCAGAGACCTCCATCTCATCGACAGGTTGGGAACAGAAAAACAAAACATGGACACGATTACATTCACGAAAGGCATTGCTTCGTGGAATGAAGATCCTGAATATGCAACGAAAAAACTCAACGAATATGATGTCAATTTCGGCATCATCATCAACAAAGCACCGCCGCTTTCTCAAGAATTCAAGATCAACCTCTCAAGCAGAATCCTATACTTGCTCAGGACGGCCGAATACAGCCAGAAAAAAATCGATGCTGTGAAAAAAAAACTGTCAATCTCCGAAGACAGTTCCCTGAACCTGAATGCTACATATGAACTCATCCAACAACAACAAATAGGTGAAGTCTCTCTCCGACAAAGCGGTATCGCAGGCAAGGTAGCAGAAAGCTACATGCAATATGCAATCGCAGATGCGGTTTACGATATGGGAAAAAACATCCGATTCCACCACAGCTTTCAAACAAAAGGAAGTGATATACAGATCAATGGAAATAACATGTCGTATAATACACCTACGGAGATGGATTTCATCCTCACTTATAAGAAAAAGAATTATTTGACATCCCTAAAAAGCAAATTGCAGGAAGAACGCAAGATCAATATCATTGAAAATCACGACTCAAAAAAAAGCATAATCTCATATAAAAATCAAAAGTGATCATTCAAAACATCAGCACATGATGATTATCGAATAGTTTAATTGAATATGGAAACAATTCATTTTCAACCAAATGCCAATAATTCAATAAAAAGATAATATTATGAGGGAATCAAACATGGGCATAGACACATCGAAACTGAACAAGCATGATGCCGTATACCATCAATTGACATACGACATCCTTACAAGTCCACGACTGAATTTCAGAAAAGCGGACAGGGTAGTCATAGATACGATGGGTGTTTTTGGCAATCAAGTGGAGTATGATCTGAGTGATGAGACAATACCGCTTTCAAATACCAAAAACATAGGGTATAAGACGCAATTATTTCCTGAAGTCGTCGGTTTCATGAGAAACGAGAACAATCTCAAATGGTATCTGGACCAAGGAATGAGCATCTGGACAGCTAACGCGTTCAATTTTTACAGGGAGAAACTTGATGATGCTCACGAATGGAAACATCTCAAAAAAGATTCGCCGGAGTTCAGGAAAGCTTTAGGAGAGTTCAAAGAACTGGTCCTCTCAGGAGAAGATCCTGATGCAGGATATCTCGGTAATTTCTATCCACGCCAATGGCGATCATTCAAAGGAGTTGATGAGAACAGTAAGGATAATGACATCACCTATGTCGATCAATTACAGGATATGATCGATAAATTGATAGAGCACCCGACAGGACGCTATGCGCTTGTCACAGCATGGAACCCATTCGATGTCAAGTACAAGACTGCAGCTCTTGCACCCTGCCATGTCCTGTTCCAAGGCTACAGGTACGAAGATACGGAAGGCGTGGAGCGTCTCGATATGAAGATGTATCAGAGAAGTGCCGATCACCATCTCGGCGTGGCTTTCAATGGACCGCAATATTCGGCAGTCACGTCCACAATAGCAAAATTAGTAGGCGTAAAGCCCGGACGGTTCATCCACACATTCGGTGACTTACATCTATACATAGGTCGTGGCGAGAGATCGCAATGGTATAAAGATAAGAAAAATCTATCATGGTTGCAAAAGGAATTGAAAACAAAACAGCCATATGATGCTCTTGATAATCTCTTACGAGAGCTTCCCAGCGAGGGCGAGTATCCAGGATACGATCATGTGCCATATGCTATCAAACAACTCGGCATGGAAAGTAACGCGGAACCAGCCAAATTATATGTCCATGCCAAGGACTTGAACACGATAAAAGTCAGTGATCTGCAAGTGCAAGGCTACAAAAGACCTCCAAAGCTCGAGATCAATGGAGTGAGACCGCAGATGGCCAGTTGAACCAACATAATTATTTTTTATTTTTGATATTCAAACTCCCAGAAACCAAGCTTCCCTTTCGCTTCAACAGGAGGTAATCGCTTCGGATTATCCAAGAGGAAACCGAAGCGACCATAATCGATTGTCGCCAGATGCTTTCCAGCATCTTTTTCGAACTCGTTCTGATCAGCATATTCTTTCACACCAACAAGTTCGGCTTTTCCGACAATCACGCCAACAGGCAATTGTTCATACCCATGGGACTTCATCGCATTCTTATCAGGAGTTTTCGAAGCATGGATTAGAAACCAGCCGCGGAACTTCGTATTCCAAGAACGGATCTCAATTGTTTTCTTACCGGAAAGTATGAGCTCAGCATAAGGTTGCTTGAGAGATAGAACTTTCATGGAATGATACTGCATCTAATGTATTAATAAAATTTGTTAATATAACAAAAAAAACAAAAAAAACTATAATGACCATCAATCAATCTGACTGCCACCTGGCTGCTTGTCAGCATCGTTACCAGAAACATTATCAGAATCGATTTCTACGTGTTGAGAATCGGCTGTGCGGTCATCTGTATCCCGTGGTTCAGGACTATGGTCATCAATAGCATCTCCAGACATAGAACCATCACTTTGCGGAACAGACCTGTTACCATTATCAGGAACAGACATATTCATGCCTTGCTTGCTAAACTCAGACCGATTCATCTGCACCATCTTCAAGGCATGGCTGATGTTAGCGTCTTCAGGAACCTGACCCCTCAAGCTCTGTAAAGTCTCGGTCGCCACTTCTCTTGCGCGTCCAGGATTCGACTTATCCAAGGAATCAAGAGCATTATTCATGTTTCCTGCACTTCGAGAGACCGCTTGGCGCATTTGTTCACGAGCCTGTGAAGGAACATTTTCAGTCAGATTGGCGAAAATCCGAGCATGATTCGCTGCTTGGGTTGCAGTATTTTCAGCCTCCTGCGCATCATTTTGTCCACGCTTCTCACGACGCTCCATAGCACGGTTATAGCCGTTCAGTGCTTTCTCAATACCTTTCTCGTTCCCTTCCTGAGCCATCACCACTGCTTCAGCAGCTCGCTCATCAGCACGAGCTTCGGCTGATTTAAATACATCAAAAGCCCTGTCCATGAAGTAAAATGGACTGTCAGGCGTCATACCAGCATCAGGCAATTCTTCAGGGGGAGCAGCAGCTGCAAACGAAGCTACCATCAAAAACATCATCACAATGGTTGCAAAAAATTTCATCATATCAACCTCCAAAAATCGATAACCAGTCCATAACCCTCAAAAAGAATATTAGCAGACCATCATTATCGACTGCATGCTTTATAAAGACGGAATGACTTATTAAACTTTCCCGGAAAAGAGCGGAACAAGTCGGAAAAGACCTATAATGATAACCAAAGACATCACAAGAGCTGTAAAACGGTTTCAAAAGGTTTTTCAATCGTAATGTAAACTATATAATTTTATAAACCAAAAAAAATTACCGAACAAGAACTTCAAAATGGAACAGGAACCAACCAAATTATCAGACAATGAGAAAGAAACGAGTTCCCGAAACGAAGAGATTGCACAGCAGATTTCTTATATAATCAAAGAATATCTTGAAAAGAACTCTTCGGAAAAACAAGACATCTCAATACCTGAAAAAGGAAGGGACAAACAAGAGATAATACAACGAATAAAGCAGATCGGCTTAGAGGGTCCGCAAGTGGAAGGAAAGAAGTACCTTTCGCAATTATTCTCAGGAATCCAGGATGTTGCGCTTGTGGCAGATATGGCAGCATCACTGTTCAATTCGCCGATGCACACAGAAAAAGCATCAGGAATCCACCTACACATCGAGAAAGAGGTCATCCAACACGTCGCCTCAAAGATCGGTTTCAAAGACGGCATCTTCTCACCAGGGGGTTCGTTGTCAAACCTCACTGCCATGATCATTGCCCGGTATGTGCTTACGGGCTCAAAAAACCCGGGCATCACACGGCCCCTGCGAGTCTATGTCTGCGACCAGGCACATTATTCGATCATCAAGAATGCAGGAATTACCGGCATCGGCAGGGACAATGTCGTATTCATCAAAACACACGCAAGCCAGATGGACAAATCAATCCTCCGCAAAAAGATCGTGCAGGATAAGAAGAAAGGATATGAACCGTTGATGATCATCTCCACGGCCGGAACCACGATGCTCGGTCGGTTTGAGGATCTTGAAGGAGTTGATTCTATTGCTAAAGAGTTCGGCTTATGGCATCATGTGGACGGTGCTTTCGGAGGATCAGTCCTGTTCTCAAAAGAGCACGAGCACCAACTCAAAGGTCTTGAGAACTGCGACAGCTTCACATGGGATGCACACAAGCTCTTCTCCGTGCCACTGCCATGTTCGCTTCTTTTGACTAAACGAGACGATGTGCTATCAACGCTTTCTGAAGATGCAGAATACCTCTTTTCAGACGACTACAACAAGGATGCCGGTCACAAGTCAATCCAGTGTGCACGCAGAAACGATGCTTTGAAGCTCTGGGCATTATTCAACATGGGCGATGAGTATTTGGAACAGCTCATTGATGAGAAGATAGAAATCGCAAAATATGCAGCCCAGGAAATAAAGAACAACCCGGACCTGACACTTCTTGCACACCCGGAACTCCCCATCGTCTGCTTCCGTTCAGAATCAAAGGATGCCTACTATCGATTAACAGAACAGGGTATCAGATGCAGTGAAGTGACATATGAAGGAGTGAAATGGGCGAGAATCTCTCTTGTCAATAGCGAAATCACGAAAGAAGATGTCAATATGATACTAGCACTTCTCAATTGATGCGTTCGAAACGAAGAAGTTCTTCACCTGATTTCAAAGTGATCAAGCGACAGTTGCTAGGGTATGTCAGCTCGTAAGATTCTATCGGACTTGACAATGGTTTTTCCGAGTGGAACAATCCCTTGCATTCGATATCTCCACGGGGGGAATAGCGAGTGATCTGTAACTGATCACCACAAGTCCGGATGTAGAACCAGGAACCCTCACCTTCGCCACTCAACCATCTTGCCTGTGAAGGGATGTTTGCATGACGTTTAGGTGCAGGAATGGTATGCGGTACGAAATCGGCACTGTAAGGATCGAACGGACTTTCAGGAAAGGCCTTGGGCTGGATACGGTAATCGTGCAAACACTTGACATTATGGACCGGAGAGGGGGTGAGCGTTGCAGGGAGTTCCAAACGCAACCAGTATTTGAAAGGAGGGCGACCCGCCCGAATGATCTGGCGGACAAAACGTGAGCAATTCGTCCCATGCATGACGAAAGGTCCATAGATGATATGTGGCTTTTCATTCATCCGTTTTGCCTTAGCATAGGCTTTCTGGAAATCGATAGGGCAATAAGAAGCGTGAAGCTTTCCCTCGCCGTGGCAGGCGTGCATCTGCTGGAGCTCAAAGAGCAGTTCCTCGAAGTTAAGCATGCGAGAACCGGACTCGTCCTTGCGTATCTTCGTGTTGAGGATCAGATCATGATCGGTATGAGCGCTTCGCACACGACCATGCTTAAAAGGAGCGGAATAACGACCGAAGTCAAAGTAATGGCAACCACCAACCTCATCGACTAGGACTAAAGCCGCGTGACCGACTTTATAGTAACCGTTCTTATTGATACCCAGCCATGCCATGATCTTATCATACCAAGCGCCTGCTTGCTTGCAATAGTTCTGAGGCCAGGCTAAAGCGACTGCAAATCCTGTGCGTTTTCTGTTACTGCGAGCCATCGTAGTCGAGAGACTGACAGGTCATTTATATTTTTTGCATCAAGTGATCACTCAAAAGTTTTTGAGATTCCAATTTATATAGAAGCGAGCAGTTCCACAAGTGAAGAAACTAAAAATAATACGGTGAAAACTAATGGAAGATCATCAGATCCAAAAACACATCCTGAAAAAGTTCATGTACAACGATGCACTGCGGTTCAACGAGATCCTTGACAGGCAATTCGCCTCGAACAAGTTCAACTACCACTTGCAACAGCTGATGGATAAAGGTGTCATAGAAAAAGAAGAAGAATTATACCGGTTGACCGCAAAGGGTGTTCAAGTGATAACCGGGCTTGACGGAATCAAGATCGAGGAGAAGCAAAAGCCTGTCCCGTGCGTGTTTATCATGGGCCTTGATGAGGATACAGGCAAGATTCTTGTGCATAAGCGAAAGAAACAACCGTTTCGAGGCGTCATCGGTATCCCGGGGGGCAAAATAGAGTTCGGCCACAACCTCAAGGAGCAAGCAAGGGCAGAATTCCAGGAAGAGACAGGTCTTGAAGCGCGGCACCTACAACTCAAGCTCATCACGAATTACCGGACCATAAGGGAAGAAGATGAGACAATGACCCATCACGTCATAGGATTTTTCTTTCTTGCAACGGGATTGTCAGGAGAGCTGGTGACTGAAGACCGCGAGGGAGAGAACATGTTCGTTCCGGTCAGCGAGGCAAAAGAACTTGACAGGTATCCTGATTTCGATTTTTTCACGCAAGAACTCCTCAGGGAAACTGACGAGGTACGATTTCAGGAGGCCGATCGGTTCGTTCGGGAAGGCAGGTTCACCGGAATCGAATTCAAGAATTGAAACAACCAGCGACAAGCCACAAAAGCTTTTTAAATGGAAACCGCCCGTGTATTGAGCATCATGGCTCGCAACAAAAAACAAGTGATAGATTCGGCAAAACAACTGGAGAAATATTCCAAACGGACGGAAAAAGTCTATAACCATTTCAAAGATCTTCACGAGGAACGTAATCAGATTCTCAACTCCACATCCAACGAGGATACACTCCGGAAAAGAATCACTAAAAACATGCACAGGGAGATGATTCTTGCAAAACTCCTTTACAGGGATATAACAAAAGAGGATGCCAGTGCACATAATCTCAAATCACAATTGCTTCACGAGAAAACGCCGGAGATCGCACGACGGCAATTCACATATCTATTCCACGTTCTTGAGCACGTAAATGAGCACATGAAGTTTCTCATGGCCAAATGGAGCCATTACAAAGAGGCTGAAGGAAAACCAGTAAAAGAGATGCTTGATATCATAGAGAAGTATCACCACGAGGAAGCACAGCTTCTTGACAAACTCGATAATGCTATCGATTATGACCATCTCAACCATCTTGAAAAGAAAATTCATCGTGCAAAGCAAATCCTCAAGAAAAAGCCAGCCCTACACATACCATTAGGTGCTGGAATAGGATTCATTGCAGGGTTTTTACTCTCATTAGCCTTTGATCCGAGCATGCAGGCGCATTCTACAGGCCAGGAAGAAGCGATAAGCCACGTTGATATGGCGCAAGTGGGAGCCATCTTTTCAGCACTGGGAGCAGCTATCGGCACTATCAAGACCATCAGGATCCTGAGAGCTAAAGAGCACGATCTTGAATCTCAGGAAGAGGACGAAGTGAAGCACAAGCAGCTTCATTGATCCAACCGTTTGCCGAAGGGTTTATCCGTGGATTTCAAGATCCGTCTCATGCCCCATGCAAAGAGCAGGGTTGTCCAGAAGGAGAAAAGCGCGTATATGAGCGCCGGATAGGTGAGCACCTCACTATCGATGACCGTGCTCGTGATAAGGATCGCCAATGTAGTATTCTGCAAACCGACTTCTATACCAAGCGTGATAGAGACATCATTCTTGAATTTCGAAAAAAGACCTGTGAGAAAGCCAAGTGTCAATGAACCAAGGTGAAGGAGAAGCACATATGGCAGGATCTGTAAGACAATGTTAGGCGTGATGCCAGAACCACCGAGAGAACTTTCTGCAAAGAATTTCACTATAAAAAGGATGATTATAAGAAATATACTAGTGTATTTGATCGGCTTATTGAGCTTATCTGCAGTCTTTTTGTGAAGCTCTCTGGTAAGCATACCTAAAAGGGCTGGCAAGAGAATGATAACAAAGATGGTGAACAAGGTGTCTGCGAAAGGAACAGCTACTGTCGCTTCAGATGCTAGATAATAAGCAGTGGTGAGGTGGGCTATCATTGGAATGGTGAGAAGGATGAGAATACTGTTCACGCTTGTCAGAGCGATAGATAGCGAGGTCTTTGCGTTGACCAAATAAGAGATGAAATTGGATGTCGTCCCACCAGGACAAGCTGCAAGGATAACGATACCTGCTTTGAGAGGATCCGGCAACCCGGAAAATTCAGCGATGGTAAAGGCTAGGAGAGGTAAAGCGATCAACTGGAGAAGAAGACCAGTGATGAGCTCACGAGGTATGAGAAAAACCTCTTTGAATTCACGAAGGTTGATAGTAGAACCGACGCCTAGCATGATGATAAAAAGGATAAACTTAACGAGAACATCAGCTAGGACGAATTCCATATGACACAGCTCTGTATTAATTAGCTTTATATGTATTTTGCATCAAAACTACAACCAGTAATAAATTTATTTATAAACAAACCAATTATAATTTACTTAATAGTAGTAACATTTATATATTAGTCTTTCCTAAATTGTAATAACATGAGACGAAAAGCAATTGTTGCGGGAATGCTTGCTCTTCTGGGAGCGTATCAAATAAACAATACCGACAAGCTCCATGTCAAGGATATGCAGATAGAAAAATCCTCACAAAATACGAGTGAGCTCTATGGAGAAAACATCGAATCCACCGCCGATACAGCCTATTTTCTCGAACACAGGAATGGAGAAGTCCCAAAGGACCTCCCGACAAACAAATTCAAGTCAAAAGATAAGGAGAAGCTGGGAAACATCATCTACAGCACGATGAAAGAACTCGGTTATGACAAGGCAAAACTCAAGGAACTGGATTTTCAAGAAGCAATCGATCTTGCGACCACAGTGGACACAACCCTGATGGACTATGAGTTAGTCGATAATAGCGGTTTTGCAAGAAAGCATGGTTTCAATCTCCCTATCGAGACCTATATGGAACTGGGAAAAGGGGATTGCGATAAATACACGGACGGGTTCATCGCCACGTTTAATCTCATCAAGAATCTCAATGAGAATCTTGACGGCATCTACGCCACACACCAGATCAACGGAGTTTCACCAGGAGTCCATGATTGGGTGAACCTGATCACGTTCTCAGACGGGACGATGAAAATCATGAACATTGAACCTCAAGGAGGAAGTCTTGAAAACCATTACCTGACAGAAAACGAAAACATCCTGAAAGGTAGCCTTTACCAAAGCCTTTCAAATACCAAACACAGCAATAAGTATCTGGATCAAGCTCTAGCCGGAGAATCAGAATTTGCGGACAGTCTCGATATCTACAACATCAAAGCGGTCAACGCATGGGTTGATGCAGATGTTGATGCGATCGAGGATTATCGTGAAAAAGTCGAGGATATCTGTGACAGGCAGTTCATGCCAGGAGTCTGGCAACATTACTACGAAAACGTCTTGTTCTACTCCATCACGACCCACGAAGCTAAACTTGATAAACTCTATGAAAGCAAAGAGAGCGTCCTGACGAGTTCAAAGGTCGAAGATAAAATCGAGGAATTGAATGACCAACGTAAAGAACTCTACAACGAATTCAACGAGAAGTTCCCGCATTCAGAACTTATGGACATGTACAAGGCAGCCAATCCAGTAGCCACTTATGATCTCGATCTGAACTCTAGAAAGTAAAGCGCGCCTACCAATGCCTTTATAAAGAGCTTTCTGACACGTAAAGCCCATGTTCCGAAAGAAAGTGTACGGCCAAAATGGGAATGCAGAATGCCTTTTCTGCAGCAAGACTGCCACGACAAAGAATGAACAGGGAGTGCCAGTGTGCAAGGAGCACACGGAATCGATACTTAATGATTTCAAATGCGCTTGTGGAGAATATCTTGATATCAAGGAAAGCAAATACGGGATCTTTTTCACCTGCATGAACTGCGGAGCTGTCAGCCTGAAAAAAGCACTACTTTTCAACGAGATCAAGGATGAAAGCAAGATCCCGAGCGTTCATGACTTATAAACACCATGGATTTCTTGACAGTCAGATTTAAGAAAGAGAATCTGTTTTCTGCAAATGATGAAAAGCGATTCCACCACAGAGAAGGAGACTCTTGAGAAGAATCTCTGGAAAGAAGAGGCGGACAAGACCGCCAAGGAGATGAATCTCAAAGGCACACCAGGAGAGAAGCTTGTCAAGTTCCAAACAAAAGCAAAGTACTTGCTCAATGATCCTGAACACTTCAAGGGCCGATACGGAGAGACAAGAAAATGCCTGGCAAAAACAGGTCTTGAGTCATACAAATTCATATTAGCAGCAGGAACTCAAGGGGCACTCGTCCATCCTCTGGCGAAAAAATACGAACGGATCACGGGATACACTGCAAAGGCAGCCGAACGGTGGAATGCTTTATTCTATGGGAATCTGATGATGGTCGTCCAGAACGGATCCTTGATGCTCGGTAGTTCTCTCCTGCAAAACATCAACGAAGAAAGCATCATTTCAGTAGGTGAAAGCCTTTATAACACTGTTGGCGATCATGCCATACTCTCACTAGGATATAATGCATTCAGACTAACAAGAAACTTCCTGTACAAGAACGCTTCAACACTCCCTTCAATAAACATCCTGAACCCAGCCTTCCACACACAGTACATCAGCGATTTTATCAACAACAACATGATCAAACCATATAAGAATCGTGCCCTGACCGAAGGAACAAACAACTTTTACGGAGCGCTTTGCCAATTAAGAGATGATACGAAAGAGACATTTAATGAATTATCAAGAAAAACAAGAGACTATCTCACAAAAACAGGAAACACTCTTTCCCAGTATTGCATGAATGACAGGTGAGCCCGTATAAAAACACTTTGATTTACGTCAGGTATTTAAACGAAGCCAGAAACTCATTCGTAATGGAAAACATCTGTGGCTCGTGCAGGAACTGTTGTACAGGAACACTCGTGAGGGTCCGCGAGGCTGATCTTGAGAAGTGGCAGAAAGGGCAGAAATACCAGATTCTCATATGTCTTGATAGATGGGTCGATGGAACGACTTATCTCAAGCACAAGGACGATGGAAGCGAAGAGTGCCTCTTCCTGACTGAAAATGGCTGTTCGATCTATGAAGATCGACCAGATGTCTGCAGGGAATTCCCCAGAAGCCAAGAGCAAAAAGACAGGTATAGCTGCTTGCTGAAGGATTGAACACCAAGGAAGGATTTTTTGCCATCTATAGTAATACTTAAAGAGTTCGAAAAATCTTGAAGTTTTCAAAGACTTAATAAAGATCACAAACCACCGACTGTCCACACATTACACATAGGTGATATTCAATGAGACCAACAATGTTCATATTACTAACAATCATTATAGCGAGTTCTTTCCTTCTCGCATGCACCGGTATAAAGCAGCCTGCTGATCAAATTAATGAGACTGACGATCAGACTCCGGCTTTAAGTCTTAAAGAGCAATGCGAAGGAGCGAATGGAACGTGGATCGCTGAACACGAAGAATGCGAAGGGATTTCAGAATCAGCATGCAAAGAGATGAACGGCAGTTTCAACGAATGCGCATCAGCATGCCGACACGAACCCGAAGACACCATCTGTACAACGCAGTGCGTTCTTGTATGCGAGTTCAACCAGGACGATAATGAAGACCAGAAGCAACCGCCAGTAACCGATCCCGAGAGTCATAATTGTACCGAACAAGAGATGTCAGCTGATATCTGCACCAAAGAATATGATCCGGTATGCGGTAATGACGGGGAAACGTATTCAAACGGTTGTGTGGCCTGCAGTACGGAAAATGTCACGTCATGGACTAAAGGCGAGTGCTAGACATTCCTTTTAGTTTATTTTTTTCCTTATTCCATAAAAAGACCTATTCCTGCAAACCAGTGCAACGCCATTTGATTTCTGCAGAGAGGTTCTTGTCGCTGATAACACAGGCAGGGTTGCACAGCTCGTTCTCAAATTCAGGGAACATCTCCATATCGATCCACCAGGTCCTCGTCACCGCGTTGAAGATATAATGGTCGGTGAGATTTCCTCATCCCACACATTCGCTGTTCTGGGCAACATCGAGAATCTCAGCGAAAGACCACACCTGAACTTCTTCATCAATCTCCTCGACATAAGTGACCCCTTGAGCTACACACTGGCGAGGATAACTCTCCATGACAAGATAGCCTGCATCAACGCACTGCTGGAAGTTCGTGAGTGCAGGAGCGTAGCTTGCAAGAAATAAAAGCACGAAAAGCGGCAATATCAGTCTCATGATTCCACCTTTGAAGGCAAACAGCCGAGGATAGCACATAAGTGATTTGAGTATATAAACGTCCGTAGATATTAGCGATGAAAGAACAGTAATCCATCAAGTGATCCGAGTACATTCACGGTTGCAAGAGATCAGGCGTTCCGATGAAACGATTCTTGCCATAGAGAACGTCCTCCTTGACCACTATAGGATCAGAGCCGAGAGGATGACGTTCGATATCCTCCTGCCACCAGCGAGGCTGATACTGAGGATTACGCTCAAGCCTGTCTGCATGGGCCGCTTCCATCTCCTGGAAAAAGCCATTGTCAGCGAGAACGATACCGTCACGGAAAATCTCTTTACCATAGTGCGTCCGGTTCTCGAGGTAATTTCGGAAGTCAGCATAAGTTGCGGAGTTTATATGGAAGGCGCCGCTGCGCCTTCCAGAGTAGGAGAGGTCGTTGAAAACAGCCTGTTTTTGAGCAGAGTAGCTGCCATCGTTCGTAATGACAAGCAGGTCGAGGTCGTGAGGATAGTCCTTATTGACGATCCGTTCAGGAACGGTCATCTTCCAGTTGAAGATGATCTTCTCCTTATGCTCGGGAATGATCGAGTAACAAGGTTTAGCAGCGGAACCCCACAGAAGGATTGATTCAATGGAATCAGGAGAGAGTTCTGATTTTCGCATCTCAAGACCGAGAACTGCCTCGTACATGTCTTTGAGGTTAAAGGAGAAGACATTCCTGTCAGTCTGCCAGAACGTGAAGGAGCCGACACGAAAGTTATCCTCGTAGTAAGATCTCAATTGATTGAAGGTGATGTGATCAACGTATTCTGCCATTGGATGAAAAGGGAAATGGAGAGTTGTTTAAATAGTTACTTGAGAGAA
>JBKGYN010000012.1:0-33941 GCA_046546105.1 Candidatus Woesearchaeota archaeon | reverse complement strand
TTACGTCTTGTAGTTATTTCGATGGTTGTTCTCATAACTACTCAAGACTTGAATTACATCGGGTAATTACGTCTTGTAGTTATTTCGATGGTTGTTCTCATAACTACTCAAGACTTGAATTGCATCGGGTGATTACGTCTTGTAGTTATTTCGAAGGCTGTTCTCATAACTACTCAAGACTTTAATCACATCGTCTGAAGAATTCGTTTCATTTCTTGCTTGTTTTCTTGAAAGCCAGATATGCTGCGCCCATGATTCCCTCATCATCTGAAAGTGAGAATTTGGAGAATGTGACGTTGTCGAAGTGTTCTTTGACTGCAAAACGCTTGACTTTTGCGATCAGGCGTTTGTGGAGTGAATCATAGAGGTTGCTGAGTCCTCCGCCGATAACGATGCTATCTGGATTGAACGTGTTGATAAGTCCTCCGATCGATAGCCCTATTTGCGTAAGGCATTCGGTGGTTGCTTTCTTGCTTGCACTATCCATGCCTTTGAGGATCTCGCTGGGGGTGAGGTTCTTCTCTCCTCCGAAACGTTTGTAGACTGTCGGGAGGTATTTGCCGCCAGCAATCTTTTCGAGGGGGATGTATTTCCCGAATGCTTGTGAATAGACTTTGTTATGGCCGATCTCGAGACCGCTGCCGCTGACTCCCTTGTAGATGGCTGGTCTCCCTGTCAATTCTTGCGTCACCAGACCTGCCCCGATACCGGTGCCCCAGATGATGCCGATAGTCACTCGCTTGTCATGCGCTTCTCCCATGACGCTCTCTGCCAGCGTGAAACAGTTCGCATCATTCTCGATGACGACAGGTAGTTTCGTGGATCGTGAGAAAAAACGCTTGATGTACGTGTATTGCAGTGCTGGAATCGTATTCTCGAGGTCGACAAGCCGTCCTTTCATATCAAGGCTTCCAGCCATGGAAACGCCGATTGCTGTGATCTTATGTTTCGATTCGCTTGATAGTGAATTGATGATCGTCTTGATAGTATCAAGGATGTATCGTTTGCCCTTGTTCGGCCTTGTCGGTACTTTGATGCTCTTGACAATTCGGTAGGATGGGGTGATTACAGCCCCTTTGATTTTCGTACCGCCGATATCGAGCGAAATTACTGCCATGATAGCAAAGTGTTGCCGTGTTCTCCATTATAAATATTATGATTGGTGTATTTTCAAATCCATATCGTGATCGTTAAAAGTTGTATTGCATTTTCGCCTTTGACGACTACGTGGACTTGTGGTCAAATACGATCAGAACGCATCTTCATATGCTCAAGATAGAACTTCTGAACGGAGTATAGAGTATTTTCTCCGTGAGTATATTGAAAAAAACAGCGTTTCTTCTATGAAATTCAAATTTAGTGATGATATGTGGTCTGATGATAAAGACACCCTTCCATTCTGACGCTTCATTTACATGTCGATTTCCACAAATCTTATAAACCCTTTTTCTCCACTTTAGCGGTAGAAACATCAGTGTGTGAGGTGGAAGCAGATGTGTGGTGCATATATCTCTGTATTCTCCACGCTGCAATTGAGTTTCTGAGGAAGAGTGAGTATGGCTGCAAAAAAGAAAACTGGAAAGTCATCACGTTCTGCCGCCAAAAGAACGTCAAATAAATCGGCCCGTACTACTGCTAAAAAGGCTGCTGGAAAGAGTTCTTCTGCCAAAAACGGCATTGCTGATTTCAAGACGACCAAGGATATCCGGGTTCCAAATAGGCTCATAGACCAGGTTATCGGTCAGGAAAGCGCTATCAATGTCATGAAAAAGGCGGCCTCGCAAAGGCGTCACGTCCTTCTGGTTGGAGAGCCGGGTACAGGCAAGTCTCTTCTCGGTGTCGCGCTGGCGGAGATGCTTCCTAAAGAGAAGCTCGTTGACATCCTTTCTTTCAAGAACCCCAATGATGAGAACAAACCGCTTGTCAGGACTGCCCCTGCAAAACAGGGTCGTGAGATCATCGCTCGTGCCAAGCTTGAGACCAGCAACATGTTCAAGGGTCAGAACATCATCTTCATTATTTTAGCGGTTCTTGCTATGCTCGCTCCGTGGTGGATTCGCTCTCACTATCTTGAAGACGGTGTCGTTGCCGCTAACATCCTCTTTGCAGCCACTTTCCTTGGTGGTATCGCTTTTTTGGTCGGTGTTGTTTTCATGCTCAACATGAGCAAGAAGATGGGTGGCAAGTCGAATTCGAATCCTAAACTCCTTGTTGACAATTATGATAATAGCAGCGCTCCTTTCTTTGATGCTACTGGTGCTCATGCTGGTGCGCTTCTCGGTGACGTTCTTCACGATCCGTTCCAGTCTGGCGGCCTTGGAACTCCTGCTCATGAGCGTGTCGTTGCAGGTATGATCCATAAGGCGCATATGGGCGTTCTTTTTATTGATGAGATCGGAACACTACATCCTGCTACCCAGCAGGAGCTCTTGACAGCTATTCAGGAGGGTAAGTTCTCCATTACCGGTCAGTCTGAACGTAGTGCTGGTGCGATGGTTCGCACTGAGCCTGTGCCTTGTCGCTTCGTCATGATCGCTGCCGGTAACATGCAGAGTATTAAGGATTTGCACCCTGCTCTTCGGAGCCGTATCCGTGGTTATGGGTATGAAGTTCACATGAAAGATGTTATGGAAGACACGCCTGAGAATGAGTACAAGCTCGCTCAGTTCGTCGCTCAAGAGGTCCGTAAGGATGGTAAGATCCCTCATTTCACTAAGGATGCGGTCTCTTACATTGTTGAGGAAGCTCGTCGTCGTGCTAATCGTAAGAATCATTTGACGCTACGCTTACGTGAGCTTGGTGGGTTCATCCGTAGTGCTGGCGACATTGCTGTCGAGCATAAAGCTGCTCTCGTTGATGTCAAGCATGTGCGTCTCGCTAAGGAGAACGCTCGTGGTCTCGAACAGCAGCTCGCCGATCGTTACATCGAGAACAAGAAGGATTATGATGTCATCGTGACAAGTGGCCAGCGTATCGGTCGTGTCAATGGTTTGGCTGTCATCGGTGGCGGCGGATCTTATTCCGGCATTATCTTGCCTATCGAGTCCTCTGTCACTGCTGGTGATCGCGAGACCAAGATCCTTGCGACTGGTCGTCTTGGAGAGATCGCTAAAGAAGCTATCACGAACGTCTCCGGTCTCGTTCGCAGCTACTTCGGCGAGGACTTGCGAAAGTACGATGTCTTCGTCCAGTTCCTTCAGACTTATGAAGGTGTCGAGGGTGACAGTGCTTCGCTTGCTGTGGCGAGCACTATTGTCAGCGCGCTCAAGAATATTCCTGTTCATCAGAATGTCGCTATCACTGGCAGTGTGAGTGTCCGTGGCGAGGCTTTGCCTGTCGGTGGTGTGTCTGCGAAAGTCGATGCTGCTATTGACGCTGGTGTGAAAAAGATCATTGTCCCTCGCTCTAATATGCAGGATATCATTATCGAGAAGGCTCGCTTGAAAAAAGTCACGCTTGTCCCTGTTGACAATCTTATCAATGCTCTTGAGCACTTGCTTGACTGGACTGGAAAAGAAGATCTGCTCAAGCAGCTCAAGAAACATTCAGTCTGATTTTTTTCTTTTCTCTATGTTTCCTTGTTCTAATCGATTTCAACAACTTTTTCAGAATTCAGAACAGATGAAAGCGTGGCAACTCCTTGTTCCTTTTCACCTGTTCATTTAATCTTCTGGTTGGTACTTCATAAAGCTCTGCTAAGTCTTTATCCAAGATAACTTGTCTGGTGCCATTTCCGGATATTCTCAAAATATCTATAGTTTCACGTTCTCAAGAAGATGATTGCTGTAGCTCTTGATGAGCTGGTGTTGTGACAATCCGTACCTGTCTATATTGTTCGCTTTCCTGAATTTCAGAAGAAGGTTGTGGTTGTTCATTCCCTCGGGGAACTGTGTGTCTGTGGAAAGATGTAGTGTGATTGCGTCGGCTTGCGTGACTTCTGTTTCTGGTTTGTTCGCATATTGTGCGAGTGCTGTGATTGCCATGCTCGGGGTGTTCGTTGCGATAGTGATATTCTGTTTATTCGCGTAGTTGATGAGATTCTCTTTGGTCAGTGGACTGTTCTCGTATATGTTCGCTTCTTCTGGCAGTGGGTGTCTGTAGGTGAGTTTCTCGTGGAGTTTTTTCTTCTTGTATTCGCTCACTGTCAATCGTTCTTCTTCCGGGATGAGAATCGCGTCGAGATCTTCCTTAGAGAAGAGGGTCGGATGTCTATAGATGTGGTCAGGTCCTAGTTCTTTTGCTTTTTTCGAGATTGGCATGGTGAAAAACTCCTTTTTGGGATTGGCGAGAATAGAGCAGAATGCTACTGGGAATTTAAAACTTACTGGAATGATTTAAGAAAATATAATGGATATATATTCATTGATTAGAATTCAATGTTGAGCTATCGCAAACTGCGATACCTTCACTCACTCTTCGCTTTCTTTCTCTTTGTTCGCTTCATCCTCTTGTTCTTTCGCCATCCGTCTGTACTTCGCGTACTTATCTTCTGGCGAATACTTCGGAGGATGTGAGAACACTCTCGTCCCGCCACAACTGCATGTTTCCCCAAGCCCGTACGAACCGCACTTCTCGCACTTGAGTATCTTGCTTGTCATGGTCGAAAACCTCTGTTGGAAAAAAACTTCTTGAAGAAAAAAATCATTCTCGCTCAAGCGAGTACTCTATGGACTCTTTCTCGGAAGCGTTTTCAAGTATCGTATCGATCTTGTCCATCACTTCCTCTGCCGTCTTGTACTCCCTTGCAGTCACTCGCAGCTTGAAACTTCCTGAACCTAAAAACTGTAGTGATGTCTTCTCATCGGTATTGAGGATCTTCTCGTTCAGCTTGTTGATCTTGTCAACACCATCCTCGGAATAGCTTGAGAGTTTCAGCTTCGCCTCGATAGCCACTTCTTTGGGCTTGATACGCTCCTTGATGAATGGAATGAGATCATCCGCCAACTTTTTATCAAGACCTTTCGTTGACAGGTCGACCTCGTTCTCGACGACATCTTCGAACGCACTGTAGAGCGTCTCGTATTCCTTGAGTAAGGCTGAACTCACTTCCTTATAGACGTCCTTGACTTCGAGCTTGTTCACTGTCGCATATGATTGGAGGATGTTCTCTGCAATCACTTGTTGCTTTCGCTCCTCAACCTTTGCCCGGCGCTGGTTCTCATTGACTCTTCTTAATGAAAGATCGATGTGTCCTCGATCCTTATTGATCCTGAGGACCTTGCAGATGATGACCTTCCCTTCCTTGACATAATCCCTGATGTTTCGGATTCGTCCCGGGCTGATCTCTGAGATGTGCACCATTCCGGACTTATGCTCGTACTCATCGAGATTGACGAATACTGAATGATACTGTATCTTCGTTACGGTACAGAAAACGCATTCTCCTTCCTGTGGATATCCTTTCTTCTTGAATAACATGGTATGCACATCACTTGTTATGCTCGTAAAAAATAAATTGGTGTCCTCTTAACCGAGGACTTCAAGGACGCGTGCCTTCACTCGGGTCTTACCGCCGGTCGGTTCAGCGAGTTCCTTCTCGCAGACCAGGCATTTGACCTGTGAAGCGCTCTTGCCGAAGATGATCTGTTCATTCTTGCACTTCGGGCATCGCACCTTGATGAATTTTGAAGTTGGTTCTTTTCGTGTTGCCATTGTTTGTGTTCTCCTTGGCATTTATTCTCCTGCACGTGACGCTCCAAAGCCTTTTTGGCCGTGAAGTTCAGTCCGGTCAATCGTATTTTTCCGGGATGCATGAGTCTTATATTCACGAACGGACATCTCTTTATAAATATTGTCGTCAGGGAATCCTTTTCAACATGCTTGAAAACTCTGCCGAGAAAGAAAGGGCTGATAAAAAATAAAAATATGTCTAGATGATATCGACTTTCTTCGTCCTGATACCGCCTGCTTGGACATGCTGCTTTTTGCATTCCTGGCATTCGTATCGAAGGTCTGTTTTCGTGGTCATCTTTCGACCGGTCATCTTCCATTTCTTGATGGCGGGCTTTGAGTATCGACCAAGACCTCCCTGTCCTCGTCGTTCTCCTCGTGCTCTAAGTCTCTTGTTGGAGAATTGCCCGAGCGGGTTTGCTGATCCTCGCGGTCGCCTTTTTGCGGAAGTGACTTTATGCTCCGTATGCTTATTGCAGTAAGGACAATGTCTTCGTTGGATCTTTGGGATTTTCATACTTCAAGCGTGGAATTGGCTTCTATTTTTAAAGCTATCGGGTAAACCATCTTGTGATTCCGCCATCTACTTTTATAAAATAGTCTTTATTACTATGCAGCATCATGTACGTCAAACGGCTCATCATCTCAAAGGACAAGCACGTCAGACCACTGATCGACCTCCACCGCTCCATCCACCTCTCTGACGGAACGCTCCGTCGAGAGGACTTGGTGGCTGCCGACCATCGGGGTATCGTCCCCACAACGACTGGCGAGCCGAAACTCTTAGCACCGGCCACCTTCAAGGACTCTTACGATAAGATGAAACGCACGGCAGCTACCATCATCCCGAAGGACATCGGCTTCATCATCGCAGAGACCGGACTCACCAAGGATGCTGTTGTTATCGACGCCGGCGGCGGAAGCGGCGCTGTCACCACGCAGCTCGCTGCCTTGTGCAAGCGCGTCTACAGCTATGACATCAACGAGAACCATCTCAACACCATCGCCGAGAACTGCAAGCGCCTCGATCTTGATAATGTCATTATCAAACCTGAAGACCTCATCACCGCACAACCCCCTGAAAAAGTCGATCTCCTCGTCCTTGATATGCCCGATCCGTCAAAAGCGCTCACCTTCGCAAAGCGTGCCTTGAAACAATCCGGTTTCGTAGTTGCCTACACGCCCCACATCACCCAGGCGCAGTTATTCGCGGACTCCTTGGATCAGGACTTCAAGCTCGTCACGACCATCGAGCTCATGCAGCGGCGTTGGGAGGTCTCTGATGGCAAGCTCCGCCCGAAGCACAACATGCTCGGTCACACTGCCTTTCTCACCTTTGCAAGGCTCTTCAAGTGGCTACGGTAAGCGAGGTTTGCGGACCTCAAGTTGTTGTAAATTGGAATCTTGATTTTATTCATGGAGCCTCTTTTCATTTCACTCTTATTCTCTTTTTCAATAACCTATAAATATGAGTTCTACCGCACACTCTTGATGTTGGGGTACGCATACAGGAGGTAGTATTGAAATGCAAGCATACATTCTTATAAACGCTGAACGTGGCAAGGAACAGGAGATCTATGACAGTATTGTTGCTTTAGAAGAAATCTCGGGAGCCCATCTTGTTTTTGGAGAGTGGGATTTGATTGCCAAAGTCAGGATCGAAAGCTCTGAAGCCCTCGGAACCTTCATCCTTGACAAGGTCAAGCCTCTTGATGGCGTGACGCTCACCAGCACGCTTATCGTGGCACGGTGAGGAGCAACATTTATAAATCTCGTAGTGTTCTTGTAGCACTTGAGGTAGAGAAAGACCAGAATGTTACGAAATGGGGATTGCTTCGTTTCTACCTATATATGACGTGAATATCCTCATGAAGAGAGATGGTTGTGACCGTTCCTATATGGTCGGCATTGACCTGAAAACGGTATTTGGAGAAAATGCTCAAGACAAAACCTTTACGGCCTGCATTCCGTGAAAAGAAACGGTACCTTGTCTACAAGGCGGACTCTTTTGCAGATAATGGTATCTCCATGTATGCCGTTCAGCAATCACTGGTCTCCACTCTTACTGACATGCTCGGAGTCTTTGACGGTGCTGCGGCAGGAATCCTGCCTATCAAGTTCGACAAGAAATCGAATAAAGGCATTATCCGGGTCAATCACACTGCTGTTGATCGTGTGAGGGCTTGCTTTGCCCTCATAAGCGAGCTTGAGGGCGTTCCTGTGCGCATCACTTCCGTTGGTGTCTCCGGAATCCTCAAGAAAGCCAAGGAGAACTATTTCCAGACATAGTCTGGTGATCTGGTTCCACTCAACAAAACAAAAAAAACGAAATGAGGTAAATGAAGAATGCAACCAATGCCACACCAAGTGATGGGATACGATCGGGCTATCACGATGTTTAGTCCTGACGGTAGATTGTTGCAGGTCGAGTATGCTATGAAGACCGTCCGCATCGGTAACACTGCGATGGGACTTGTCTGCAAAGATGGTGTGCTCCTTGTTACTGACAAGCGTATCAACGACAAGCTGGTTGTCGCGGAATCGATTGAGAAGATTTTCATGGTCGACGATCACGTCATGGCAACTGCGGCAGGTATCATATCTGATGCTCGTGTCCTTGTAGAGCGTGCGCAAAGCAAGGCTCAAGAGAACAAGTTGATCTACGATTCGCCTATCGATACGCTTAGCATTGTCAAAGACATGTGCAGTCTCAAACAATTGTGCACGCAATCAGGTGGTCTTAGACCATTCGGCGTTGCACTCCTTGTAGCGGGTATTGACGAGAGTGGTGCTCGCTTGTACAAGACTGATCCTACCGGCTCGTATTACGAGTATAAGGCTGTCGTTATCGGCGAAGGTGAGAGTGACGTTCAGGAATTGCTTCACAAGGAATACAAAGGATCTATGACAACCCAGCAGGGTCTCGCTTTGGCTGTCAAGGCTCTCAAACAATTCCTTGGCGATGATTTCGACTTGAAGCGTATCGATGCAGCTGTAATCAATGCTGAAGATAAGAAGATGAAAAAGCTCGGTAATGAAGATCTTGAAACTGCTTCAAAATAAGAATTGCCAATCGTGAAGAAATTGATTCATTTCGCATCCGGTGATATGTTATGAAAGGAGATAAGCTCATTGATGATCATGTTCAGATTTCTGTGAACCTTGTTCGGTTCAAGAGCCATGGTAGGACTTTTGAGGTCCCTATCGATCCTGACAAGGCTGTTGAGTACAAGGAGGGGAAATCTGTTGACATCATGGGGATCTTCAAGGCAGATGGTATTTTCTCCGATGCGAAAAAAGGCTATTTTGCTGCTGAAGATGATCTGAAGACAGTTTTCGGAAGCGTCGATGAAGATGAAATCAAGCGCCGTATGCTTGAGGGTGGCGAGATCCAGTTTACACAGGAGTACCGTGATCAACTCAAGAAGCGTAAAGAGCGTAATGTCCTTCATCAGCTTCACCGTCACACGATAAATCCGAAAACTGGCTTGCCACATCCTGAGACTCGTCTCAAGGCGGCTCTTGATGAAGCGAAAGTCCGCATAGATCATATGAAAAAGGCTGAGGATCAGATCGCTGATATCGTAAAGAAACTCTTGCCGATCATTCCGATCTCGTATGAGGTTGCGGTTCTTGACATCCATATCCCTGCACAGTACGCGGCAAAATTGCGTGGTCGTATTGAGGGGTTTGGCAACCTTCGTGAGGAGCACTGGCTCAATGACGGATCTCTCTTGGTGACTGTTGAGTTGCCTGGTGGTATGCAGCAGGAACTCTTGGATTATCTCAACAGCCAGAGTCATGGTAGTTGCACGCTGGAGAAATCAAAGCGTGTGAAAGCATAACGATTCAAGAATACATTGTAAGGAAGTGAAAACTATGAGTGAATTATTGATACAAGAACGACAAGTCGTTGTTCCGGGCCAAGTACTGGCTAAAGGCATGGAGTATTTGCCAAGCCACGGTACCTATCGGAAAGACGAAGAGATACTTGCGAACCGACTAGGTGTGAGTATCATTGATGGAAAGGTCATTCGGACCATTCCATTGGCTGGAATCTACCTCCCCCGACGTAACGATGTTGTTATCGGAAAAGTCATCGATGTCCTCACCATGGGGTGGCGGGTAGAGCTTAACAGCCCATATAGCGGTCTTATCCCTATAAAGGATGGAACTCACGAGTTCGTCCCTAAAGGTGCAGACTTGACTAAATACTTTGATATTGGCGATTACTTCGTCGGCAAGATAACGAACGTTTCAAGCCAGAATCTTATCGACGTGAGCGTCAAAGGTCCTGGGCTTCACAAGCTTCGCGGCGGACGGATCGTCAAGGTCAACACGAACAAGGTTCCTCGGATTATCGGCAAGAAAGGCTCTATGGTCTCCATGATAAAGCAAGCGACCGATTGTAAGATAACGGTGGGACAGAACGGTCTTGTCTGGCTCAATGGCGAACCGAAAATGGAAAACTTGGCAGTCCAGACAATCAAGAAAATCGAACGTGAATCTCACACTTCTGGCTTGACTGATACGATCAAAGAAATGCTCGAGAAAGAGACTGGTCGCGAAATCGTGGTTAAGACTGGTGACGAGCAGAGAAGCGACGACGAATGAATGGGTGATTAGTGATGGAATATAATAAACGATTTGATGGTCGTGAATTCACGGAAACAAGACCTATCGAGGCAAAGGCCGGTGTTATCAAGAACGCTAACGGTTCTGCACTCTTCAAGATAGGCGACACTTGGGCATACGCAGCGGTGTATGGTCCTCGTGAGATGTACCCTCGATTCCTCCAGGATCCAAAGCGGGGAGTCCTTCGGGTCAATTACAACATGATGCCGTTTTCAGGAATGGGTGATAGGGTCAGACCTGGGCCTAACCGGCGAGCTAAAGAGATCAGCATGGTTTCGGAGAAGGCGCTTTTGAGCGTTATAGATCTGGAGAAATTTCCGAACGCAGCGGTCGATGTCTATATCGAGCTCCCTCAAACAGATGCAGGTAGCCGATGCGCGGGTATCTGCGCGGCTTCTATCGCTCTCGCTGACGCTGGTATTGTCATGAAAGACATGGTTTCTGCAGTCGCTGTCGGTATGGTTGGCGATACTCCTGTGGTGGATCTCGATTACATGGAAGAACAACCTGAAGGTATGGAAGCGGTTGATATTCCTGTTGCTATGGTGCCAAGCACTGGTGAAGTGACACTTCTCCAGATGGACGGTGTCATCACCAACGACAATCTCAAGAAAGCGATTAGCCTCTCGCAGGACGCTTGTATTAACATCGCTGAAAAACAGCGTGAGGCGCTTGTTGAAAAATACGAGAAGGAAGCTGGTGTCGCAGATGAGATGGATGACTCCTCGGACGAGGACAGTAATTGAGGTGTAACAAGATGACATTCAATAATAACAATAATAATGGCGCTGGTAATGTGCCTAACAGCAAAGAGCATTTCATCAAGTCCTTGCAAGAGGATGTGCGATATGATACTCGGGCAAAGACTGACTTCCGTGATATCAAGATCGAAACTGAAATGTTCAATACAGCAGAAGGTTCTGCGAGAGTCACTTGCGGAGACACTGAAATCCTTGCAGGTGTCAAGCTATCGCTTGGCTCGCCTTTTCCGGATAGACCTGACGAGGGCGTTCTCATGGTCGGTTGTGAGCTTCTTCCTATCGCTCACCCTTCCATTGAATCTGGCCCTCCTAGTATTGATGCGATAGAGATCAGCCGTGTCATTGACCGTGGCGTCCGTGAAAGCGGAGCGGTGGATGTCAAGAACCTCTGTGTGGAAAAAGGCGAGAAAGTCTGGATGATCAGTATCGATATAGTTCCTATCAACCACGATGGTAACATCATCGATCTTGGTGGTCTGGCTGCATTGGCAGCTCTCAAGACGATGAAATTTCCTGAAGTGGATGAGAACGGCAACATCGATTACAAGAAGTCCACTGGCAAAGGTGTTGAGCTCAAAGAGCTCCCGGTACCGGTCACTGTCTGTAAAGTCGGTGATCATTTCATCGTCGATCCTACAAAGACAGAAGAGGATCTTCTTGATGCTCGTATCACCGTCACATCTCTTGATGAGCAACGTATCTGTTCTCTGCAGAAAGGTGGCGATGTCGGTATGACACTTGATGAGATCAATCAGGCTTTCGATCTTGCTCTTGAAAAAGGTCAGGAGCTAAGGCAAAAGCTTGAGTGAGCCTTTTTTGGCTTTTTATTTTTTTCTTTTTCCTGATAACCTCACACAACAGTAACTTTTATAAACGCTTCCTGATTCTCTGCGGTGAGTAACCGATAGATACCTACGTATCGCACGGTGGTGGCAATGATCGTCATCGTGGCTGGAGACGGCTTAATTGATGCGGGAGGAAAGCGTTAGTGGCATATGCGTATGTCGTGAAAGCTGTTTCTTCTGTATTCGAACTGCTTCTCCACAATCAAGAAAGGTATCATACTTCATCCACGTCGTGGTGTAGGAGGTTTATGAGGTCGATTTGAAATGGCTGTAAGTAAGAAACATGTATTATCAGTGCTTAAAGAGATGCGTGAGAATGGCAAGAAGCGTAACTTCACGCAAACTGTCGAACTTTTTGTCAATCTTAAGGATCTCAACTTGAAAAAACCCGAGGAGCAGGTTGAATTTTTCACCCAGGCACCTCAACCTGTCGCTAAGCACAAGGTCTGTGCTATCGTCGGTCCTGAAACGGAAGCTTCAGCGAAGGAAGCTTGTGACAAGGTCATCCTCCAGAGCGAGCTTGATAACTACAAGAAGGATAAGAAAGCTTCCAAAAAACTTGCTGACGAGTACGACTTTTTCATCGCTCAAGCTAACCTGATGGGTCAGATTGCAGGCACCTTCGGTCGGATCTTCGGTCCGCGCGGTAAGATGCCAAACCCTAAAGCAGGTTGTGTCGTCGCGCCGAAAGCATCTATCAAACCGCTTTACGAACGACTCCAGACCACTGTCAAAGTCAGTGCTAAGAAGTTCCCTGTCATCCACGTTGTCGTCGGTAAAGAAGACATGGATGATGAGGCTATCGCAGAGAACATCGTATACTTTTACGATCAGATCGAGCATCACTTGCCTAGGGAAAACCACAATATCAAGGATGCTCTTGTCAAGACAACGATGGGTTCGCCCGTCAAGCTTGCATAATAATTAGGTGTGATATCAATGGCTCATGTCTCAGAAGCAAAAAAACGAATCGTGTCCGAATTCACCCAGCTTATCGACAAGTACGATTATGTCGGTACGGTGAATATGGAGAATCTTCCTGCAAAGGAGCTTAGCACTATGCGTGAAAAGCTCCGCGATAATGTCGTCATAAAAATGACTAAGCGTCGACTCTTGAGAGTAGCTCTGAAAAACGCTAAAAAAGACGGTATCGAGAAGCTTGAAGGTCATATGAAGGGAATGCCTGCTATGATCTTCACGAACCAGAGTCCGTTCTCCTTGTTCAAGACTCTTAAGAAGAACAAATCGACCACTGCTATCAAGGCTGGTCAGATCGCTCCTAATGATATTATCGTTCCTGCTGGTCCTACCAGCTTCGCTCCAGGTCCTGTTATCGGTGAACTTGGTCAAGTTGGTATCAAGGCAGGTATCGAAGGTGGGAAAGTCGCTATCAAGCAGGATGCAGTTGTCGCTAAGGAAGGTGAAGAAGTCAGCAGTACCCTTGCAGGTCTCCTCTCCCGTCTTGGTATCGAGCCGATGGAAATCGGTCTTGACCTCACTGCAATCTATGAAGATGGTGAGATTCTCACTAAAGACATCCTTGATGTGGATGAAACTCAGTATATTGCTGATATTGAAGCGTGCGCTGTCCAGGCGTTCAACCTTGCTGTCAATGCAGCATATGCTACTGCAGAGACTTCAGAAGTGCTTATCCAGAACGCTTTCGGAGAAGCTCGCAACCTTGCTGTGGGTGAAGACATCCTCACTGACCTCACCGTCGGTGACACCCTGGCTAAAGTCCAGGGCCAGGTCTTCTCTCTTGCAAGCCTTCTCCCTGACGAAGCGCTCAGTGAAGAGCTTAAAGGCGCAGCAGCTGCTGCCTCCGCTCCGGCTGAAAGCGCTCCTTCAGAGAGTGAAGCTGCTGAGGAGAAAAAGGACGGCGACAAGAATGACGATGATAACGCTCCAGACCCTTCAGCAGGGCTTGGTGCATTATTCGGTTAGAGCCATTCAAGCGAATGGTTTATGATAACAACGAAGGCTTGCACACCGTATTTGGTGCGGCAGTGCTTGTCTTGAAATGAACAAGAACGAAAAACTTGAGGAATTGAAAAATGGAATACATTTACAGTGCAATGCTTTTGCATAAGGCAGGTAAGGACATTACAGAAGATGCTGTCAAGAAAGTGCTTGAGGCAGCTGGTGTCGAAGTTGACTCCAACCGTGTAAAAGCACTCGTAGCAGCTCTCGATGGTGTTGACATCGAAGAAGCTATTTCGAAGGCAGCAGTAGCGGCTCCAGCTGCAGCAGCACCGGCTGCAAGCAGCGACTCCGGGGCAGAAGAGTCTAAGGAAGAGTCTAAAGAAGAGAAGAAAGAAGAGAAAAAGGACGATTCCGAAGCTGCTGCTGGTCTAGGCGCACTATTCGGTTAAGCGTCTCGGATTTATTTTTGTTCTTGGTTGTTTTTCGTTTCGGCTTTCAAGCCGGAAACGTTTTGCCTGGGACGCCAGCATACTGCTTCGTTCAGGGGGTGGTTGTTGGATTTTCCCCGTCTTTTTGCGGGGGTATCTTTTCACACTCAAATGTGGCATTGCGGGCATCGTAGTGATGTGATACGCAGCGGGAGTGATGCCTTTGCTTGATGTTACATTCGATTTTTTCCTTTAGTGTGAAAGGATGGTTCATGATCAATAAAACTATGGAAGGTTGAATGCATAATGGATGAAGGTGATGTTGAGAAACTAAAACAGCGGCTTAAAGAACTTAGGACTCAAGCTGGAAGTATCAAGAAAGAGCTGAACGCTCTTAATAAGGAGAAAGAATCCTGGTTTTCCAAACGGTCAGAACTGAACAAGAAGATTTCAGGTCTTATTTCGAATGTAAAAGGCTCTAAAGAAGAGCGTAATGAGATTACTGGTAAGGTTCAGGAAATCAAGGATGAGCGTGACAAGCTCAATAAGGAAATCGCTGACAAGCGTTCTGAGCTTAAGGACCTGCGTAAAGATTACGACGCTGTTGTCAAGAAACTCAATATCAAAGAGGATCCTTCTGCTATCAAGAAGCGTATTGAACGCCTCGATTATGTTATGCAGACACAGCCGATGAGTTTCCAGAAAGAACAGAAGATGATGAAAGAGCTCAATGAGCTCAAGAAACAGGAGAAGCAACTGGGAACTGTCGCTGATGATTGGAAGAAGATCTCTGAAATTTCTAAAGAGATCGCTAACCTTGTCAAAAAATCAAACCAGCTTCATCGTGAAGTCAAACGGACTGCTGCTTCTTCTCAGAACAAGCACAAGGACGTGCTCACACATTCTGAAGAGATAGATTCTCTAAAGGAGCAGGAGCAGGAAGCTTTTGAGAAGTTCAAAGAGTTCAAGGAAAAGTTCAAGGAGAAGAACAAGGAACTCAAAGAGCTCGAGAAACAGATGGATGAAGTCCGTGAAGAGCTCAAGGAACATAACGTTGAAGTTGAAGAAGATAAGAAGCGTGAACAGCAGCGTGAAATGAAAAATAAGGCTGCTGAAGTCTCAAAGAAGATTAAAGATGGTCGAAAATTGACTACTGAAGATCTTCTCGTCTTCCAGAAAACAGGCGGCAAGAAATAAGTCTTGCTCCTCTTTTTTATTTTCCTTTTCTTTCAATAGTGTTCTCTTTTTTGGTTTCGATATCTTTATAATTGACTTTCTCTCATATTCTCGTGATGCAGATTCGTAGAGCTACTAAAGAGGATATAGACAAGCTAGTCGCTGTCACTCAGACATCCGATTTACCTGATTCTGATTTTGATATCAAACCTTATCTTGAAGAAGTGTTTGATGAGGGTGCTGATGTGTTCTGTTTTGAAGATGAAGTTGAACTTCTTGGCTATATCACGTTGGGTGTGGATGGTGAGATCAGTTATTTCGCTGTAGCAAAAGAGCATCGGGGTTCTGGAATCGGTAGTCTTCTTCTGAAAAAAGCACTCTCCGCTGCTGAAAAGAAAAACTTCGAAAACGTGTTCCTTGATGTGAGAAATGATAATCTTGACGCATTGTTGATATATTTGAGGCGTGGTTTTCTCATTACTGACGCTTATGATAAGAAAACAAGAGAAGGAACTATCAAGAAGTTAAGGATGGAAAAAAAGCTTTGATGGTTTTTAACTGTATTTCGATTTTGTTTTTGGCTGTTTTCAGTATTAAATTTTTCAAGTTGATGTTTATTTTCATATTAATTTATTCTTTCTTTATACCTTTAATGAAAAGATTTATATAATTATTTGTCTTTTTTTGTATTAATGAATCGACGTAAATCAATAATAAAAGGTATTGCTTATTGGTATTGGGCTGATCGAATTTATATTAACAGAGGCGTTACTAAGCAAGTCTCATTTTCGATGGGTCGTGTCGATAAGGCGACTAAAGAATCCCTTAATCGGCGAAAACAAGAAATTCTCAAGGAGATTATTGAACGTGAGATAAAATCCCGTGTTGATTACTGGAATCCAAGAATAAGTTATCGTTCTGTTTTTAATGAATCTATTTTGGAGAAGATTGAACGTCTTCGGACTGAATTGATGAGATTCAAGACAAATTTAGGAGATGTGGGTAACGGGGCTATGGAAACAGCTTTTCTTGTCGATTTCATCTATAATTCGAATAAGCTTGAAGGTAGTCGTCTTCCTCGGGATGAAGTCCAAAAATTGCTTGAGAGGGATTTGCAAAAAGATGGCGGTAATGAAGTTATCAATACTGCTCAAGCTAAAGAGTTTGTTGATGTTGATTTCAAATGGAACATTAAGCATCTTAGGAAACTCCAAAGTATTCTTCTTGCTCATGAACCTTCCAAAATAGGAATCCGAAAATCCTCTATTGTTGTTGGAAACGATGATTCGCTTCTTGATCCTTCGCATATAAAGACTTCTTTGGAAGGACTCTTTCAGTGGTTGAAAGATAATCGTTTTTCTGAATATCCTCCTGAACTCGCATTTGAATTTTATTATCGTTTTGAAAGGATTCATCCTTTCATTGATGGTAATGGTCGTGTTGGCCGTCTTCTCATGAATAAGATTCTCAAAGATTCCAGATTCCATCCTATTATTGTGTGGGATAAGAATCGCAGGAAACACTTCAACGCATTCTTGAAAGCCAGTCAGGATCAATACCTGCCGAAGTTTTTTGAATTCATGTCTGGTCAGATGATTAAGACGTATGATGCTTATTCTGAAAAGATTGAAAAAGCGGTGGAGTTTGACTCATTGGTAAATCATTTCTTGAGTCCTTCTGAATGAGAGTTCGTTGGTTTTTTTCTTATCTGAAACATTTATTAATGCTGGCTGTATCCTTTTTCTTCGATACTCATGGCATTATACCTTATCGGCATCGGACTTTACGATCACAAGGATGTCTCCGTTCGCGGTCTTGAGATCATCAAGAGTTGTGACACTGTCTATCTGGAACATTACACGTCCATTCTTGCTTGCTCTCTTGAGGAGATGGAAGACTTCTACGGTCGCAAGGTGCATCTTGCCACGCGTGACCTCGTCGAGAAAGAAGCTGAAGAGAAACTCATCCAGCCCGCTAAGGATAAGGATGTCGCTTTGCTTGTTGTCGGCGATCCCTTCGGCGCTACCACTCACACTGATATCCTGCTCCGTGCCACGGAAGCTGGTGTTGAGGTCGGCACTGTCTTCAACGCTTCAGTGCTTAACGCTGTCGGTGTCACTGGCCTTGAGCTCTATAAGTTCGGCAAGACCACGAGTATCGTCTATCCGGATAGCGACTGGCTGCCGCACACGCCCTATGATGTTATCAAGATGAACTGTGAGCATGGTCTTCACACCTTGTGCCTGCTTGATATCAAAGTCGCCGAGCCGAGCATGGAAGACTTGCGTAAAGGTTCTGGTTCTCCGCAACCATCCCGCTTCATGACTGTCGCTGAAGGCCTTGAGGTACTCCGGCGCATCGAGAAAGAACGTGGCGAGAACATCATATCGCAAGACACTCTGGTTGTCGGTGTCGCTCGTCTGGGTCATCCTGACATGAAAATCGCTGCTGGCACACTTCAGGAACTTAAAGAAGTCGATTTCGGCGGTCCTCTTCACAGTCTCATCGTCCCTGGCAAGCTCCATCACATCGAAGAGGATGCATTGAAGCAATTCAGTGAGAAATAGTTTTTCATTCAAAATTTTGGCTTATCCTGACGTTCAATTTCAGAATCATACCATTGAACATTGATGTGTCTACTATAAAAAAAATTACTGAAATAATTTAATCAAATTGGTTTATTCTAACAACCGCCTGACTTGTGACCCCAAGTCCGGTCTTTCTTGAAGAACGCTTGGTAGATGGACACTGTCCACCAGTATCCGTAGAGCACCCAGTATGCTATGAGGAAATAGATGTATGACCGGAATCTTCTTGGTTTATCCTTTGAAAGTCTTTTCGCGAACACGATAAACGCTATGGTCCCGACAAGACCTAAAAGGCCGATAACGACATATGGTTCCATATTGATAAAGAAGAGATCCCATTTGAAAAGGGTCATCTCTGAAAAGTCGAAATTGATCGCTGCCATATTCGATATGTTCGTGACCGCTTCTCTCGTGAGTGAGAACAGTGCATAAGAGATTGATGTGATAAGGAGCACGACAGAGATGATTGAGATCGGTAAGATGAATAAGCCGAGGTTTCCTTGTTTTGGGCTGAAAAGATGCTTGTAATCAATCATGTTTCTTAAGAAGCCGAAATACCACCTTGTTCGTTGTTTCTTTAGTGATTTGAACGTCTTCTCGCCCAGCGTAAAGACATATCCGTCAAGAGCGTTTTCGATAATCCCTCCTTTATCTTGTATCCGTAAGGATAATTCGATATCCTCTGTTAGATGTCCTTTCTTATAACCGCCGTGCTTATCAAAGAATGATTTCCTGAACATGCTGAAAGGTCCTGGAGTGACGTGGATGCTTCCCATGAGTGCGAACACTTTACGCAGCAACACTCCTAGATAGAATTCCACTGCCTGGACTTTTTGCAGGAAGCTTTTCGGCTCTCCAATCATCATAGCAGGTGTGACTGCAGTCACATCCGGATTGTCGAAGTATTTCACGATGCGCTTGAGCGCTTTTTCATGAACATACGAATCGGCATCGAGCGCTCCGAAAATCTCTCCTCTGCATCGTGCGAGTGCGTAATTGAGCGCGGTGTATTTCCCACCATTTTCCTTGCGAAAGACTTTGATGTCAGTATCAGTCTGTTTATCGGCGAATCCTTTGGCGATACTGAATGTATTATCGGTGCTCCCATCATCCACGACGATGATTTCGAGCTTTTCTTTGTCATAATCCAGCGCGGTTAGTGATTTCAACGTCTTGAGAACAGTGTTTTCCTCATTGAAGCATGGCACGCACACCGTCACTGCTTTGCATTCTATCTGGTCTCCCTTCCACCACTCTTTCTTGTTCTGGAAGAGCATGAGGGTAAAATAGATTGTCGTGAACAGTCCGAAGAAACTGGTTGTGTAGATAAGGATATTGCCGAACTCCATTTTGCTTGTGCCTTGTAAGTATTGCTTGTAAAGGTCGGATACCTCGTTTTATTTATAAATATGTTGCTATATGCTTTGTTTATCCATTTTTTGATGAGGAGGGGTGCCAAACTTTTATAAATGACGTTTTGTCCTGAATGCTTATGCTATCGATTATCATCCCCACGTTCAACGAGCGGGAAGTCATTCTCGAGACGGTTTCCAAGCTCCACAATGCCCTTGTTTCTATAGGTGATTATGAGATTATCGTTGTTGATGATGACTCTCCTGACAAGACTTGGAAACTCGTTAAGAGCCATGCAAAAGATGATGCTCGGCTTCGTGTGATTCGCAGAAAGAAAAACAAGGGTTTGAGCCGATCGGTGGTCGAAGGGTTCTCCAACGCGAAAGGCGACTACCTTCTTGTCATTGACGCTGACGGTCAGCATGATGAACGCATCATTCCAAAAATGCTTGAAAAAGTGAAATCTGCTGATATTGTTCTCGGCAGTCGTTTTATCAAAGGCGGTGGTGTGAGTGGCTGGTCGAACACTCGTCTTGCCATCAGCAGGTTCTTTTCAATGCTCTCGCGTCCTCTTCTCAAAGCTAGCATTTCTGATCCCATGTCTGGTTTGTTCCTTGTCAGGAAATCCTTGTTTGAAGACGTGAAAGATGATCTTGATTTACGAGGGTATAAGATTCTTCTCGCCATTGTTTTTGCCAGCCAGAAACGAAAGAAGCTCCGTATCAAAGAAGTCCCTTACGTTTTCAAGCCTCGAGAGCTTGGTAAAAGCAAAGCAGGTTTCAAGGTTGCCTTTGAATATTTCATGATGCTTGCAAAACAGGCAGTGCGTTCGAATAAGAAGTTTCTCAAGTTCGCTGTGGTCGGTACTTCTGGTGCTATTGTCAACTTCGGGCTTCTCATCGCCTTGACTGAGATTGCAGGTATGTATTATGTTTTCTCTTCAGCGATTGCCGTGGAGACCTCGATTGTCACGAACTTCCTTCTGAACAACTTCTGGACGTGGCGTAAAAATAATCACGAAAATGGCTTTTTCGGTCGCTTTCTGAGATTCAACCTTGTTTCTCTTGTGGCTCTCGCTCTCAATGTTTCAGTTCTTTATCTCTTGACAGAATATGTTGGTTTATGGTATGTCCTCGCTAACTTTTTCGGGATATTGGCGGGTATGCTTGTCAATTTCACGATCAACGACCGGTGGACCTTCAAAAATAAGAGTTGACACTCACCGTTCGAATATTGCCTCTGTAGAATTAGCGGGTTCGTATTGGTAGATTGTCATGTCGTCGAAGCGTTTGACTTTCGAGAAATCGCTGTTGTTCTTGATGATTTCAAGTAAGTTCTCGCTGCTGTTGGCTGGTGTATGTGGTGAATGGATGACATATCCTCTTTCTGTGAATTGCGCGCTGAGATTCTCTCCTTGCTTGTAGATTGACGTTATGATGACTCGTTGCTTCGAATAATATGAGATCCCCGGCCAGTTGTGATTCGTATAGATCACCATATTTTCATCGGTATGATTAGCAAGCCACTCGCTGGCCTGTTCAAGCGGCGGGTGCCATCCGTTCGTTTGTAACCGTCCTTCCTTGAGGTGCTCGATGTATGGTTGTTTGGTATGAGGATCTTCTGGTGGGAGCGTTATTGCGGTGATAATGATTCCTGTGATAAGAACTCCTGTCAGGATGTGTGAATATATTCTTTTTTTGATTGGAAGGCTCATATACCCATGCGCCGCCATGATAGCAAGATAAGGAACCACTGCTAGCATGAAACGAAGCTCCTTGTTGATGATGAGAAATTGCAGAGGTATGATAAGTGCCAGGCTGAAAAGGAAGGGTGTGTGGATGCTGGCCTTCTTGAATTTTTTGAGCTGTGGTATGAAAAGCACAAGTCCTGTTAATGCGATAAGCGGCAGCAGCTCCGTGGCATGAAGGATGTATCTCATTATAGGATCCTTGCCGCCTGAATGCGACAGTCCCGTCAGTATCGCATGTATTGGATTTCCGTACGTTAACGTATTCCATACTAGGTAGGGTGTAAGGGTCAAGAATGTGGCAAGACTCCATGAGAGAAATGGTTGTTCACTGAATGTGTGTCGCAATGCTTTGAGAATGTGTGTGGTGACTCTTTCTTTCTTTCTTTTTTTCACTTCGACGATTTTCTGGTACAGCATTGTGATGGGGATGATTATTGCAAGCATAAGTGATGTGAATTTCATGAGGATTGCAAGTCCTGTCATGATGCCTGTCAGGATGTAGTCTTTTCGGGCTTTGGTCTTGGTTGCTTTGAGAAAGAAGTATGTGGTCAGTATCCAGAATAAAGGTAATATGGGATCGACAAGGAGATCGTGGGAGAGGATGATGTGGGCGTATGAGAGCCCCATGAATGCTGCTGCCAGCACGCCTGTCTTCCGATCATAAGCTTGCCTGCCTAGCAAGTAAGTGAAAAAGATGGTGCTTGTAGCGAGTAGTGAGATCATGATGTGTATCGCGGGAAGCGATGTGGTGAAAAACATAATTAATCCGAGGATCAGGGAAAAGAGCGGCGGTCTGAGATCCCACTCGTGATAATGGTTTTGTGGTTGCTCTCCGATAAGAACTTCTGCATTTTGCAAATAGACGGTCTCATCCCAGTAATGATAATCGTTTCGCACTGGTAGGGTGCGGACAATAAGGCTTGACAGAAGGATGATGGCGAGCAAAATAAACAGGATCGTTTGGCGTTTCCTTGCTGGATTCATCGTAATAGACCTGTTCACTTGTCTTTTTCTTGAATGATGCTCTCGATTACTTTCTGGATCTCATTCTTCTCTTGGTATCCGGAGTATTTTTCACCGTCAATAACCATGACTGGTAGTTCTTCTTCTCCTGTTATGTTATAGAGTCGCTTGACTGTTTCCAGTGCAGGATTTCCCATATTGATATCAAAATGATAGAGTGTGAAATTCTCGTTTTTCTGCCTGGTGTGTGTCAGGATAGTCCCTTGCTGCTGGCATTTTGGACAATCTCCTTTGTTGGAATAAAAATATAAAGCCCAGATCTTATTATTCTCACAGATCTCTATCTCTTTTTTTGTCAGCCACCAATGGCGTAACTCGAGTAGGAAGAACTGCTCTTTCGTCTGCCATACGGTAGGGTCATCCCATCCATACGAGTTTTCGAGGAATGATACCTTCTGTGCCACCTCCTGGAGTTCTTCTGTGAGCATGTTGTCTTCTGACAACTTGCAGATATCATCTTCCAGGATCATGCTCTGTATATCAAGGCTCAAAAGCTGTAATCTGAGATTCTCGTATTCGCCAGTCAGGCTTTCGAACTTCTGTTCCATCGTGTAGTTTCCGATCATGATGCCTATTATGAAAACGAATGCTGTAAGTATTAGTACGGTAAATAGCAGTCTTTTGTCAAGTTTTTTCCGTTCGTCGATTTTTCTCGCCATCCATTGCACCTGATAGGTTCGATTCGGTTCTCGTGAGATGTGTTCGCTTATTAAATCTTTCTCCTTCTAAAAAATAAATTATATAAATAAGCGCGCTCTTTCACTACTTCAAGATGGAAATTATTTTCCGTAATCCTAAAGAGTATGTTGATATTCTGCAGTTAACAGAGTTTCTTGGAAAGCAATCGCTTGGTTATGTCGGCTATGATGATTGGGTCGAGAAGGTAAAATTCCAGCTTGATACAGGATCTAAAAAGGCCGTCATTGCATATTCCGAGGATAAAATCGTGGGTGACATCCTGTATCAGCCTCACCGCACATTGGATCGCGTCAGAGAAGTGAAAAATATCAGGGTCCATCCTGATATGCGCTGGAGAGATTTTGCTCGGTTCATGCATCGGCAGGTGGAATTCCTTGAGTCCCATGAATATGATTATCTCATGGCCGACGCTCCTGCTGATAATAAGGGTGTTTGCTTCTTTTTGGAGGGCGTTGGTTATGTGCCTGTCTTTACAGTTCCTTTATATGAGGATAATTCTCTTGATATTGTATATGTAAAACCTAAAGATCCAAAAACTGCGCCTGAAAGCGACATCCTTGTTGTCAACACCATCAAAGAATATGCTTTGGATAAGGCTTTGTATCGCAAGAAGGATTTCTGATGTTCCTTCATTCCTTGATCTTCTCATGGAGTTCTCTATAAAACTTGTTTTCCTTGATCTTTGCAAGGCGCTCGATGATGAGTTGCGGTGTTGACCTTGCAATACAACCTATGACTGGATTTCTCTCGACAATAAGGTTGAAATCCTTATCAAGCCCTTTCGCCTGTATCCCGTCGAAACGTGCTGGGGTTCCGAGTTCTGCCAGTTCCTTTCCCATGTGAGTCACAAGTACCATACTGCTTTTGTTTTCCTCTTTCACTGTAGTTATGATGGTATTGATGATCTGCGCCGCGATATCAGGTTCAGTCACCGATTCGATCTCGTCAGCGTAGATTAGTGTTCGCTCTTCTGTCGCTTCGCTGATGCTTGCGAATTGCTTGAGCAAGTGCTCGAAAGCTCCTGCTCCTGCACTCCCTTTATTCTTTGAGAAGTAATGCATCGAATCTGTAATTCCTACGATCGCATCCCGTGCAGGAACGTAGAGCCCTGATTGTGCCAGTATCTGTATCTGGATGAGAAGCTCAAGGAGCGTTGTCTTACCACCGCTGTTCGCTCCTGTGATGACTGTCACATTATCCTGCCTGCCGTAGTGGTATTCGACCGGCGCTGCCTTATCAAGATCCATGTTCCGTCCTTGGCAGAACGACATTGACGGCGTGCTTTCCAGTCGTGGTCTGTAGAGTTCGTTCTCGTTCAGGAACTGTCCCAATGCTGTGATACTATCGGTCAGCGCGAGTTCTTCTCTGATTGATGGGATGCTTTCTGTGAATATTTTTCCCTGAGCAGCTAGTTCCTGTTTTCGTTCGAACGCGCTCGCCTGCTCTCTTGTGACCAGAAACTGCTTGTACTTATGCAGCTCTTTCTCATCGATATTTACGCTCCCCTGGTTCGTGATCGTGATGACGGTTGTGATGTCAATTCCCGTATCTTCTTTGAACTCTTTGATGAGCTTGTTTTTCCTGCTGATAATCTCTTCACGGATCTTTTCATCAAGCGCATCCAGTATCGAATTGTTCTTCTTAAGGATGTTCAGGATATTCTTCCCTGAAAACTGGGCGTGTTCCACTTCCTTGTTGATGAGCTCTTCAACCTGTTCCGCTACTTTAGAAGCCTTGCTTTCAAGCTCTTCTGGTGAGATGTTCTTATTCTCTGTGTCTGTTATTTCGGGAATCTTCGTTGAAAATGGGATTCTCGTTTCAAGGTGTTTCAACGCTTCGATAGCTTCTTCCTGCATGCTGATGAGGTCTGTGATGAATTCCGGCGCTATATCCTGTATTTCCGAAGGGTTTCTGATGATGATTGTCTGCTCGAGCTCTTCTGCCAACCTTGTGAGTCGATTGTTCTCCCCTGGAACGAACCGGATCTCTTCGTATTGGCTTACGCTAGAAAGGTCGTTTTCATTCTCGACATAAATCGTGTAGAACTTGCTTGAAAGATCGCTTTTCCACGAATCGTAAAGTTTCTCATCACCGATCGCGATAGCTGTTGCTGTATGTTTTTTCTCGACCTGTTCTTTGAGTGTGCTTGCCTGTTCAAGCCACTCCTTGTCAATCTCTGTTTCTCTTGCAAGTTCGCTGGCATATGCGTTCAACCGCTGCCTTGAAAGGATTTGTTCTTCTTCTTGTATCGGGCTGAATAGCTTGAGATGTTCCTTGCCCTGCTCTGTTACTGCTTTGTTTTGCAATTGCCTATGGAGCTTTTTTGCGATCGTTCTGGCTTTTGGCGTGGTCAGTTTCATCGACTGGCACTCGTCTTGTTTTTCGAGTAGTGTTTTTAACAGCTTTCTTGCATCCTCTAATCGCGTTGTCCTTACCTCTGGCTCCTCTTCAGGGGAGTGCTCTTCTTGAAACGGGGATGCTGTGAATTCCGGGAATTGCTTTTGTTCGCTTGCATCTGCAAAAGTCATTGTAGAAACAGTTATGATAAAGAGTCTTTAAAAACGCTGTGCGGACTTGTCCAGTGTGTCTTCTTGATGATTTTTTTCTTTATCGCCGGATGATTTGCAGTACCTTCATGACATTTTCGCTGAAGCTGATGGTTTTATCCTCGTGACAGGTGAGTATAATCGTAGTATTCCTCCAGCTCTCACGAACCTTCTTAATCACTTCATGCATGAATTTTTCTTCAAGCCAAGTGCCATCGCATCGTGCTCTGCAGGAGCCTATGGTGGAGTCCGTGCCGCAATGCAGATGCGGATTTTCGCTTCTGAACTGGGCATGCCGACGATCTCTTCCTTGGTTCCGATTCCAGAAGTCGATGAGAACTTTTCAGAAGAAGGTCTTCCTTTTAGTGATGAATTCGATGCGTGCATAGATTGTTTTCTTGGTGAATTCGATTGGTACGTTGATGCTTTGAAAGAGAAGCGTAAGGAGAGGACGCCGTTTTGAAACGGATCTTACCGATCCACTTCTATGAGTTCCCTGATGAGATATTGTTGGTGCGAGAGAAATAACGCTTCTGCCCAGCTGAGTCGTTTTTCCTTGGAGAGTTCTTTAGAATTGACGAAAAAACTTTCTGGAGCGGTCTTTTCATCGTACTTGGAGAGGATTTTATTGAGGATTCGCTTTCTTTTTTCATGTTTTCCTCTTTTTTCATAAATAAGTGCAAGCCAGCTTCCAAGAAAATCCATTTTGACATCGCGTTGGTGTTCCATGTTATCGAACATGTAGAAATCATTCTTATACGTGATGCCCGTCATCTCGGAATCGATGACTTTCTCGGCCCGTTCGAGTATTGCTTTCTCTTGGGTCTTGCTCACGAGACTTTCCGGTTCAAGCAGTGTGAGCATGCTCGCATCGAATGTCTTTCGTTTCAATTCTACAGCCACTTGCTTGCTGATGGTATTCCTGCCTTTTTCTATAAGCCCTATCGGGATTTTGATTTTCGGCAACCTGCTGATCGCTTCAAGCCCTGCCACACAGGCGCCGACTGAAGATGCGTGAAGCTCCTCGTTTTCCTCCCAGTACTCATCTGGCACGCCATCCCAGTATTTCATCTTCTGCAGGTACTTGACCAGCTTGTTCACGATCCTGATATGATCTATTTCCTTTTGAATATATGTTTTCTTGTAATCTTCAAGTTGTGCGATAAGATAGAGGAGTATTCCGACACTATCATGCTGCTTATGGTTCCAGTGATCCCAGAAGTGATCATCCTGTGATTTCTTATGATAGTATACTATGGATTGCATGTGCGGGGTGTTATCATCCTCAAGCAAACTATCGATTTTGTACTCGTTATTCAGGAAGTTTTTCAGGATGCGGTTCACTGTCTTTTCGATAGTTTTCCAATCACCAAGTACTCTGGACGCATCGTGTCTGTAAAGGATGTCTCGCAACCAGTTTTTGTCATACGATTTGTAATCATTATTTATTGAGAACAGGCTGATGCGTGGCAGATGATGGATGTTTCTGAAAAGCTGTGCGTGTAGTCTGGAAAGTTGCTTGTAGGTGACTGTGTTTCCCGTCCTGTGCTTCTGTTGCTGCTCGAGATTGTACTTGAGTCTCAGTTCTTCAGGGCTTCGCACGCGAAACAGTGTAAGTGGTTTGCACACACCTCTGAGTTTCTTTCTCCCTATCTTCGTATATGCGAATTCGTGCTTGTCAAGTTGCAGGTAGCAGGACCCGCTGAAAATGACCTGCCCTTTCTTGGCGATCTTCTCGATACGGGCTGTAGTGTTGACTGCATCACCGTAGATATCGTTTTGCCTGTGCATCACTTTACCTGTGTGTACCGCTACTTTTATATGCACCGGCAGTATGAATTGCTTGTTCTTGTTGAACTCTGTGAACTTCCGTTGCATGTCGATTCCCGCTTTCACTGCTTCAGTGGCATCGTTGAACATCGCAAGGAATGCATCTCCTATCTTCTTTATGATTGTTCCGTTATGCTTGTTGACTGCCTTATTGATGAGTCTGTCGAAGTGATTGTGCAGCTCGTTGAATAGTGTCGGGGTGAGCTTGCTTGTCATACGGGTATAATCGACAATATCGACAAAGAGTATTGTTCTCGTTTCTGTTGCGGGGTTGCTTGTTCTCATGATTGCTCGCACTCACTCCTTTCGTGATTTCCATGACTGTTTTTTGTGTTAGTGTTTTCCTGTGGATTTGTTTATAAGGCTTGCGGATTGCTTGCTCTTGATGGATTCTTTTTCTTCTCTTTGCTTTTTCCCCATATCTTTTATATATGAGTTGTCATTTTCATGCCATTACAATGGCAAGTGATAACCATTTGATCCAGGAGCGGATTCGCAAGCTCGGCGAACTTAAAGATCGGGGGGTTGACCCATACCCTTACACTTATGATGTATCTAAACACGCTGCCGGGATCAAACGCGAAAACGATGGTCTTGAACCTGAATCTCATACTCAGAAATCCGAATCTGTCGCTGGTCGTATTGTTCTTCTTCGTCGTATGGGAAAAGCGAGCTTTCTCACGATCCAGGATGTTTCCGGTCGGATCCAGTTGTATTTCCGCGCTGATGATGTGGGTAAAGAGACCTACAAGCTTCTCAAGAAACTCGATATCGGCGATTTCATCGGTGCTGTTGGTGAGGTTTTCACTACAAGGACTGGTGAGATAACGATCCATGTCAAGGAATTCTCCGTCCTGGCAAAAGCCATTCGTCCCTTGCCTGAGAAGTATCATGGTATCAAGGATACTGAACTCAAATACCGCAAACGTCATCTCGATCTCATCATGAACCCTGAAAGCAGGGCTGTCTTCGAGAAGCGCGGCGAGATAATGAAAGAGATTCGTAATTTCCTTCATGAACGTGGCTTCATGGAAGTCGAGACGCCGATCCTCCACCCGATCTACGGTGGTGCTGCTGCAAAGCCATTCACCACCCATCATAACGAGCTTGACATGCGTCTCTACTTGCGTATCAGTCCTGAGTTGTATCTCAAGAGGCTTATCGTGGGTGGTTTCGAGAAGGTTTTTGACATCAACAAGAATTTCCGTAACGAGGGTATTGATACGACGCACAACCCCGAATTCACGATGCTTGAATTATATCAGGCTTATGCTGATTACAATGATATGATGGAACTCACCGAATCCCTCTATGACCACGTCGCTCGAAAAGTCTTTGGAACTACGAAGTTCTCTTTCAGAGGTCGGGTAGTTGATGTTGCAAAGCCGTGGATGCGCGTGACGATGCTGGATGCTATCAAGGAGCATGCTGGTATCGACGCTGACACGATGTCGGTGCAGGAACTTCAGGATTATGTGGAGGAGAACTTGATCGATTTCGATAAGGAAGTTAATTGGGGTAATCTCGTTGCTGCCATCTTCGAATCGAAGTGTGAGGACAAGTTTGTCAACCCTACCTTTGTCATCGATCATCCGAAAGAGACCACTCCTCTCTGTAAGGCTCACCGCGAGGATGACCGTCTCATCGAGCGTTTCGAACCCTTTGCGATGGGCATGGAACTTGCCAATGCATACAGTGAGCTCAACGATCCGCAGAAACAGCGTGAACTCCTTGAGGATCAGCAACGGCAGCTCACTGCCGGTGATGCTGAAGCCAACCCTCTTGACGAGGACTTTCTTGAGGCTCTCGAGAATGGCATGCCGCCCACTGGTGGTCTCGGTATCGGTATCGATCGTCTGATCATGCTTCTGACTGGTCAGGAATCCATTCGGGATATCATCTTCTTCCCGACGATGAAACCGTCTGAATCTGATGGTGTTGAAGACTCTTCACAGACCAAGAATTGATTCTTCGCTTTTTCTTTTTTTGGTCTTTTTATTCATCCATAAACGACTCTGCAAAGACAACAGATGCTTCTTTATTTTGTTTTTTTTGGTCGTTGGTTCTGTATCCAAAACCTTTAAATACTCGATATAGGTCTATGGAGAGTTGATGATAGTGTTTTCCAACAGAAGAGGGATGTCGCCACTTATCGCAACAGTGCTTCTTATAGCCTTTGCAGTAGCGCTTGGTGCCATGATTATGAATTGGAGTGCTGGAATCGATGATGATGCTCATGGTGAAGACGGTCATGATTCTGCTTCAGTTTGTGGTGAGGTTGCTCTCTCTGCTGACGGTTCTGCCTGTTATGGTGATAACAAGATCAGATTCGATGCCAAGAACACTGGCAGTCATCGTATTGACGGTATCAAACTCAGCATTTCCACTTCTTCCACTGAATACGAGATTAAGGTAAAAGACTCTGCTCTCATTGAAGAGGAGACTGCGACGAAAAGCGTTCCTTACGCTCATGCTGGCGGTGAAGCTGAAGTCGAATTCATCCCTATGGTGGAGGATGAGGATGAACTCCATGAATGTGGTGGCAGTGGTTTTGTCAAAGCACTTTCTGAATGTTAGAGGGTTGTGTTGTGACACGTAAGACTTGCATAGGTGTAGTGTCTTTCTTACTCGCTCTATTTCTTCTTCCTCTTGTTTCTGCAATGCCGGTTGAAGATGTTGAGCTTGATGGTTATGTTAATGATTATGTGGGCGAGCTCTCTCCTTCTGAAACTGCCGAACTCGAGGCTATCATGAAGACATTGCATGAGGACGGTCAAGCTCAGATGAGTATTGTTATTGTCGATTCTCTTGATGGTATGTCCAAAGAGCAGTATGCTCTCGAGATCGCTCATGAGAACCTTGGTGGTGTTGAGTCTGATAACGGTCTTCTCGTGCTTGTGGCTGTAGATGATCGTAAGTATCGTATAGAGGTTGGTTACGGTCTTGAAGGAGTGTTAAACGATGCTAAAGTAGGTCGTTATGGTCGTGAGTATTTCGTTTCTCAGTTTCGCAGCGGTGATTATGGTGCTGGCTTGGTGCAATTCACGAAACGAGTGTATGTTGAACTTACTGGTGATAAGCAGTTATCTGACGTTTCGGCAGCTGATCCTCTTTCTCGTGATGATTCTTCTGCCGGTCCGTGGTGGGCTCGTATGGGCGTGCTCCCTTTCATCATGATCTTTTTCATCCTTCGGGGTGTTCTTGGTGCTATCTTTTCTAAAGCGGGTACTTCCAGGCGCAATTCTGATGATACTTTTGCTGCTGCCATGCTTGCGAGCATGTTCATGCGTGGCGGTGGTGGTCTCGGTGGAGCCGGTGGTGGCTTCGGCGGTTTCGGTGGCGGTGGCTTTGGTGGAGGCGGAGCTGGCGGTTCATTTTGAATCATAGGTGATTATCATGGAACAATCAAATCATATGCAAGGAGCTTCTCGTTTTAAACACGTGATGTCAAAAGTATTTCTTGGCAAGCGCTTGAAACTATCTGACAAGGTCGATCTTAAGTGTCCTCGTTGTTGTTCAAAGATGGAAAATATTGAAAAGGAAGGTGTTATTATTGACGTGTGTCCTTTTTGTAACGGTATGTTTCTCGATGATGGTGAGATCGAAAAACTTGTGCAGATAGCTCGCAAGAATATGGCTTCAAAAAAGACAGCTGAAAAGTCTGGAAAGAAAACTTCAAAAAGCAAGAAACATTCCTCTGAAGAATCATCAAAAAAAGCATCGAAGAAATCTTCGCGATCACGAAGGTAGGTGAACTATCATGAAAAAAGCTAATTCCTCATTGGACAAATGGAAGCCTGTTCTTATCATACTGGCAGTCGTGCTCGTACTTGGTCTTATCTTCGGCGGCATATTCAACAGTCTTGTTTCTAAAGATGAAGCTGTGAACCGGGCTTGGGCTGATGTCGAAGCGCAGTATCAGCGCCGTGCTGATCTCATTCCCAATCTGGTAAGCACTGTCAAAGGCTTCGCTTCACAAGAGAAGGAAGTGCTTACTGAAGTGACTGAAGCAAGAACCTCATGGCAGAATGCAGATTCTGAGCAAGAACAGATTTCTGCAGCTAATGAGATGGATGGTGCTCTTTCGCGATTGCTCGTGACTGTTGAAGCGTATCCTGAACTCAAGAGCAACGAGAATTTTCTTGCGCTCCAGGACCAGCTCGAAGGCACTGAGAACCGGATCTCTGTAGCTCGCCAACGCTACAACGAAGCGGTGCGTTCTTATAATACGAAGGTGCGTAGCTTCCCGACAAACATTCTTGCTGGTATGTATGGTTTCGAGACGAGGGAAATGTTTGAAGCCGATCAGGGTGCTGATGACGCTCCTGACGTTGATTCAATGTTAGAATAGTTTCTTGTTTTAATTTTCACTTTTCTTCTTTCTTGAGTTTACCGAAACTATTAAATACTGTTGTTTACTAAAATAAACATATGTTTACAAAATTAAACAATACTGGTCTTTCAATGCAACATATTCGTATCTTAACTCTCTTCACGCATGGTTTTGACAGGGCTTTTTATGGTCGTGAAGTGAGCAAACTCCTCTCTGTGAGTTCCAGGACTTCAGCAAAGCTTCTTGATGATCTTGAACACAAAGGTATTCTGACCTCGACGTATAAAGGTCGCACGAAACTCTTTTTTCTTAATGACACGTTTCTCGCACGACGCTATCTTCAACTCGCCGAGTATCATAAGATGATCATGTTCCTTGAAGCACGTCCTGTCCTTCAGGAAATCGCTTCTGAACTTTCTACGATTGTTGAAGGCATGGTTGTCTTTTTCGGAAGTAGGGTGAAAGGTCTTGAAAAGGATGATTCGGATTTGGATGTGTTGATTGTCGGAAACTATGATGAATTACTGGTAAAACATTGTTCAAAGAAATATGGCGTTGAGATTGATGTGAAGAACTATTCAAAAAAAGAATTCTTGTCTCGAAAATCTTCCGATATTTTACTCAAAGAAGTGATAAAGAATCACATCATCATACAAGGTGTTGAAGATTTTATGATGGTGACTGGTGATGAGAAAAATCGACTGGTGTAAAGAACAAAAGAAAGGGTTTAGGATACAACAACCAAGTGAAAATCTCTCTAGGGGATACATTCTCAAAGCAAATACTGCCCTTGAAGCGATGAGGGAAGTTGATAGTTTTGAATGGAAAATTGTAACTTCCTATTATTCAATATATTTCTCACTCTATTCTCTGCTGATGCAATTGGGTTTGAAAAGTGAGATTCATTCATGCACGATTGAGTTTGCAAAGAAATTTCTGACTGATTATTTCAGTGAACTGGAACTTACTTTTATAGAAGATGCCTTTGAATTACGAAACAAACTTCAGTATTATTTGGATTATACAATTACTCGTGACAAGATAGATGAATTCTCTCAAAAGACATTGATGTTTCATATAAAATGTAAGCAGGTACGCTTTTCTCAGAACGAAATAAAATCAATTAGAAAACAATTTGATCATGGTTGATTTCATTTTCTTCTGCGTTCTTTTCGGACCTTGCAACCGCCGCTTGGCAGGCTCTGCACGATATCATCCACTGGAATGTCGAGGTTCGTCTTCTCGCGCAGCTTGGTTCTCACTTGCTTTGCAGCATTGCTTGCCTTCTCATCGCCCTGGTCGATAATGACATAATCTTCCGTGAGTGCTTCCACAGAACTTTTCGGTCCTGCCATGTAGAACGGCTCTTCGTTTTCCGGTTGCACGATGCCTGCAGCGTAGACCATCTTCGGATCGATATATGTCGTCTTTCCTCGTATCATGAAACTGCCCTTTCCCATGAACTCTCCGGCGTTCGCTTCTTTAGACACTTGTTCCGGAGAGACGTAGAATACATTTGTCGCCTGAAGTCCCATCTTCCATGCCTTGGAGTGGATCGCGGTGAATGACGCTGCTTCAACGAGCGTCTGCTCTCCTGGTAGTTCGGGTCGTTTCTTGAGAAACTCCTCGCCGAGCATCCTCTTGACATCCTCGTCGTCCTGCTTGACAACGACGAACGGGCTTCCTGCCATGTCCGTGTGAAAGACGACATCGTTGTTATCCGTGTGCTTCTTGATGACGATCTCGTTCGTGGTCGCATCCCTCGCTCCGACAACGAGAAATCCTTCGCTTGAGATGAACCATTTGAACTTCTCGAACCATCGCTTCTTATGATGGTCAAGTTTCTTGATAGAACTCTTTATCTCGACACTTTCCGCTTGCCGTTCTGCTCGTTCTTGTTTTCTCTTGAACTCGACGAGTGTCTTTTCCGCTCCTTCGAGTTTCTTTTTCGCCTTCTTGGCTCTCTCGAAATAGTCTGCAGCGTTCTCGTCAACGGATTTCCTGATGTCGATAGCGACTTTCATGGTTATGCTACTCTCTCCTTATTCACTACAGGGAATAATCGTAACATTTAAAAATTGTTCCTTGTTACGCCGAGAATGATTCCAGTTGCTTGACTGGGACTTCTATTGCACCGATGGTTGAATGGTACAATGGGGCCTTGCCATAATGGATGATGGCTGTTCTTGCCGCATCCGTTTGCAAAGAGGCTTCGGTCCGGGTTCAATTCCCGGTCGGTGCATTTTTCTCCGAAAAAAGGCAACGGACGGTCCCGAGCGTTAGTGAGGACATCGGTCGGTGCATTCCATTTCTCACTATTTCCTCGACCGTTGATTTTATAAATAATATGGTGTCTCTTCATACCTTGTAGTGAGCTTGTA
>JBKGYN010000011.1:0-34331 GCA_046546105.1 Candidatus Woesearchaeota archaeon | reverse complement strand
TAACCCCCAAAACGTATCCTTATCCACAAACCACTTATTTTTAAACTTTATCCAATGAAGGCCTATTGGTTAGAAAATAGATAATAGAACATACAAGTATCGAGAACTTATTTTGAGAACAGGTTCTCCTAATCATCACCATCGAATATGTGGTCTGGACGGGAATATCCCTGTTGTGGATTATCCTGTGCCGGAGCTCTAGTCCCGACCGGATCGCCAGAAAGAGGATCATCACGAATATCGGGATCGGAGTCTGTGTATGACGAGCCAATAGGATCAGGTGATGATTTTCTGGATTTCTTCGGTTTGGTTTTCATATCGAAGGTCTCGAACTCATCCTCATCAATCTCATGCTTATCCCTGTCAGGGATTATTTTTTTGACAACCCAGAAAAATACCATGAAAAAGATAAAGAGTGCCAGTATTGACATGATTATCGTCATGGTAATAGTTATCTGTTGATAAGCGACAAGAAGAACAATCGCTGAAAAATAGTAGACAGGAGTGGGGGCTGCGATGGCGAACTCGACTTTTTTCGGTAACGAATGCTTGAATGTCGTGACTATGATAAGCATCCCGTAAAGTGCCATAAAAGCGATAATGCCGAAAGCGACCCATGAGAAGTTCTCTGCACTGTCCGAGAAGATGTATTGCATACCGCTGATGACAATCCAGAAGAGGCTGATGCCGTTGGCAAGTGCTGTATTCCAGCCGAGCTTCTCTTTAGCGTACGCTCCGAAATAGATCTCGAGGATGAACCAGACCAATACGATAGGTGTTAGCTGCCAGAGGAGCGCAGGTTCTGTAAAGAGGGCCTTTCCTATCGTGGATACGCCTTCAAGAATCTCCTGCAACGATACCTCGAACATCTCTATCGATGTAGACTTCCTTATCATTCATTTATAAAATTAGTGTTCTTCATCATGGAAAACTATTTTTTCATTCACGCAATTCTGATGGTTCGGGCAACGCAACCTTTATAAATCTTCATAGGTTCGGTTACCGTATCCATACGTTATAAGTATAATTGAGGATGATTATCTCATGGCAGGTTCTAAAAAGACAACGAAAAAATCAGCGAACAAGAAATCGGCGTCGAAAAAGACTTCTACATCATCAAAAAAAGCCTCATCCAGGAAGGCTGCAAAGCAAGGTGAGCCTACAGAGCTTGATAAGGCTTTGGAACAGGTGCCTGCAGATCAGAAAGACAAGCTTGAGAACATCAAAGATGTTCTTGAGTCTTTCAAGGATAAGATCATCAAACGTCTTGAAGGCTATGTGATGGGTGTCTCTCTCCTCCCTCCTGATAAGGATGATGATAAGAAGGAGAAAATCAACGCGCTCGTTCTCATTGACGATTCCGAATCAAGGAAATTGTCTAAAGAAGAGTTGCATGAGAAGCTCCAGAAGATAAACGATGATATCGCAGAAACTGTCGATAAGAACCTCAAGCCTCAAGTCCTCCTTCTCTCCGAGATCTGGCAGCAGTGTTATGATGGCAAGTACGATGTTCTTCAGATGATCGCAAGCGGCGCTACCGTCTATGATACTGGTATGCTAGCTGCTATCAAGATCTCTGAGATCCATAAGAACATGGTTCTCAAGAAGTTCGAGAAGTACATCGTCTCGTATGTCCTTGGCGGCAGTCTTGTCCAGGGCAGGGCCACTCCTGATTCCGACATTGATGTGTTTGTCATCATCGACGACACTGATGTCAAGAAGATGACCCGGACTGAACTTCGTGATAAGCTTCGTTCTATCATCGTGGGCATGGGTATGGAAGCTGGTCAGATGACCGGCATCCACAACAAGATCAACATCCAGGTCTACATCCTCACTGACTTCTGGGAGAACGTCAAGGATGCTAACCCTGTCATCTTCACTTTCTTGCGTGACGGTGTCCCATTCTATGATCGTGGCACCTTCATGCCATGGAAGCAGCTTCTTCAGATGGGCCGTGTCAAGCCCAGCCCTGAGGCTATCGAGATGTTCCGGAATTCTGGAAGCCAGTTCATGGATCGTATCAACATGAAGATCCGTGATATCGTCATGGAGGATCTCTTCTGGGCTATTCTGACACCGTCTCAGGCTGCACTCATGCTTTATGGTATCCCGCCGACCACTCCGAAAGAGACTCCGCAGGTCATGCGTGATGTGCTTGTCAAGCAAGAGAAACTGCTTGAGGGAGAGTATGTCAAGACCCTTGAAGACGTTCTTGATATCCGTAAGAAGTTCGAGCACGGCACTATCAAGACTATTTCCGGTAAGGAGATGGATGATTTTGTCAAGCGTTCTGAATCATACCTGAAGCGTCTCGATACCCTGTTCAACGAGATCGAGGATCGCAAGGAAGAAGAGCGCGTCCTACACACGTACGAGAGTGTCGTAACGATGGTCCGTGATGTTCTCAAGCTTGAAGATATCGAGAAAGTGCAGGATAAGGATCTTGCTGAGACCTTCAGGAATAATATTGTGCAGAAAGGGTATATTGGAGAGCGTTACCACCGTCTCTTGGTTGAGTTGTTCCAGGCTAAAAAGAATTATGATAATGGGAAATTGACCAAGCAGGAGGTCAAGAAGATTCTCAAGGATTCCAAGGACCTGACCAACACGCTTCTCGATCACATCCAGCGCAAGCGCGGTAAGGAGCTTGAAAAGACCCGTATCAAGGTCAAGTACGGTGATTCCTACGGCGAGGTCATCCTTCTTGGCGAACAGGCTTTTATCGTGCACGATATCGACAAGGAGGAGAAGTCGGTGACGAAAGCCAAGATCACTGATTCAGGAACCCTTATTGACAAACAGGAGTCTTCGCTTGATGAGCTTGAGGATGCGCTCATGAGTGTTGAGATTCCTCCCAAGGTCTTTGTCAAGAGCAATCTCTTCGATAATCTGAGGAATATCTTCGGCGATGACGTCGAGATCCTCTTCAATTATTGAGTTTTCTTTTTCTAATTTCCCTTTTTTTGTCAGTCAATCTAGAAATATTCATACAGGAATATAGCTTTTACAGACCTATGGTCGGGGGAGACGGTCCCTTAGGGCGACAGCTGGGCAGATTGGTTTTTTGATAAGGCTGCGAGTATAACGCAGAGATAGGAAATTATCCTTGAGAACCACTGACAACTAAAAAATGAGTTCTCAATACATTTTCACATTACCAGGATCAGAAAAATAAGATTCTCGAATTAGAATATCTTTCCCTGATAAAGATATGTGGCTAAGATTTATATATTTTGCATCGGATAGATTACCGCAGATGGGCAGAGACCATATCCACATAGGAATCGATGAGACAACATTAGGGGTTGGTAACGGAAGCTTTATCTGCGCATTTGCTGAAACTGATAAGCACTATCTGGCAAAAAGCAACGGATTTGACCTGAAAAAAGCCAAGGATTACCTTAAGGAAGCCCGGAATATCGAGAAAGGGAAGGTCAAGGATTACAGCAAGATACCAACGCTTCCTCCGTTAGAGGACATGGAAGGTCTCACTAACTTCTACTGGGCAAGGTCAAGAAGGGGCACTTTCAAGAGACAGATGGTCCAGCACGCCGTCATCGCCCACATGGTCATGAAACGATATGAGAGTCCGGAAGAAAGGGAGAACATAAGGTTATACATAGACACGTTCCATGGTAATGAGGAGATGAGCAGGGAGCTTATCCACCAGTACATGCGTATGAGCGGATATGCCATGCCCAAGGAGAACATAAAATTCTACGGAAAAGGAGATAAGTCCGTGCCGATAATCAATTATGCTGACCAGTTGGCTTTCCAGATAGGGCTTTATCTGAACAACAAATATCTTGAACACAACCCCAAAGGGCTTGATTTCCCCATCAGAGGACATGAGATCCCTTTTGACAGCAAGCGCATCTTTGAACCTCTGGGCAAGAAAGGCAGGCAGCGTCTTGAAGAGATTGCTGATTATTGGAACTTGAAATAGACCCTATGCAAACTATTATAAATCTTCATCTCTTGCGACATTGATAAGAGGGACAGTATATGAGTTACAACAGATCCGATTCGATGCAAGTGTCTGAAATCATGACACGAAAACCAGTCGTCATACAGAAAGGTACTTCGATAAAGAAAGCTGCCGAGACCATGAAGCGTTTCAACGTCGGTAGTGTTCCCGTTCTTGATAAACGTAAGGTTGTCGGTTTCTTCACGGGCGACGATATGGTTTTTAAAGTGCTTGCTGAAGGCAAAGTTCCATCCAAGACTCTCGTTGATGAGATCATGATCCAGGATGTCATTTCCATAACACCGGCAAGCACTGTGAAAGAAGCTATGGAGATGCTCGCTGAAAATGATATCAAGCGTCTTCCGGTCATTGACAAGGAAAAAAATCTTGTCGGTTTTGTCACTATCAAAGACATCCTGCGCATCGAGCCTACGATGATGGATCTTGCTATCGAGAAAATCCGCTTTGACGAGGATCGTCGCCAGGAGGCGATCAGGAAGTATGTCGAGCAGGACGATATCTTGAGTAATATCTGAAAAAAGAGAGCAGTGTTGAGGATTGACTTGAAGTGACCGATCGGCGCGAGAGAAACAGGCAGTTCGTGCACATTTCCTTAGGATTGTTTATTATCGCTATCATCCTCGTTCTTCCGTACTACCGCTATCTTCTTTCTATAGGACTTCTTGGGGCTTTTGCTTGTTCTTTATTATCCATGCAAGGCATCTGGCTCCCGGTAGTTTCCTGGCTTTTTGACATCTTCGAGCGTTCTGATGAGCGTAACGGCTTGCGCGCAAAAGGTTTTCTCTTCTTTGTCATGGGCAGCGCTTTGAGCGTGTTCCTCTTCACGCAAACGATTGCTCTCGCTTCTATTGCCATCCTAACCTTTGGTGATTCCATCTCGCATTTCTTCTGGCCACGAGGGCGTCTCAGGCATCCGCTCAACAATAACCGTTTTCTTGAAGGCATGTTTTCAGGCAGTATCGCCGGTGCTCTCGCCGCTTGGGTGTTCATTCCTTTCGGTTTCGCCTTTCCTGCAGCTCTCATCAGCATGTTCTTTGAAGCTCTCGAGATCAGATTCAGACGTTATAAGCTCGATGACAACCTCTTCATACCGCTTGTCGCCGGTGCTATCATCACCCTCCTCCAGAATCTCATCTGAATTCTTCATCCGCTTTCCCTTTCAAGGGTCTCATACAAAAGTATTATAAACCGAAACTTCCGGATTGAAAGACATTTGTGTGTATGAATCCCCAAGGGTGGTTATTGGATATGGCAACCTATGAAGAAGAATATGCAAGGGCTAAAGTGAACGGACAAGAACACATTTTCAGGTTCTGGAACGAGCTTTCTGAGACCGAGCAGCAGAAACTGCTTTCTCAAGCTAGCACTATCGACTATAATCTTGTCAGAAGATTGTTCGAGAATAAGGATAAGGACTTCCACGATCCCAATAGCAAAATCACTCCTCCGGACATTTTCTCTAAATACGATCAGGGACCCGGTCGTGACGAGGCTTTGGAGATAGGTGAGAAGACGATCGAGGAGGGCAAGGTAGCTTGTTTCACCGTTGCCGGTGGTCAGGCGTCAAGGCTTGGTTATGATGGTCCTAAAGGGTGCTTTCCAGCCACTCCCATCACGAAAAAACCCATCTTCCAAGTGCTCGCAGAATACATTCTCGCTGCTGAGAAACGGTATCATTGCGAACTGCAGTGGTATATCATGACCAGCAAGTCAAACGATGCCGCTACAAAGGCATCGTTTGACAAGCATGATTACTTTGGTCTTTCAAGCAATCAAGTCTTTTTTTTCACTCAGGGCATGCTCCCTGCTGTTGATGAGAACGGCAAGATCTTTCTCAAGGATAAGGACGAGATCTTCATGAGCCCTAACGGTACTGGTGGTATCTATGACGCTTTTGTCAAGAGCGGTTCTCTCAAGCGGATGCAGCAGAACGGTATCGAATACCTTTTCTATGTCCAGATCGATAACCCTCTTATCGGCTTTGTTGACCCTTTATTCCTTGGCAACCATATCCATAACGGTGCCCAGATGAGCACTAAAGTCGTTGAGAAGACCTATCCTGAAGAGAAAGTTGGTCTTGTCGTTAAAAAGGACGGTAAGACCGACATGGTCGAGTACATGGACTTGAGTTCTGAGATGGCTAACGAGCGCACCGAAGATGGGCGGTTGAAATATAATGCTGCTAACATCGCGATGCATGTGATAAACACCGCTTTGATAGAGAAAGTTCAGGATCAGGATCTTCTCCCATATCACATCGCTAACAAGAAAGTCCCTTTTATCGATGAGAACGGTGAGCCGGTTGACCCTGAAAGCAAGAACGGGTATAAGTTCGAACGTCTCGTCTTTGACATCCTCCCTTTGACCGAGAACAGTGTCACGTTCATGGTTCGCCGCGAGGAAGAGTTCGCCCCTATCAAGAACGCATCGGGTAAGGACAGTCCGGAGACTGCAAGAAAATTGCAGATCGCTTTGTATAAAGAGTGGCTTGAAGCTGCAGGTATCGATAAGGACATTATCAAGAACCTTGATACCGTCGAGGTCTCACCGCTTTTCGCGTATGGCAAGGAGGAGTTCGTGCGCAAGGTCCGTCCCGATACTCCTACCTGGAATGAACAGCTCAAGGGTAAGAAGGAGTACGTCTTTGACGAAGCTACCTCTTGAACATTTTTTTTCTTCTTCTCTCCTTTTTATCAGGTGTGATGTTCTGGAAAAGTTTAAAAACCTGTGCATTGATACGTGTTCATATGACACGTCAGGAATCAACCATACTGTTTGTTGATGATAACAACCTCGAACAAAGTGTTGCTGCAGAAGTAAGCTTGAGACATAAGATCAGGAACTATGGTCTCGGTGACCGTTTCTCCGTGGAGAGTGCCGGTCTCATTGCTACTGATAACACTACGAGCACCTATCTCCATCGGTCTTTGCGTCAGCTTTTCCAGGATAGCGTCAATCCTTCAGAGTATCTGAAGCACACTCCACAAATCCTCACTTCGGAGCAGCTTTATGGAAATGCTATTATCATTGGATTCACAGCTCAACACCAAGCAGCCCTGAAAAATGATCATCTGAAGCTCAAGACATACCTGCTTTCAGAATTTGTCAACGACGGTGTTAAAGAGATTTCAGCCGCTACTGACAGGATCACCTCGTTCAAGAATTATAGGCTCCTGAAACAGTTTCCTGGATTGCTCTATAAAACTTATCAGAAGAACGATATGGTCGATTATCGAGATTCTTATGCTGTGCAAAGCCTTTATAACCTTATGGTCGAGACTGTGAACCAGTACTGCTTGCAACTCGCTGGCAAGCTTAAGGACATAAGTGAGAAAACCGTCAAAGCCTAGACCCGATCGGGATTCTTTCTCTTTTGTTGTTCTTTTATGATACTTATCTTCGTGCCTGTATTCTGATAGATCCCTTCAAATTCAGTTTGGAGCGGCGCGTTGTATTCTTGTGACGCCGGATTCTTGCCCTTGTTGATAAGTTCGAACCACTTCCTGAAATCGATCCATGTATGCCATCCATCGTCTTTCTTGAAGTCTTTTCGTGCAAGGAGCACTACCCGTGATGGTTCGTGTTCGGTGACTATATCATAATCCTCCAGAAGTCCATTGAGCGTGTTTGAGAATTCTTGTATCTCAGTGTGAAAGGGCATGTTGTTACGGTCGAGCCGATGCTGGCTCTCACCGACGTGCATGTATCCTTTTACCTCGATGAAATCTGGTCGTGTCTCCTTGAGGAGTTCGCTGAATCCTTCGTGATGGTTGTCATTGAGATACCTGATGACCGTGATCCTTACTGCAGTCCTACCCGGAGTCTCCCTGACTGCTTTCATGCTTCGTTTGAATCGTTGCCAGTGATCCTGGAAGAGCGGTTTGCTGATATCCTTTGCCATCTCTTCATCCACGGCGTCCATAGAGAGGTATAGTTGCGTGACCGGTCCCATGTTCTCGATCGCTTCGGGGTATTGGCCGTTTGTCACGAGAAATGTGGATATGTTCCTCTTATCAAATCCTCGCAGTAGTTCGTTGATGCGAGGGTACATGATCGGCTCTCCAGTGAGAGAGAGTGCCACGTGACGGACTTGCTTGGACTCATCATAAGCTTTTTTATCAGCTGTAGGATTGCCGCCGAATCCTTCCAGGAGCTTTCCTTGTGCCTTGATGCTACCTTCGATGATCTCTTCAGGCTCATCAACAGCCCATTTCCATTCTGTGGAGACCGGCGCCTTATAGCCTCGCCAGCAGAAGATGCACCGGTTCGCACAGCTCAGGCTGCTTGTCATCTGGAGACATTGGTGGCTCTTGATACCGTAGAATGCTAGCTTGTAGCAACCGCCGAGTCCTTTCAACAAGTTCTTCGTCCAGCCGCAGACCTTAACCGCGCTGTGGGTTCCGACCATGCGGTACTGCTGGCTTTCAAGCTCCTGTATTGCCTGTTCGTTAAGCATGGATGACAAGAAACCTTTGACTGATTAAAAAACTTGTGTTCGGTTGATTGATAAAAACATTATCTGACATGTGTCTGTCTCACTTGCTGAATTGGTCAGATGTCTTGTGCAGGAGATCTTTGATCTCTTCCCTGAAGTTACTGTCGTGCTTGTAGCGGTTGATGATCTCTTCAGTTCGTTCGAGAGAGAATTGTCCCGTGTCAAGATCAGCCAGGAAGTAGCGGATATCGTTGTTCTGCTTGAACTTCGCGATCTCATCTTTCGAGAATGCGTGGCTTTCGAACAACATTTCCTTGACCCTGTCAAAATCACAATCTGTAGAGCCGTGTTCGGGCAGGTCGTATTTCTCGCTGAGATTGACTAGAGTCGGCTTGGGCCTGTAAGTGAGATTCTTTTCAGATATTGAATCCACGTGGCTTTCAAGCGTCTTTTTCTTAGGAGCTGCCATACAGGATGCCATGAGGAGTTCTTATTTAAAAATATTGGGGCGGTCGCCTCGCGGTACGAGGTAATGTTTATAAAATACCTGCAGTTAATCAGGGTTATCATGGCAGCAGATCCTAAAGAACATCTCAAAGAGCTTTCCAGTTACATGCAGGATAAAGGATTCCTTTACGGTCCGTCCCCTGAGATCTACGGCGGGCTTGCTGGTTTTTATGATTACGGCCCTCTGGGCAAGCTTTTGAAAAACAATGTCGAGAACGCCATCCGTCAGGTCTTCCAGAGAGAACGATTTTTCGAGGTCGAGTGTCCGACCGTCCTTCCTGGTGAGGTCTGGAAGGCTTCAGGTCATCTCGATAATTTCACCGATCCGCTCATCAAGGATTCGAAGGGTAATATCTACCGTGTTGACAGTCTTATCGAGGAACACTGCCGCAACCGAGGTATCGATAGTGAGGATCTTAAGCTTGATGGTATGAGTGACAAAGAGCTTCTTGAGACGATCGATGAATATAGTGTCACGAGCCCTGCCAAGGATGCTGAGCTCATTCCCGAGATCAAGTATCACAATCTCATGATGCAAACGACCATCGGTCTGGATCGCGAAGCGTACAACCGTCCTGAAACCGCAACGACGACGTATCTTCCTTTCCTGCGTTATATGAACTTCTTCCGTGACAAGCTGCCAGGCGGCATCTTCCAGATCGGTAAAGCGTATCGTAACGAGATCAGCCCTCGGCAGTTCCTCCTACGACTCCGCGAGTTCACTCAAGCAGAGGCTCAGATGTTCATTTTCAAGGATCAAAAAGATGATTTCGAGAAATTCGACGAGGTCTCGGGTGCCAAGCTCCCTCTCTGGTCAGCGAGTGAGCAAGAGAAATACGGTTATAAGAAGTTCTGTGAAAACCATCCTGAGGGCATTTCTCTTGCTGAAGCTAACAGCCATGGTACGCTCAAGAACAAGGCGTATGCCTGGACCATGTGGCTTTCCTATGAGCTTTTCAAAGCGATGGGTATTCCTGAAAGCAAGATGCGTTTCCGCCAGCACAACGAGAAAGAGCTCGCGTTCTATGCTGATGATGCGTGGGATCTGGAGGTCAATCTCAAGACCTTCGGCTGGACTGAAATGTGCGGTGTGCATGATCGTACTGACTACGACCTCACCACGCACAGTAAGGCTTCCGGCGAGAATCTTGTCGCACAAAAGCCTGACGGGGGTAAAGAGACCCCTCACGTCCTCGAGATCGCCTTCGGTACTGACAGGCCGACCTTCGCTCTTCTCGATCTCTTCTACGAGGCCAAGGAGAAAGAAGAAGGCAAGACCACCTTCAGGATTCCCTATTCAATGGCTCCACTTCCGGTCGCTGTCTTTCCACTGACGAACAAGCTTGCTAAAGAGGCTGAAGAAGTCTTCCGGACGCTCCAGCGTTCTGTCATGACCTTCTATGATCGCAGCGGTAGTATCGGTAAACGCTATCTGCGTGCTGACACGGTCGGTATCCCGTACTGTGTCACGTATGATTTCGATAGCCGCGAGGATGATTCTGTCACTGTCCGTGACCGCGATACCGGTAATCAGAAACGCGTCCCGCTGGTTCGCCTTGCTGATACCATCAAAGGCCTTCTTGCTGGCGAAATCGAGTTCTCGAAGCTGTAGAACATCTTTTTTTCATTCCACTTTTTTCTTCAGTCCTTAACGTGTTATAAAGTGGTCTTTGAATAGATCACTCTTCAGGAACTACACAAAAGATGCTTTTATAAATATCTGGTGATTACCCTTCATCATGGCTGATGAACAGAATGTTGCAGGCAGCACTCTCCTGAGCGAAATTGAAGAGCTCCAGAAAAAGCTCGACGGGGTCATTTCTTCAAAAGCTTCTTCTTCAAGACCCAAGAGTCCTCTGCCACATTTCCTTCCGCAGTTACTTCTCGGTTCAGTGTTTTTTCTCATAACGCTTCTCGCTCTATCCAGCGGAAATCGGCTCTTGACTTTCGGAAGCATCCTGCCGTTCACAATTACACTTCTCTCGATACTCTATGCCTGTGCTGACATCTTCACGGAAGCCCGTGATGAATACTGGCATCTCACAGGTGGCGTTCTCGTGGTTCTCACAAGCGGTCTTATCATGCTCCTTTGGGAGCGGCTTCTCTCTTCTTTCTCCTCAATCCTGGTCATCGTTTTCACGATTCTCCTTGTCATTGAGACGTTCTGGTTTCTCCTTCACGCCTATCTAGGGTTTCTTCATGGAAAGCTCGGCCGAGAAAGTTCTATCACGAGTCTCCTACTTGCAGGAAGTTGGATCCTGTTGCTCTCGTTCTGGCTGTATCCACACTTATTGTTATTCCTTCTTGTAGTGATTGCTCTTATCATCTTCGGTAAGGCTTCCTTTGATTTCTCGAAGCGGTTTGTCAAGCGTTAAGAAACGAACCGGATACGCCTTTGATAGAATCAAACGTTTCATAGAATCGATCAAGCATCGCAATCATGAGAATCAGTATTGATAAAGTAAAGGAAGAAAAAGAAAAAACAAGAACAAGCGCCTAGTGCTCGTTTCAGGAGTCAAAGAACGCCTTGTAGAACTCGTAAGAACTGTAGATATCAGCCTTGCTCGTGAGTTCCATCGGCGAGTGCATAGCAAGCACTGACGGTCCTGCATCCACGCAGTCCATCCCGTATCTTGAGAGAAACATTGCGATCGTGCCGCCGCCACCGAGATCGAGTTTTCCCATCTCGCCGGTCTGCCAGGCGATACTATTGCCATCGAGCAGTCGCCGAAGTCGTGCCATGTACTCACCGTGTGCATCGTTCGTGCTATACTTGCCACCACCACCGCCGTACTTCTCGACAGAGACTCCGTAGCCAAGCAGTGAAGCGTTGGTCTCATCGTGTACTCCTTTGAAGTTCGGATTGACCGCTGCAGTGACATCAGCGGAAATCGCTTGTGAATTCTCAAGCAGTGTACTGACTTCGATGGAAATACCAGTCACCCGCTTGTAATCATAGGCGAAGTTATGCAGGATCATGCTCGCTGCTCCCGTGTTTCCCATCGATCCGATTTCTTCCTTATCGACAAACATTCCGAGAGCAGTGTGTTGCGGTGCTTTCATATCGATGAGAGCTTGCAAGGAGGTGTATACACAGACCTTGTCATCTTGACCGTATCCTGCAACGAGTCCTCGGTCAAGCCCTATATCCATCGTCTTTGCCGACGGTACGAACTGTAGTTCAGCAAATGCGAAGTCCTCCTCGATGATCCCGTAATTGTCAAAGAGCTCCTTGAGAACTGTGAACTTGACCTGTTCTTTGATATCTTCATCATTGACCGGTATGCTGCCGAGGGTGATTGTCATCTCTTCTCCTTCAACAACTTTCGAACCGGTCTTTCCCATCTGATCCTTAGCAAGGTGCGGTAGCAGGTCTGAGATGAGAAATTTCGGATCGTCCTCTTTCTCACCGATGACGATGTTGATTTCCTTACCTTCTTTCGTCGTGATTAGACCATGCATTGATAGCGGGGTGTTGACCCACTGGTATTTCTTGAGACCGCCGTAGTAATGGGATTTCATCTGTGCCAGTCCTGCATCTTCAAAGAGCGGCCAAGGCTTGAGATCGAGTCTTGGCGAGTCCATGTGGCTTCCCACGAGCCTGAACTCGCTCATATCCTTACCTATAACAACTGCCATGACGCTCTTGTTCTTGAACGCTTTGAAGACCTTGTCCCCTGGCTTGACGCTCTTGACTGCAGCGATATCTTTAAAGCCACTTTGTTGTAGTTCCGAAAGGACGTTTGCAGTGCATGCCCGCTCTGTCTTGGAGTGGTCAAGGAATTTCTTGTAACCGTCCGTGAAGGTCATGATCTCCTTTCGTTTCTCATTAGAGAACGAATGCCATGAACTCTTCTTTTTCATGAACATTTTTTCCTGCAATTTCTGGTTTTTCGTCTTCGGTTTGGAGTCAGAACCGGACTGTTTGCTAGCTGCTTGTTTCGTTGTTTTTTTCGTTGCCATTTTCTGTTACAACCTCATTTCATCTGTCATGATCGAAGAATATGACTCTTATCGATATGTCGCTGAAATGTGTTTATAAAGCTTTTGTAGTAAGCCTCGGTATATCATAAGCATTTTATATATGAACATCCTGTACTGGATTGATGAGCGAGAACTATCTTGGTTGTAATCACGATCATGTGCTTGAAAAGATGGTCAAATATGATTTCGGTATGGATATCAATAACACCATCAACGTCCTGCCGATGATTCATAATCTTTTATATCATCCCTCTCACGCCTCTTATACGACATTGGGAAAATACCTGCATTCGCAAACCCAGCATATCGACAAGGATATCAATACATATAATACGAAAAATCACATCTATTTCCCTAAAGATGTGTTACGTCATTTCCCTACCAGCAAGAGCTACATCATGATTCGCGATCGTATCGGAGTAGCGCGTTCCGGCGATACGCATGTCGGTCTTTACAGGAGAAAGATTATCGACAATTATTTCTGGGAGTATATCGATAATGAAGACATCGCTTCCCTTGAAGGATTCTACGATGAATTTTTCAACAGCATCTTTCGCAAAAGTGTGGAAACAGAGAGATCGCCTCGGAATAAAGAAACTATCAGCTACACGCATTTCTTCCTTGATACTGATTATTTCCTCGATGAGATTATGCCTATCCTGGAATCATGTAGTGCTGATGAGACAAGAAAGAGATTTCATATTATCATCAGACCTTCTGAGTCAAAATATCGCCAAAAATAGAACTGAAGATCGTATCAGTTATTAGTCTGTAGATCAAAACACGAGATTTTATAAATATCCTCATGTCACTCGCCTTGTGCATGACACCAGAGATCACTGAAAACATTGTTTATGTGGCCACAAAGGACGAACTCCGGAAAGCCTGTGAAAAACTATCTGAAAAAAATGTTCTGGGCATTGATTTCGAGTGTGAGAACAACCTTCATCATTACGGTGCGTACCTTACGCTCATCCAGATTTCTGATGGTGAAAAGGATTATCTCATTGATGTCATCGAGCTCGAGCGTATTGATTGCCTTCTTGATATTTTCAAGAACGATGCTATCGAGAAAATCTTTCACGATGTCAGTTTCGACCTGCGGATGCTCCAGCACCAGTTCAATACCGGAGTCTGCAATCTTATTGACACGCAGATGCTAGCCATGCTCAATGGCGAGGAGAACCTTGGTCTCGGCGCTCTTCTCATGAAATATTTTGATGTCAAGAAAATCAACAAGTTCCAGAAGGCTGACTGGACGAAACGACCACTATCCAGAGAGATGCTCACTTACGCATCAGGCGATAGCAAGTATCTTATCAGGCTCAAAGAAAAGCTTCTGGATGACCTCGAGAGAAAAGGTCGTGAATCCTGGGCTAGAGAAGAATGTAAACATCTGGAGACTCTTGATTACACCTACAAGGAGCAACAGGCAAGCGATATTAAGGGTTACTCTAGACTCTCTGGTGATCGCAAGAGCATCCTGTCTGCTGTCTTCGAACTGCGGGAAAAGCTTGCTGAACGTGTTGATATGCCGCCTCATTTCATCATCAATAATAAGAAACTCCTTGAAGTCGCGAACAATCCGCCAGAAACTCCGAAAGGTTGGGCAAAAATGCGCGGTGTTCATCCTATAGTCAAGCGCTATTCCGGTATGTTCACGAAAAAAGTCAAGGAAGCGCAACAGGATCCTATCAAGACCACTCGTACCAAACCTAAACGTTACAGCCAGTCGCAGCGGGAACAATTCACAGCGCTCTCTGACAAGAGAGACGCATTATCTGAAAAGCTTGGTATTGCTAAATCGTTGATCCTCTCCAAGGATCAGATGAAAGATATCGTCATCACTGGCAAGTACGATTCGCTTCGCTCCTGGCAGAAAGAACTAGTAACCTCAGACAAACAGGAAAAATAGTGATCCCACATCCCCTAGTCGAATTCTTTTTTCATACGAGAATCATGAAAAGAAATCATTGCTTGGCATAGGCTTTTTCAAGCAGGCTCTGGAAATCTTCGTTGTCACAGGAATTCCTTACCGGGTCGAGGAGCCGGTTGATGTACGCTGCCACCCCCAACTTCAGGTCGAGAGGGTGGAGCTTTTTCTGAGCAAACTCCTGCTCAAGCTCCTCATAGGAAGTGTAGGTGATCTTGCCACCGAATTTCTCCGGCCTGTCGATGATGAAGTCTTCCTCATTGTCTTTAAGAAATGGAAAGAGTACCAGCCGTGAGAAGTCGAGAAAGAAATTCTCTTCAATATTTCCTTCTTCGCAAAACGCCTTATTGAGTTTTTTCTTGACCGTCTTGGCACCGTCCAGCACGTCGATCTTGCTATTATCATCACTGGCGCTCATCTTATCGCCGGTAAGACCGCCAAGCATCGGATTCATGAGATGGATCTGTTTCGTATAACCTACCTGTGGGAGGAATTCGCGCGCGAACATGAAGATCTTTCGCTGATCAACTCCGCCGAATTGTGCATCCACATCGAGATATATCTCATCAAGCGCTTGCAGTATCGGATAGAGAAGCCCGGAGAGTTTTGGCGTGTCGATCTGCTTGACGACATCAGCTCCCGCTCGTTTCGTATCACGTGTTGATGCGAGTGCTGACATCTTGTAGAGGTCCATGGTCATGTTCTTGTCAAGCTGGTAATCCGATCCTTTGACGAATGTGAGTTTTGAGATATCCGCTCCTACTGTTTTGAGCATCTCTTTGATGATCGTTTCATAATACTGGGTCCTGTAGCCCACCTGTTCCCAGGTAGATTTCATGTTATCGAGAAATGCGTGAATGTCAGCGAGCAGTATGACTACCTTGCATCCCGCGTTCAGAAGATCCCTTATCTTGAACATGGGAAGGAAATATCCTGTATGGATTCGTCCGGTAGGAGCTGTTCCCCAATAGACAGCCAGATCCCTTTCTTGAAGGATCTCTTTGAGCCTATCTTCGTCGACGATTTCCTGCAGGTTTCTCGTGATGAGATCGAATTTCTCTTCGGGTGTCATCTTGGGATGGAAGCAGGTACCACTCCCTTATAAATATTTGCCGGATACGAGAACTGATGAAACTGATAAGAGAAAAAAGAAAAAAAGGAGGATAATTTCAGATTATGATGGCTTCTGAAGTCTTGTCTTTTTTCTCATCATAATCTGCAACCACTCCTTCAGTAGTCAGGACCATCCCTGCAACTGAAGAGGCGTTCTGCAATGCGTTTCGAACGACTTTGGTAGGATCGATCACACCTGCATCCAAGAGATTCTCAACTTTATCTTTTCGGGCATTATACCCTATAAAATCCTCTTCAGCATCATTCAAAGAAGCTATAACTTCAGCCCCTTCTTTTCCGGAGTTCGTAACGATTTCTCGTAATGGCTCTTCTAGAGAGCGTTTCACTATATCCATACCTACCTTTTCATCATTCGTTTCACCTTTGTCTCTATCAATGGCTTTTCTTGCTCTGAATAACATCAAGCCCCCTCCAGGCAAGACACCTTCTTCCACAGCGGCTTTTGTTGCGTTCAGAGCATCATCCAGTCGCATTTTCTTTTCTCTCATCTCAGTCTCTGTCGCAGCGCCGGCACGAATCACTGCAACTCCACTCCCTAATTTCGCCAGACGTTTCTGGAGCTCGCCTTTCTTTGTTTCATTCGATGCGTTCTCTATCTTACCGTGCAACAATTTCTTGCGCTCTTCAATAGAACTCTTATCTCCACGACCTTCTACAATAAGAGTGCTATCATTACTCACTTTGACCTTCCCGGCCTGTCCGAGCATGTCAATAGTTGCTTGTTCAAGCTGGTGACCTTTCTGAGATGATATCACAGTACCTCCTGTCATAGCTGCTATATCTTCAAGCATCTCTTTCTGTTCATCACCAAATCCTGGAGCTTTTATAGCACAAATCTTAAGTGTCCCTCTAAGAATATTGAGTATCAAGGCATTTTGCGCTTCATTTTCGATGTCTTTTGCAACTATCAATAGAGCCCTTCCCTGTTGAGTCACTTTCTCAAGCACAGGAATTATTTCTTTAAGAGTTGTTATTTTCTTATCAGCAATCAGGATATAGGCATCTTCAAGTTCAGCCATCATCTTCTCTTGATCGGTTGCCATATATGGAGAGATGAACCCTCTGTCAAATTTCATTCCTTTGACCACATCAAGCGTAGTTTCTATACCTCTTCCATCTTCAACCGTGATGACGCCGTCGTTGCCGACCTTTTCCATAGCTTCTGCAATCATATTCCCTATCTGGGGATCGTTATTGGCAGAAATCGTCGCAACCTGCTCGATCTTTTTCCTGTCATTTACATCAACACTTTTTTTCCTCAATTCTTTAACAACAACATCTGTTGCTTTTTCGATTCCTTTTTTCACTTCGACGGGATTTCCTCCTGAAGTGATATTTTTCAGACCTTGATTGATCATATGCTGGCTGATAACTGTTGCGGTTGTTGTCCCATCACCTGAATTATCCTGTGTTTTAGAAGCCACCTCTTTTATGAGATTCGCACCCATATTCTCGAATTTATTCGACAATTCGATCTCTTTGGCTATCGTGACACCATCATTCGTGATAAGCGGTCCGGTCCCTTTATCAAGAACTACATTCCTTCCATTCGGTCCTAATGTCCGTTTGACAGTATCAGCAACTTTGTTTATTCCGGATAATAACCCATGCCTTGCATCTTCCCCGTACATGATTTGCTTAGCCATAGATATCACCTCTGTTCTCAATTGATCTTAGCAAGAATGTCTTTGAAATCGACCAAGATGTATGTTTTTCCATCAACATTCACTTCTTCAGCACTATAACCTCCATAGAGAACCACATCCCCTCTCTTGATAGGTAGTTTGCCACCATCCTTGTAGTTTCCTACTTCATAGACCACCCCTTCTTTACGCTCTTCATCTGCATCAGCAGGAATGATGATGCCACTTTCAGTTCGCTGTTCTTTTTCTTGACGTTTTTCCAAGATGACACGTTCCCCAATCGGTATTAAACCCATTAGTACCACCTCCAATAAAAAATGTTGATTTTAAATCAACAAGACTCATTCTGATATAAAAATTTTTTTATCATCAAACATATAAAGAAAAACATAGAGATTAGATTTAAATAGGAAAAATAGCTTTATCCACATCATGAAGCAAAATACGAGATTCTTCCATCGAGAATCTGAAACCACAACAAAAGTAACCTGTTCAGCATGTGCGTTCAATTGCAGATTGGAAGATGGACAGAAAGGGTTGTGCGGAGTCAGACATAACGAGAACGGCACGCTCCTGAATGACGTGTATGGCAAGGTGGCAGCTCTTGATATCGATCCCATCGAGAAAAAGCCTTTCTACCACTTCAAACCCGGCAAACAAGCCTTATCTATAGGCACTGTAGGTTGCAACTTTGACTGTGATTTCTGTCAGAACGCCGGCCTTTCGAAATCAACGAAAGGAGATGTTGATGCAATGAAGGTCATCGACAGCTCCTCGGATGACATTCCTCCTGACGAAGTCGTTGAGATCTGCAAGCGCCGTAACATCCCTATCATCGCCTACACGTACAACGAGCCTATCATCAATGTCGAGTACATCCTCGATACCGCCAAGCTCGCCCGGAATGAAGGTATCCGAAACGTTCTCGTGACTAACGGGTATCATTCCCGTGTATCGCGTGAAGCGCTCGCCCCTTACATCGACGCTGTCAATATCGATCTCAAGGCTTTTTCCAAGGAGTTCTATAAGAAGCGCTGCAAGGCTAGTCTGCAGCCAGTGCTTGACACGATCGAGTTCTATCACCGTGAAGGTGTCTGGGTCGAAGTGACCACGCTTATCATCCCTGACGAGAATGATAGCGATGAAGAATTGGCGGGAATCGCCTCGTTTCTTGCCGAACTCGATCCGACAATACCATGGCATGTCAGCGCCTTCCACCCACATCATCGTATGATGGACCATCCTCCTGCCACGCCTGAGCATCTGAAAAAAGCGTATCGTATCGGCAAGGAGAAAGGCGTGAAGCACATCTATCTCGGTAATGTCTACGAACCAGAGTTTGCAAGCACCTGCTGTCCGGAGTGCGGTGCGAAAGTCATCGGTCGCCTGCCCCGACTTGAAGGAGCAGTGGACGGCACCTGTCCTGAATGCGGATATGACGTTGAAGGAGTGTGGTAACGATGCGAAGTGCTAGATACGCAGGAATGTTCTATCCGAACGATCCTGATGAACTGAAGGATATGATCGATGGTTTCTTGAAGAATGTCGATCATAAGAGAAATTCGATTGACGGAGAATTGAAAGCGATCATCGTTCCTCATGCAGGTTATGTGTTCTCCGGCCAGACAGCCGCCTACGCATATGATCTCGTACCGAAAACAACGAGACGAGTCTTTCTTATCGGTCCTTCACACTACATCCCGAGTCCAGGTATAGCATCTTCAAGCACTGATTGGCAGACGCCTCTTGGCAGTGTGAAGATCAAGCCTCTTGAGAATGATCTTGTTCGTATCGATGATCTTCCTCATGAAAAGGAGCATTCCCTTGAGGTGCAATTACCGTTCTTGCAATATGTCCTTGGCAGTGACATTGAAGTGACGATGCTTGCTGTCAATGAGACCGATGTGAAGTCCGCTGCTCAAATGCTAAATGGTCTGTTGAACAAGGATACGCTTCTTGTCGTCTCAACGGATTTGAGTCATTTCTATGATGAGAGGGCTGCATGGCAGCTTGATGGTAAGACTAGTGAGGATATCGTTTCAAAAAAGTCAGCATCATTGCCGTATGATGAGGCTTGTGGCCTTGAAGGGATCAAGATTGTTGTTGAGCTGGCGAGTATGAATGATTGGACGATCAAAGAATTGGACCGGAGCACGTCAGCGAAAACGACTGGTGACAGAAGGAGGGTTGTTGGTTATGGAAGCTTTGCAGTATTCAAGTGAGGATAAGAAAGAACTGCTTAACTTGGCGAAGGAATCGCTGCGATTCTACCTGGCTCATGGGCGTATGATGGACGTGCCGGTCTGGGCAGAAGAGAAGTTCTCGACAAAGCAGGGTTGCTTCGTGACACTCCACGAGAAAGGGATGCTACGAGGATGCATAGGGACGATCGAGCCAGTGTATCCGCTCTATGAAGGCATTATCAAGAATGCGGTAGCAGCAGCGATGCAGGATCCGCGATTCCCACCTGTCAAGAAGGAAGAGTTTGAAGAACTGGAGTTTGAGGTCTCTATCTTGAGCGTTCCTGAAGAGCTTCAATACTCTTCAAGTGACGAGTTGATTCAAACCCTTGAGAAACAAAAGCCCGGAGTCATCATCAGCAGGGGCGTACATTCATCAACATTCCTGCCGCAGGTCTGGGAGCAGCTTCCTGACCCGCAGGAGTTTCTTGATAACCTATGCCTGAAAGCAGGTCTTTCACCAGATGAGTGGAAGAATAGCACTTTGAAAGTGAACACCTACACTGCTGAAGTCTTCAATGAGAAAGAGATGAATTAGGTCAGCGATACTATTGCTTATTCTGTCAAGGACCGTTTCCTGTAAATGATTACGACATCCTTGTCCGTTCCTTTTGTTTCCCAAGCCTTGAGAAAGAGTACTTTATCGATAGGGAGATGTGAAGCCGCCATATCAAGACCGGGATTGTGCACATAGACCTGTTGTTCGTCATAGCCGGTGATGGGCAGGAAGTGTCCGCTAAAACCCTTCTTGCCACGGATGACATTCCAATTCACCAGAACGATAGGAATCGAATCCTCACTCACGGATCCCAGCAGCTCGGCTAAAGAGAGATCTAGCTGTCTGATCTCCACACCTGCCTTCTTTATTTCGAAGGTGAGTTGTTGCAGGATTGCTCTTGCATCATCGAGTGCGTAGGTGTCATAGTATTCATTATCAGGGATGCTCTCCTGGACTGTTTTCGTGATAAAGGTTGATGTAAACCCTAGCTTAATAGCTGCTCGCGCGATTCCCGCTGACCAGACCAGACCGGTATCGAGCTGTCGTTCAAGATGAGAAAGTTCTGCAAACTCGTGCTGCTCGCCGAAGAATTCGAGTACCATCTTCAGTGCCAAGGGTCCGCAGTCAGTATCCTTTTTTGAGGCGTGATAAGGAACATCGAGTTTCATGGGATTGAAGTGCTTTCGAGGCTTAAAAAGATTTGCACTGATTGAAAAGTGAAGGAAGTGGTCACGCATACACATTGCTCTCGTGATTATCCTTCTCGATCCTGATGAGATGATCAGCCAGACTTTCCATCTTGGCTTCGTGGCTGACGATGATAAGCTGTTTCACACCCGCTTGCGAGAGCACTTCCCTGAGGGTGTCAAGCTGTTGTGTGGAAAAGCCGTCGGTGGGCTCGTCAAGGATGAGAAGGCCTGTGGTCTTGAGAGAGCTGAAGTATTCGTTGAGGACCTTGTTGAGTGCCAGCCTGTAGGATAACGCGACGCTCGTGCGTTCCCCGCCCGAAAGATTTTCGATACCTGTATCATAGCCGTTCTGCTCGACCAGTGGCGTGAACTCCTCGTCAAGCCGGACGGTGAGCAGATCGTCATCGACAAGCTGTGAGAACCATTCCGTGAAGTATTGGTTGAACTCGTTATAGACCTTGAGCATGACTCGTTTCTCAACGGTCTTGACCAGCGGCACGAAGAGTTCTTGCACCCAGTTGCGTAGCGATGAGAGTTTCTCGATCTCTTTTGCGATCTCTTCTTTCTGCTTAATAGCTTTTGACAGGGTATCAAGCATCCGTTTGGCTGCATCACTCTTGCTCTTGAGATCCTGGAGCTTGAGCTCTGCCTCTCGTTCTGCATGTCGTGCCTTGTTGACCTCTTCTCGTTTCTTGCTGTCATCGACCTCTTTCGTGCTTGCGAATTCTTCTCGTTTCTTCTTGAGTTGCTTCTCGTGCTTGGCGATCGTTTCCTTTTGCTCCTCGATCTTTTTCTTCACGGCTTCAAGTTCTTTCTGGTCCCGTTCGAAGCGTTTTTTCTGTTGGAGATAGATTGAATATCTCTTTTCCTGCTCAAGGATGTTCTCGTACTCTTCCTTTCTATCTTTTTCTTTCTCTATCAATTGCTTGTAGAGCTCGTCAAGGCGTTTCTTGCGTTCCTCTGACTTGTCGATGATCGCTTGCTGTTCCTTCCGGATGTCTTCCTTGTGCGAGTCAGTGACATCCTGCTTGCAGGTGGGGCACACGGTCAGTTGTCCGATCTGCTTCATGAGTTCGTTAGCTTGCGATTCACGTGCTTGTATCTGCCCGTATTGCTTGTCGAATTCTGCCTTTTTCGTTGATATCTTCTCAAGCGATTGGAGAAGTTTTTCTTTTCTCCCTTTGTCAAAGGTCACTTCCTTGATTTCGGATTGCGCTATCGTTTCAGAAAGGTTCTTGTGTTGTTGCTCGTGCATCTTGAGCGTGTTCTTCTCATAACTGAGTTGATTCTCGAGCGTCTTGAGCTCGTGTCGCTTCTTCTCGACCGCTTCCTTATCCTTTCGCAATTGCTCCAGTTCTTTCTCGAGCGCTTCACGAAGTTGCTTCGCCTCTATGCGGTTCTTCTCGAGTTGCGGTTGTTCATGTACCAGCCGCGAGTATTCTCGTTGTTGTGATTCGTATTGTTCCTTGAGCGTCTTGATATCATCTGTCTGTCCTTTGAGACGTGCGATTCGTTCGCGGAGGTCTGTCGTGTAATGGCTCGCGTTGTCAGCTACTCGCCGGTATTTATCGATGGCGAAGATCTTTCTGATGATGTCTTTACGTTCCTCCACAGTCTCGTGCAGGATGGACTTGACCTGTTCCTGCGGCGTGTAGACTGTATAGCGGAAAAGATTTGTCGATCGTGAAAGTAGTGACTCCGGATAGCCTAGAATGGTGAGAATCTTCGCTTTGAGTTCTGTAGCCACCAGCGTCTCTTCAACACCGTTCATTGTCAGTGAGCCCGGTGTCTGCGTGATATTCTTGCCTGAACGCTTCAGACCTCTCGTGACCGTGATATTGCTCTTCTCCACAGAGAACGTGAGTGAAACAACCCCTTCTCTGGTTCCGTGCCTGAGAAGCTCTGCCGGGCTTGTCTTTCCCCTGAGGATGCCGAAGAGTGCAAACTCGAGTGCTAGGAGGATGGTCGTCTTCCCGCTACCGATATCTCCGGAGAGAAGCGTGGTGCCCTCACCGAATTGGATGGTCTTATCTACGTAGCTGCGGATGTTTTTCAGGTGGAGTTTGTGTAGCTGCATGACCTAGTTCGCCCTCGATAGGAGTTAAACACAGGTGACTTTTAAATTTATAGTGTGCAAGTACGTAAAATGGCGACCCACTTCTCGCTTGCAAGAATGTACAAAATGAGAATATTTATATACTCTTCCAGTCATTTCGCGCCCGCATGAATATAAGTCCATCTGTGAACAGGATTCTCGAGTCAGAGGAAGAATACGTCTGGAATCTTGAACAAGTCCTTAATGGAGTGAAGATTTTCAATGATGATAATCATGTTAGAACACAAATCGATCTCGGTAATACTCACGAGTGTATTCTTGAGTATAACGAAAGTGTTCTCTCGAAGCTTGATGATGAGCGTGACCTGAAGAATTATCTGGAAATGCAGAACTCGTATCATTATCACTATGCTGATAGCTTAAAAACAAAGCTTGCAGAAAAGGAGAAAATCTATAACGACCGGCTTGAAGCTTACGTTAAGATTCGAAGTGTCGTGACAAAAAAAGAGGGCTCCATTTCATCTCGTAGGATCAAGACATCTAACTTCATCTCTTCTATTTTTTATCCTCACTGTCGCAAAGATGAGAAAAAGAACCGAAAAAACAATCTCAAAGAACTCGACGGCTACAGACAGCTCAACTCTATCGTTAGTTACGGTCAGGAATTCTTTACAGAAAAACTCTCTGACATCAGCTTCAAGAGTTTTGAGACTCGCATCATCATTGACATGCTCTACAGTAATATGAACGATATCAGAACGCTTCACGATTCTCTCATCTACATTTTGCAATGTGATAACGAGGTGTTCGCCCGTTATAATAACCTATTATATAACGATCATAAGAAACGCTGATTTACAGGACCACCAGATTTATTAAGGTATAATACCAATATATCTTTATACAATGGTCAGTTATCTCTATAAAATTGCATTTTCTGTTGGAATCATCATTTTCGGTTTTATAGTCAGATACCTGCTTAACAGGCTTGTCGATAGGAGGATTCCGGTTATGCGTAAGCTCCAGCGACAGTCTGTCCGGCAGGTTTTCAACATCCTCCTCTGGGGTTTGGTCGTTATTGCGATCATCTCGGTGTGGAGTCTCAATCTTAGTAATCTCTGGGTCTTTCTCACCACTGTCGTCGGTATCGTGGCCATAGGATTCTTCGCGGTATGGAGTATCCTAAGCAACATCATCGCCGGTATCCTTCTTATCATGACCCAGACAATCAAAGTCGGTGATTCGATCGCCATCGTCCCTGATGATGTCAAGGGAAAAGTTTCAAGGATAACGCTCATGTTCACGATTTTGGAAGATGAAAAAGGATATATCGTGCACATTCCTAATAACATGTTGTTCCAGCGTTTTATCAAGAAGAAGTGAGAATCAAAAAAAGGAAAAGAAGCAGTGTTTATGTGTGGAGTTTCATTAACATGTAATGAACGCAATACTTTCTCACTTGCTCCACGCAAGCAGACCCCATAGGACAAAGAGCCAAATCTGTCCCAGAATCGGAACGATGATCAGCACTGCCAACCAACCAGGGAATTTTCGTGCTTCACAGATTTTCCACAGCCAGATGATGTAGAACACATAAAAGGCTATCGAGAGCAACCATGCCAGTGGCGCTACCCAGAAGAATACGAGCGATCCTACCAGGAGAAGTACCGGCCACCAGTGCATCTTGACCATCTTCGGCATCAATGCGTTACGGGCGATTGGAATCCAGGCAAGCCATGCTGGTTGTGTCTTCAGCCTCTGGGCTGTGTACATCATAGCCAGAGACGAGTATATGTATAATACAAGCCATATTACTATAAAAAAAGCACCTAGTGCTGCAATTGCTGCAAGACCGGTAGCTCCTGTCATCTGGGACGTCGTTAAAGAATCCAATACCATTTCTTCCAATCCTCCAAAACCCGAATAAGAACTGATTTAGATGTTAACGTTTATAAAGTTTTCTTTTGTCATATGGGAGTCTAAGAACGGAAGAACCATGAATAAAAAAATAGAAAAAAGGATATAAGATTGTTCAGAGCCTTCCTCGTGCTTTTCCAGCGTTGATAATACGCTTCAGGGCGAGGATGAAAGCTGCTTGTCGATAGGTGACATCTTTTTCCTTGACAACAGAGTGGATGTTGTTGAAACTTCTTGTCATGATCGCCTCCAGCTTTTCAAGCACCTCATTTTCGCTCCAGTAATAGCCATAATTGTTCTGCACCCATTCGAAATAGGAGACAGTGACTCCTCCGGCATTGGCAAGGACATCCGGTATTACCGTGATACCGTTCTCTGACATGATCTCATCAGCATCTGGCGTGACCGGTCCGTTTGCGAGTTCGACCACAAGTTTCGCCTCAATGTTACTTGCATTATCCTTTGTAATCTGGTTTTCAAGTGCCGCCGGCACGAGAATGTCCACCTCACTTGCAAGCAGCTCTTCGTTTGAGATCTCTTTGGCACCGAAACCTTCGAGCGTGCCATGGTTTTGCTTGTATTCGATAGCCTTGTTGACATCAAGACCGTTTTCTGTGTAGATACCGGTGCTTGAATCGCTGACTGCCACGACCTTATATCCCCACCCTGAAAGTATTCTCGCCATGTGCATGCCTGCATTGCCGAAACCTTGTATCGCGACGGTGGTCTTGAACGGTTCGAGATCGAGGATCTCTGCCCCTTCCTTGAGTGCATAAGCTCCTCCCATGGCTGTGGAGTATCCTCGTCCTTCGCTGCCTCCTATGTCAAGAGGTTTTCCGGTGATAAGGCCTGGATAGTGCCCGCCCTTGATCGCTTCGTACTCGTCAAGCATCCATCCCATGACCTGAGGATTCGTATAGACATCCGGAGCAGGGATATCTTTTGTTGGTCCTATGACTTCGTGGATTGCCTTGATAAACCCTCTGCTGATACGCTCGAGTTCTGCCTGTGAATGGTCTTTAGGGTTGACCATGACTCCGCCCTTGCCACCACCGTATGGGATGTCAACGACTGCGTTTTTCACCGTCATCCAAAAGGATAACGCTTTCACTTCGGATTCATCAACCTGTGGGTGGAAGCGGATACCACCTTTTGTAGGACCTCGAAAGTCGTTGTACTGGATACGATAACCCTGGAAGTACTTGACCGAACCATCATCCATCTTGACAGGGAAGTTCACGTGAACGCTCCGTTTGGGATGGGAAAGGAATTCAATATCTTTCGTATCGATGCCGCCTTTTCCTGCTGCAGTATGCAGTTGCTGTTGTGCGAAATCAAATGCATTCATTTCTATCACCTCGGTAGTGAATGTATTGAACACTCCCATATTTATATATCTGCTCGAGAAGTGAAAAACAAGATACACTTATACGCACACAAGACCTGAACATCTGATTTCGTGTCGAGAACTGGGAAAATTTATAAAATGACAGTTGTTGTCATTGGGAGTCATGAACGATTGGTTTGCTGTGAAGGATTCAGGAATTGCTGGTAAAGGCGCCTTTGCCATCAGGGATATTCCGAAAGGCACGAGTATCATCCAGTATAAGGGTAAACTGCTTTCTAAAGAGATTTCTGAGAAAAGAGGTCAGAAGCATCGTGATGATGGCGAGCTCTGGATTTTCACGCTCAATGAAACCTACGACATTGATGCTTCCAAGCAAGGTAATGAAGCTCGGTTCATCAATCACAGCTGCAATCCGAACTGTGAGGCAGTCATCTATGATGAGGAAGAGATCTGGCTTGAGGCTATCAGGGATATAAAGAAGGGTGAAGAACTGACATTCAATTACGGATTTGATGAGCCTGACGAAGTCTTCCCATGTCTTTGTGGTGAGGAGAATTGCCGTGGCTGGATTGTGAAAGAAGATTATAAGTTCTCGCCTGGAGAGCATGAGAAGCTCCTGAAACTCCACGAGGAGTGGAAGGAAGAGAAGAGCCAGCGTGATAAGAAGAAGATCATCAAGTGGAAGTTCTAGGATCAATAATAACATTTATATATTATTGTTAATATTATTTAACATATGTTAAAAATAATTAACGAATTAATTCTCTTTTTTGAAGACACCACTATAGAGCTAGGCGTCAGGGAATATGCGAGTCTACAGAATGTAAGTCCACCGACTGCTTCAACAATACTCCAGAAATTCGGGGAAGAAGGGGTGTTGAAAAAGACTGAATTCAGAAAGACACACTTGTATTCTGTCAATAGAGAACAGGATGTGTTCGGAGATCTTTCGAGAATCTATTGGAAAGGTATTTTAAGAAAGCATCTGAAAGACCTGCATGAGCAGGTGTTATACTCGCGGATCGTGTTGTTCGGATCGATAGCGAAAGCGACGAACACGAAAGAGTCTGATATAGACCTCTATATCGATAGTGAACAACAGGATGTTGATGTCGACAAGATAGAGAAGAAATTAGGAAGGAGTATTGACGTCCACTTCAAGGATTCGAAAGAGAACAAGCAACTTGCTCACAACATCAAAGAAGGAATAACCCTATTTGAGTGAGCGTAATGGATTTAGAGACGTGCAAGAAACAAAAACTCATCAGATACGATACTCCTGATAAAGCGAAAGCAACATCCTTGCTAGAGGATGCGAATAATAAATTTGGAACGGCAAATTCTATAAAACTGACAAAAAATAGTGCAAGTTCCATAATAACCCTACATTACGATGCAATAAGGGAACAATTAGCCGCTATTGCTTCAAGAGAAGGTTTCAAAATCAATAACCACGAATGTTACAAAGCCTTCATACACACGATGCTGAAAAAACCGAAGATTGCAGTTCAATTCGATAAAGCGAGAAGGATTCGCAATCGGATCAATTATTATGGCTCAGCTCTACAGGAAGAGAAAGCTCGAGAAGTGATCATATCAATGAGAGAAACTTACGAGAACATTAGAGAAGAGCTGGTTCTAAGGTAGAAACTTTTAAAAAGCGTTCATGGTTTCAAGAAAGCCGTACTTCGGGCCCGTGGCCTAGTCTGGATAGGGCAACGGCCTTCTAAGCCGTGGATCGAGGGTTCAAATCAGCTTTAGTCCAACTGGTTACGCTCAGTTGACACGCATTGGAAGTTTCGCGCGTAACGCGCTCAAGCTTCCTATTTTCATGTCGGCTTCGTTAAGAAGCTGGCTTTTGTCGATTGGGTTATCCTTGGGCTGATCTGTTGAAAGTCCCTCCGGGCTCATCTTTCTTTTCATTTTTCATAATATTAGAGAGAGGCGGAGGTAAGCCACGAAAATGGTGTGACCTCCAGGCTCATTAGAGGCAGGAGCCAGAGCTAAAGAATTTTTTCCTCGCTGCCCAGGGCTCATTTTTTCAGTCTGACTTCTTCTCATCAACGTACCTGTTGACTCCGAAGACGATGAGAAAACCAAGTGTCAGCAGTAGCAGCATCACGACCAACTTACCAGGTGCGATAACAGTCGCTTGCATGATGCCTTTCACCGGCACGCTCAAGCTACCCACAACAAGCCCAAGAAGCACGTATAACGTCTTGTTCTTATCCTTGTGAAACAAGTACGAGATCAACCTTGAGATCACTCCAGCACCCACGACCGCTCCGAGTAGGAACGTCACTACATACACGAGATTCTCCGAGATGTTATGAAGGCTGCGCAGCATGAACTGGTACACGCCAAGTATCAAGAGTATGAACGCTCCGGAAATTCCTGGGAGAAACATCGCAGAAATAGCAACAAACCCTGCGAAAAACACGTATAAGAGTGAAGGTGAAACATTCAACTGGACGACAAAAGCAAGTGAAACCCCTATCAACAAACCGATGAGACCGAAACTGACATTCTTCATAGAATGATCCTTTATATCCTTGTAGATGACAATGCTTGAAGCGAGAATCAGACCGATGAAAAACGATACGGTGAACGCATAATACGTTTCGAGCAGATGATCGATCACTCCGGAGAGCAAGAACACCGCCACACCGATTCCGGCAACAAGCAATCCGAGAAAAGGCAAGTCAAGCTTTTGTATCTCTTTACGATCGAACCGCGCCAAGTGCAGGATCGTTTTTGGCGAGAAGCTCTTGACAGCATCGATGAGACGCTGATAGACTCCCGTGATGAATGCGATAGTGCCACCGCTCACTCCAGGAACCACATCACAAGCACCCATAAGAAGGCCTTTGAGAAATATCATCACCTTGTTCTTCACGATAAACACCGTATCAGCGAACTACCAGCAACAGTGAAAGCTCCAAATATAAATATTTGCATTGAAACGAGGTTTTTATCATGATTATGTTCCGTCTCACTATATGAAAGAATGCAATATCATGCCTTGCGCTTCTGATAAACCATCAGGTCGAAGTTATCGTAAATCTTCTTGAATGCAGGCATTTCTGAAGTGATGAATCGTTCATAAACAGGAAGTTCTCGTTCTTTCTTCTGCTCAGTCTCATTAAGAGCAATAATAAGATAATCATTGGTTTTGATAGCATCATCAATCGCTTCATAAGGTCGAGAATCAAGTTCAGCACCCACATTTCTCTCTGCCCACAAGAATTCCCTCACAGCTATAACATCAAGATTTCTTGCTTGCTCAGGCATGGGCGGAAAGAACTGTTTTATAAGCTTGATATTAGGAACGTCTTGTAAAGAACGCATGTTCTCCTCATATGAGAACGGGTTCAATTTGTCAATCCCATATACAATTCATTGTAACGAGACAAGGCCTGATGCCTTCTCAAAACATCATCTTTTTCACCATGATATATTTCAGCAACACGATCTTCGGGTTTAACATATCCTGCGAGCGTATTCCAAAAATGAGTGCTTAGCGCCATGAAAGAAGAGAAAATGAATCTCGTATTTAATTTTTATTATCAGTCCCAAGATTTATTAAGATTGTGAGCTTCCACCACAACTATTGAGAATGGTATTCACAGAAACGAAGTTCCAGAAACGGATCCACGAGCTTGAAGCGATGGACAAGTCGGTTAACGTCAAGCACCTGCCCAGAAGCAAGTGGCCCAAAGAGCTCATCAACAATAAGATACTTCTCTGGCAAGTTCCTAAGGACACGGCAAAACTCCTTTATACGCTTGTCAGGCTGCATCGGCCGAAACGGATCCTGGAGTTGGGCACCTCAGGCGGTTATTCGACACTCTGGATGAGCCGTGCGGCTAGTGAGTATGGTGGCACGATCGATACGATCGAATTCTCGGAGTATCGTTTTTCTATTGCGAAGACCTCATTCGAGGAGGTCGGTTGCGAGAATATCATCCAACACCAAGGAAAGACCGCTGACATCCTCAGCGAGTGGAGCAAGCCTGTCGATATGGTGTTCATCGATCACAGCAAGGAGAACTATCTGGATGATTACAGACGTGTAGAATCGCATCTGAGCGACCGGGCGATTGTCGTTGCGGACAACATGCTTGATAACCCTCGTAAAGTCATGGATTTCAGGGAGCACATGGAAGAAAGCAATGAGTTTGAAGCGTATGTTATCAATGTCGATAATGGAGTGCTGATTGCGACAAGGAAGTGACAGGATGGCAAAATATGAGAAAGTCAAGACCGGTGATGGATCTGAAACCTTTCGTAACACAGAGATTGACGAATGTTATCACACGAAAAGCGGTAGTTTCCATGAGGCTCTTGAAAAGCATGTTCGCCCGTCGAGGATTGTCGAGATCGCTAAAAAGAATAGTTCCGTTGTTATCGGTGACGCATGTTTCGGCTTAGGGTATAACACTCTGATGGCGCTTCACCATATCCGTAAGGAATGTCCTGGATGCAATATCAAGATCATCGCTTTCGAGAACGATCCTGCTCTCATGGAGGAAGCGTCAAGACTCACATTCGACAAGACGTATGAACAAGAAGCAACGATTATTAAAAGCATGCTCAAGCCACCCTATCAATACTTCTCTTCAGATTTTCAGGGTAGTGTCTGGGTCGGTGACCTTGCCAAGATGCTCATGTACGTTCCGGATGACACGTTCGATGTTATCTTCTACGATCCTTTCTCTCCTAAGAAGCAGCCTGAAATGTGGAGTGAGGAGTTATTCCGGCAGGCATACCGGTCGATGAGACAAGGTGGTCGTTTGACTACTTATTCCTGTGCTCGTATAGTTCGAGATAACATGAAAAAAGCTGGTTTTGCCGTTGAAGATGGTCCTTGTATCGGTCGGCGAAGCCCTAGCACGATCGCCGTCAAGAAGTGAAAAAAAGCAGGGGACTAAAATTCGTGGCTTGTGATCATCTCGTTCTGGTAATCTGGCAAACTTTATAAGGGAGGAATGGTTTAACCATACAATAAGATGATCTGTCCTTATTGTTCCCAGCAGGAGACAAAGGTTCTTGAGACCCGAGAGACAAGTCCTAATGAGACCCGACGCCGGCGGGAATGCCTCTCGTGCGCCAAGCGCTTCACGACTTATGAGCGTATAGAGCTCAAACCGATTCTCGTCGTGAAAAAAGATGGTAAGCGAGAGCAGTTCGATAGGGAGAAGATAATGAAAGGTCTCATGCGTTCTTGCGAGAAGCGTCCTGTAAGCATGCTCCAGATGGAAAAGCTCGCTGACGAGGTCGAGTACAAGATCAGATCTTTAGGGAATCAAGAAGTGAAAAGCACTAAAATCGGAACACTCACCATGAACCGGTTGAAAAAGCTTGATAAGATTTCATACATCCGATTCGCTTCTGTCTACAGGGATTTCACTGACATCAGATCTTTTGAAGAGGAAGTTGCCAAACTGACGAAAAGAGCCATAGAGCAGGAAGTCAACGAGAACAAGGATAATTATGAAGAGCGATAACCGCTAACGATTTCTAAAACTATAGTTTCAACTACAACAATGAATTTAATACTTATTCAACAGTACTTACAAGTACAATGTCAGACAATTCTCGATACGGACCCGGAATCAAACAATATATCAGCACATTAGAGGAACTCATCCCGCTCTATTACCAGCTAGAAAAAGACGAGCGATTAGCACTAGGATGTATGGGGAATGTCGTATCCAGAAAGAGCAAGAAATTGATCGAGAAGATAGAAGAAGGCTTTGCTTTCTTCAAAGAACGGCTCAAGCCCTATACGGTGAGCGAACCGGAACAATACAAGGTATTCGCTTGTGAAACGACCAACGAGATTTCTGACAGGAGAAGTGACAGATTACTGATAGAGCAAGATGTCAAAGCAGAAATTCTCAACCGTCCGACAAGTATGAATATCATGTTCTTCTATATTGATAACCCTTATAATTACAGATCATTAGGATTCAACGTTCAGGATAAAAGGATCGGAGACCATAGAGAACCGTTTGTCTATGAACATGATATGAACAAGGTAACAAAGTCGCAATTGGAACAAACTGGAATTGTTCCTTGCGAGAATTCAGGGTTTGATAAGTATATCAACCGTCTCGCCCTCGAAGCTCAGAACAGGAATTCTGAAGATGCATTCGATAGCTTTTTACAGACAGGCAAACGTTTCACAGAAGAGGAACTGGTCAGAAGGATTGAAGAAATGCAAGGTAATCCTGATAATCTCTATGGCTATACCATCAAGGAAGCATTGGAAAAAGCGCAAGAAGAAGAAATTCTGAAAAAAGAGAATTCCACATATAGAGTTCTGGAAATATATTAGAAAAATAATAATCAGGCCTTTGCTTTAGCGCCTGATGTAGTGCTTTTCTTGAGATCCTCGTCAACCCATTCAGGTTTACCAAGACCTGGTTGTCGCATCGTGAGTCCGATTTTCGGATTCGTGATATCCTTGAAAGACACCGCTACGATACGAGCATAACACTTGTCCCCGACCTTGATGACGCGCTTGGATTCTTTGCCCGTAAGGACCTTATCCTTGCTGAATGAGACGAAGTCGTCCATCGTCTGGCCGATATGGATCATACCCTCGACTGGACCGAGAGTGAGGAATGCTCCGAAGTCAGTGATATCCTTGATCGTTCCGATTGCCACTTCGTGTAGCTCCGGCAGGTATGCGAGAAGTTCAAAAGATGCTTCATAATACGCAGCACCGTCACCTGGGATGATGATTCCTTCAGCAACTTGATCGAGATCGATGACATCGATGACATAACCCAATTCTCGGGAGATATAACCTGTGTATTTACCTTTGATTTGGCTGATGACTGCTTCATCGAGCTCTTTGGAGAATTCTGTTGGTGGTACTCTGATGTGATCCTTGACTTTCACCGCATAAAACATGTTCTTTTCACCTTCTCAAGCATGCGAATTCGCTTGGCAATCGTTAACGAATGATCGTGAAGTATTTCTTCTGGCGTAGCGTGATGACCGGAACTCCTTCCTTACGAAGCTTATCCTGTAACTCCTTGTCCAACGTGGCGACCATCATGTCCTTATCAACGACAGACAGGATAGTCTCATCAGCGGAACGCTGTTTGGAGAAACGACCGATTGTTTTTAAGTCTTTTTGTTTCCCGAGGATGTAACCTAGCTTCGCACTCTGCTTGTCAGCGCCTTTAGCGGCCTTTTTGGTATTCCGGTGTGTGAAGAGCCGTCGTCTGATCGTCTGACCCTTGGAGATGGCGAGAAGCTCGTCATAGACGTCATCGATCGTGCAGAAGACATACGGGAAATCAGCGATGCGATCGATCTCCGTGAAGATGTCAATGCCGGACTGGCCCGGCAGGAGGAGGATGTTCGTATCAAGCAAAATCCGCGTCTTTTTCGGGCCTACCACTTTCTCTTTGAGTTTATCGAGCATGATAGGAAGAGATGACGAGGAAGGAGTTTAAAAAGGTTGTCCTGAGATCAGGATATAGATTGGTTTCAGGAGCCCGAACGAAAAACATTTAAAAGGATGAGAACTCCAAGAAACTTAATTACCTTGTGAGGCCGTGGTCTAGTGGGGCTGATTTCGTCCAGCTGCGTTCGGATCTGAGATTCACTAAGTTTCTCAGAACTTCGAAACCGTCCCGAGGTGCGCCTACGGCAGCACGATTTAATGATTAATCACTTGATAGCACCAGCAATTTTCATGAGGCCGTGGTCTAGTGGCTATGACGTCCGCCTGACTTAACGGTAGAGCAGAGCGTTGTATTCTGTTCACCGTTTTAGAGCGCGGGAGATCCCCAGTTCAATTCTGGGCGGCCTCATTTTTCTTTCTAAGTATGATTTTTTTCGCCCAGCTTGAACTTCCAGTTCATGCTCAGCACAAGCAAGTGGTGCTGGCACCCATCAACGTAAGCGTTTCCGGGCTTCTGGGCGGCCTCATTTTT
>JBKGYN010000010.1:0-39527 GCA_046546105.1 Candidatus Woesearchaeota archaeon | reverse complement strand
AAGTCTTCTAAGAAGAAGTCCGCTGCTAAGCGCAAGACCGCTTCCAAGAAGAAGTCTTCTAAGAAGAAGTCTCCTGCTAAACGCAAGACGACTTCCCGTAAGAAACGTTAGCTTTTGTGTTTATTCTTTTTTTTCTCTTTCTCTTTTCATGAATTCTAGAATTTGATGTTCATTCTTACTATCATATGTCTGATGAGTTCTCGAAGAACAACTTGTTCTCCTTCATTGAGACCTTTGCTCAATCCCTTGACTTTGATCGTGAGGAACTTATCTTTTCGCGACACCCATATCTGTGTTTTCTCTTCTTTGAACGTGTGAAAGAAACTGGCTGAATTATTATGCCCTTCAAGGACAAGAAGTATCTCGCCAAGTTCTACATCATTGAACTTGACTGGCTTCCAGTTCCACCCCTTCTCATTCTCTTTTTTGGGTGTTCCGAACTCGAAATAGCATTCGAGTTTCTTGTGAAGCGTGACTTTCAGGCAATTATCCTTGCCAAAGAAAGCTCTTTGTAAAAGCGTTGAGGATGTCATGCATCCTGCTTATTGGGTGGGGTTTATAATTTTCGTGCCGACCTGTCCAGTGTTGTTTGTGGTTGTAACTTTCATAAAAGAATCAGTGTTCACTTCTTATCTTCAGAAGTTGTTTTCTTTTCTTTTTCTTTATTGCTCTTCCCGTCACCATTCACTTGGGCGGTGTATTTACACTTTGGAAAATTGCTGCAGCCTATGAATTTGCCATACACGCTCTTTCGAAGGACCAGATCATTGCCGCATTTTGGGCATGCTTGTTCAAGTTGTTTTTTCGTTTGCTCGTCGAGTTGCTCTTTCTCCTGTTTTTGCTTGACAGGACATTTCATGTTGAAACACACGGTCTGTTTCGACCGGCCCTTACCCACTTCGATCATCGGATAACCGCAATGCTCGCAGACTTTACTTGATGGTTTCGCATCCTTGCCTGTTCCTGGAAGTGAGAATACTGCCTTGCAGTCCGGATAGTTTGAGCAGCCGATGAATTTCTGTTTTGTCTTCTTCGAATATCGTATCATCAGCTTGCCTTGCTTGCAAACCGGACAATCACCGATGGTGTTTTCTCTTTCCTGCGTTTCCTTTAGTGATTCTCTCAATTCTCCGCCGATATTCTTCTCTTGTTCCTTGAACTGCTTGAGAATCTTATCAAGAGCTCCTTTTGCTTCTTCAAGAACTTCTTCTTCAGTCTTTTTCTGTTCTCTGATCTGTTCCATCTCTTCTTCGAAACGTCTCGTGAGTTCCTCCTTGACGATATCAGGAACATACTTGTCAAGAACATCGACTGTCCTGATTCCTATTTCAGTGGGTTCAAGAGTTTTTTCAGCAACATACCCTCGTTGGAAGAGCGTGTCAATGATTGATGCCCTTGTTGCTTTCGTTCCCAGGTTTCGCTTCTCGAGCTCTTTGATGAGGCTTGAGTGTGTGTATCTTTTAGGTGGTTTTGTCTCCTTCTCATGAAGCTGTGTTTTCTTGTGCGTTATCGTATCGCCTATTTCCACCTTTGGTAGTGTCTGTTCTTCGAGCTTGACGTGTGGTCCGTAGAACTTGAACCATCCTTGTTCCACTGTGCGGGTGCCTTTTGCGATGAACTCTTCACCATTGACATCGATGTGCAGCTTATTCGTTTCACGGGTCGCTGCCGTTGAGAAAGTAGCTAAGAATCGTCTGACAATAAGATCATAGACTTTCTTCTGCCTTGGATTGAGTTTTGACATGTCCGGGATGATACCTGTCGGATAGATTGCAGGGTGTGCCGGATCCTTTTTTTTCCCATTATTCGGCTTTAGAGTGCCTTTGCTCAGAAGTTCTTGTGCTAATGGTTTGTAATCAGGATGTCGTTTGAGCGATTCTATGAGTTTCTTGTATCCTAGCTCCTTTGGGAGTTGTTGTGAACTTGTACGCGGGTATGAGGTATATCCTTGGGTGTAGAGATCCTGTGCGATGGCAAGCGTATCTTTCGGTCTTATCTTGAGTGATCTGAAGCTTTCTGTCTGGAGCGTGGTCAGATCGAATGGTGTCGGAGGCTGGCTTTTTGATGTTGTTGCTTTCTTATCCTTGATCGTCCCGTCATTCTTGTTCGCGCGCTTATAACTGGACGTCGCTTTCTCCTTATCCCAGAACTTATCCTCTTTATGCTCTGCTTCTATCGTCTCTCCCTTAGTGGTACCGTCATATGTTATCTGCCAGAATGGAACTGGCACGAACTTCCTGATCTCTTTCTCTTTATCGACAATAAGTTTCAAAGCCGGACCTTGCACTCGACCGCTTGACAGTGATTTGAAAAGTCCTGCCTTCCTGATGGCGGTGCTGAGGGCTCGTGAGATGTTTATACCATACATCCAGTCAAGGAAGTGCCTGGTCTCTCCAGCGTTTGCCTGGCCCCATTCGAGATGTGCCATTTTCGTTTGGTATGACTTGATAAGATCGGGTTTTGTGAGTGTTGAGAATTTCATTCGATTCGCATCTTTCTGCTTGCATGCATACCTTATGAGATTCAATCCTATGACTTCTCCCTCGACATCGAAGTCTGTCGCGACCGTGAACGTCTCTGCATTCTTGGCGAGTTTTTTGATGACCGTGATGTATTTGCTTGCGTGCTTTGAATTCTTATCTACTTTGTGTGCTGGATACCACTTGATATCGTAGCTTGGATATGAGAATGATTTGTTCTTTTCTGCTAGAGAATAGACATGACCTACAGCTGGTGCAATGACTATGTCTTGTCCGTCATGATTCAATATGAAATAAGAAACGCCGTTCTCTTTTTTTACCGTCGGCTTGCCTTCAGCAAGACTTTCTGCTATTTTTTTCGCTTGTGAAGGCTTCTCTGTCACAATAAGTTCGTAAGACATCGGATGTGTGTAGAACCTGAAACTGTTTATAAATCTTCTTATGGTTCTTTCGAAATCATTTTCCCAAAAGCTATTTAAACCAAGGATGAATTGGTGATTGTGTATGGATTCTGGTGATTACACGTTCAAAGATATTCTTGACCAGTACGGTCTCGGTCGTATCGAAAAACTCGACCTGCTTTCAAAAGATCGTCTCGTTGAAAGCTATAGGGTCCTTGTCAAGCCTTCCTTCTTATTCCGGCGTTCAGGCTCATTCCTGCTCAAACGATATTCCTCGCACGATGTATCTCAGCTTCGGCTCGCGAACAATTTCCTGTTGGAGCTTGCAAAACGTGGTGGTGTGCCTGTTGCAGCACCACTCCCTACTAAACAAGATGATACTGTTGTTGTTGCTGAAGACTCCTCATACGCATTATTTCGTCTTGATCGGATTGTCTTTGACCATGCTTCTTTGGTGTCGGGATTTTCTCTTGAGAAGATTGTTAACGCTGCCCGGGCATTGGCCTCTTTTCATAAACAGCTTTCGATCCTCTCTTCGCACGAAGTCTTTGAAGCGCAGTGTTTCAAGTACGATGAAATCGCACACATATTTAACCTTCCGGACAGTATTCGTGAACATTCTCCCTTGACCGTTGTCGATAAGTTCCTTCTTGATAATATTCCTGAATTCTGGCCTCACTTCAAAGCCTACTTGAATGATCTCAAGCATGTTAGGCGAAGATCTGAAACGCAGCTCGTCCATGGTCGTTTCACTCCACGATCGCTTCTCTTTGATGAGCATGATGTTGCTGCGCTCCTTGATGCTGAAGGGATGCGCTTTGACTATGTCGAATATGATCTTGTCAGTGCGATTCCTCATTTCGTGAAAAACGATTTTTTTGAGAAGCGCTTTGATTTGGATACTCTCAAACGGTTCCTTGAAGCCTACCGTTCAGTCTATTCTGACATATTCCTTGAGCCCCGTGAAGTTCTCGTTTTCTTGCGTCATTCGCGTCTTCGCGTCGCAGCGCTTGCTATAAAAGAACTCGGTTTCGACAAGCGTTCTCAAGAGGTGTATGGGCCTGTCCGTCAGGCACTTGCTGATCTTGTCGCTATCGAATCCCAACAGGAGGCTCTTGTGAAAGCTTTTTATGATGCTGGTGTCTCTTCCAAGGATTATCTTTGAAATCATGGCACAGGACATCTTGCCAGTAGCTTTTTAAACTCTTTATTGTTCCTGTGATGTTCATGGGAAAACGTCGTATGCAGTCACCGACTTCAATCAACACGTACTTGCAGTGTCCGCGTAAATACTTCTTCCAGTACAAGCTCAAATTACCTACTTTTCCCTCGATCCATCTGGTTCGTGGTTCTGTGGCGCATCTTGCCTTGGAGAATTTCTACTCACTCGTTCCTGAAGTGATAGGTGAGGAGTACAAGCGCCATCTCAAGACTGTACTTGTCCAGCTCCTTCATAAGTATTGGAAAGAGGCAAAGCCTGAATTTGATGAGCTTGACATGTCACAGCAGCAGATCGATCAGTATTACAACGAGACTGTGATGATGATGGAATATCATGCTGACATTGTCATCCGGCGTCTTGATGATCTTATATCTCAAGGCTATTCCTTTCCTGATGCTTTCAGGAAAATCTCTCCTGATGTGGAGGTTGAATATCTTTCTTGGGATCATTATGTCAAGGGCTTTATCGATGTCGTTGAAGAAGTCGATGGCAAGGTCCGTCTGATGGATTACAAGACCTCAAAGCGTAATAAGCTCAGTGAGCAGTACAAGCTTCAATTGGCGATTTATGCCTTCTTGTATAAGGAAAAGCACGGGGAGCTTCCTGATGAGGTCGGAATTTACTTTCTCAAATTCCCTGGTGATGAAGGTGTCTTGACCGTTCCTGCTGATGATGATCTGGTTAAACTGGCTGCCTTCCAGGTCGAGCAGATCCACATGTCAACCACCTCTGATAACGTCGGTGATTATCCGCTCCACCAGAGTCCTCTTTGTAACTGGTGCGATTATTATGACTACTGTTTCAAGGACAAGCCTATCCCTGAAAAACCTGTCAGGTAGAATTCACTTCTTTCTCTTGCTTATTTGCTTCTTCCTCAAAGCGGTCTTGCGTTTAGAAGTGGACTTTTTCTTAGCTGATGTTTTATTTGCTGTCTTGTAGCTGCCCTGATGTCGTTTCTTCCTATCCCATTCTGTGGGTCTGTTGAATGAATGGATGTGTTCTTCTTTCTTGAGCGTTCCTTTCTTGTATTCGTAGATGATTGGTTTTCCCGTTGCAAGTTCCAGATGAGGAATCTCCTTATCGGAAATATCTTCGATGTATTTGATGATTGCACGAAGGCTGTTGCCGTGAGCTGCCACAAGCACATTCTTGCCCTCTCTCACCTGTTTCATGATCGTATTCTTGAAATACGGCACTGCTCGCTTGCACACATCCTTGAGCGACTCACCTTCAGGGGGCCTTATATCATAGCTTCGTCGCCAGATAAATACTTGCTTCTCGCCGTATTTTTCTCTTGCATCGTCTTTGTTCATGCCTTGCAAGGCTCCATAGTAACGCTCGTTTATCTCGTCTGATGAGAAGATGGGGATCTCGTCTTCCTCGAAATCCTTGTGATTGTGCTTTGACCATTTCTTTCTCTTCTCTGATTCGTGCAAGAAGATGCCTGTCTTTCTCTGGTGGGCGAGTATGATAAGGAGCGTCTCGTGGGCCCGTACGAGTTTCGAGGTGAACGCCACATCGATATCGAGCTGGTTCAATCGTTCTGCGGCAATCTGGGCTTCGTGCACTCCGATTTCCGTGAGCGGCACATCCACCCATCCTGTGAACTTGTTGTCCACATTCCATCTGCTCTCTCCGTGTCGTACGAGAATCAAATAACTCATGGAACACTCACCTCAACACATATATTGCCTCACGTCCTTTATAAATATTTATAAAAACGCAATTTTAACAACCCTTAAGTGACGACAAAATAAAAAGATTTAAATAGTTGTAATTCCTATAAAGTAGTTATTATGTCTCTTAAACTGACAGCACTTATCATTTCGGTGTTCATTATCGGATTCGTTTCCTCCTCTATGCTCCACGGGGTTGATTTTGCTAGCGGTGCCCCTGTGGTCAGTGGCACTGAACGGATCTCACCAGGGAATCATATCAAAGAGCACCAGATCAAGGTTTATGATGATCGTGTCGAACTAGCTGTTTCCGGCGTTGAATGGGCTCGCTTTACCGATACCAATTCTATGGATCCGTTCCTTGACAAAGGTGCTAATGCATTACAATTCGTTCCTGAATCGCCCGAACAGATTGACAAGGGGGATATCATCTCCTATCGGAAACCTGAAAGCAGTAATCGTGTCATCCACCGTGTGGTCTATAAAGGTGAGGATGATCAAGGTGTCTATTTCATCGTAAAGGGCGATAATAATGCAGTTTCAGACCCTGGCAAGATTCGCTTCGACCAGATTGAGAGGGTTTTGTTCGGTATCATCTATTGAAATGTATCTGATTCTCAAAAGCAAATGTTTTAAAAATGGCTTCTGATTAGCCCTTGCTACAGATACGAACAATTCACATTCCCAGAGGGATTATATATGGCTATCAAGAAAGGAGATTTTATTGAGATCGATTACACAGGTCGTGTCGCTGATGACAAGACGGCTTTCGACACAACTGTAGAACAGATTGCTAAAGATGAGGGCATCTACTCTGAAAAGACTTCTTACGGTCCGGCTACCATCGTGGTAGGTGAGGGTCACGTCATTCCCGGTCTTGACAAGCAGCTAGTCGGCAAAGAGCCTGGAAAACACACTTTTGAAATCACTGCTGAAGAAGCATTCGGCAAGAAAAGCGCTAAACAGCTCAAGCTCGTTCCGGCAAAAGTCTTCCGGCAACAGAATATCAGGCCTTTCGTAGGTCTTCAGGTGAACGTCGATAACGAGATCGGTGTCATCCGCAGCGTGAGTGGTGGTCGTATCATCGTTGATTTCAACCATCCTCTGGCAAGCAAGGATGTTATCTATGAAGTTGAGATCAAACGGATTCTTGAGGATTCCAAGGAGAAGCTCGAGAACTACTTCTCTTTGATGGGACTGCCTTATGATGATCTCTCTCTTGATGGAAAGAATGCTACGGTAACGACATCCATGCAATTCCCACCACAGCTTATCGAGCAGTTGACTGCTGACCTCAAACGTCTCACTGGTCTTGAGAACATCACTTTTGAAACGAAGAAACAGGAATCTGATTCTGATGATAAGTCTTCTTCAAAGGATGATTCCAAGAGTGGTCCTGATTCGAGCACCTCGTCTTCAGAACAGGATGAGTGATTTTTTTCCTCTTTTTACATCCGCCGCTTCTGACGAAAACCTTATAAACAGTATTCCGGATTTTCTTGTCTATCATGAAAAGGGTTGGTGTGTTATTAGGGATTCTCTTGCTTCTCATCGCATTACCGCAGCTATCAGTAGCTGTCAACGAAAAGGAGATTGCCGACGGTTGGTATCCTTATATCTCTGAATTCAGTAAAGGCGATTATGATTATTCCATCCGAGGGTATAATCTGGAACGCCAAGGTGATGAGAGTTCATACGAAGACGGTCGGATTTTCATAAAGAGAGTCGGTCCTGATGGTGAACTGAAAACCGGAATCCCTTTCGGCGAATGTGAAACCACTTCTGAGTTTGAATGGTGTTTCTTGAACGCCAGTTATGAAAATGAGCATGTTGATATTGATAACAGGGGACAGTTGCAGCCTGGAATCAAACTTCGCATGGTAGAATTTGAATATGAGGATGAGCTCGATATCTCAAGATCATTTTCCACTCGGGATTTCAACCTTTACGAAACCTCGGAAATTACATTAAGAATCAAGAATGAAGGCGATAATCCTATCAGCAACATCACTGTCAAAGAGCCTATTCCTGAAGGTTTTGAACTTGTCAAGAAAGATGAATCCTTCAGGTATTCTTCTGATGAGAATGTGTTGAATTCAAAATTCAACCTTTACCCTGACAATTCTTGGGTAAGATCCTACACACTCAAAGCTATCGAGTATGTCTCTCCTGAAACCCAGACGCAAGTCACATATGATGTTCCTGGTGTCTCCGGTCTGACACAATCAGCTCGGGCGAGGGAACTGCGTGTTGTTTCTCCTTATAAGTTGACACACTCTGAATTCAAGGATGCTTTTTCAAAAGACGATCGGACCACTTTCAAGATAACGCTCCAGAACAATGAGGATGAATCCTTGTCTATCGAAGAGATTGATGTCAATCTCCATCCTAATCTCAAAGTCAGATCAGAATCAGGATTTGATAAGATGTCGATCGGCAGATACTCATACTCTGGAAAGATTCCACCAGGTGAACAAGAAACAGTATCTCTTGACTTGAGTCTTCCTTACACTGGCTCATATGAGATTTCTTATGATATGACATTCTCTGTCAAGGATAAAGTCTATCATGAGTCTGGAACCGCTCCTTTAGAAGTTGTCATTGATGGTCTATCGTGCAGGTATGAGTTTTCTGAATTTGATCCTGTAGCAGGTTCTCGTCTCAATTATACCGTGTTTGTTGAAAATCTCGGTGGTGAGCCATTTTATGCGATTAACGGTTCCTGGAAGGATCCTTTCGGGAATTCTGAAACCTTCTACAGAAAGAATGTTTTTTCAGGTGATACTTTAAAGCTTGCCTCGCGAAGTGTTGTTCTGCCTTTGAAACTCGAAAAGGAGAATTACACCTTCAATGTGGATGCTAAATATCGTTCTGATAAGAACGAATGGTTTGAATGCCGTGAAGAGCGAGTACTCCCTGTTTCACCTGTTGATCGGTATGTCAACGTTTCTACTTCGTTCGATCCTGCTAATGCTTCTCGTGGTCAGGAAGTCACTGCAACTGTTCTTGTTCATAACCTTCTTGACACGCCCTTGCAAAATGAGGTTCATATTGCTGAGAAGAACCTGTTGAACTTAACTTTTGACGGTCAGACAGAAGCAGGGATCTCGCGACTCTCTGCCGATGAATCGGTCCAGGCATATTCGTTCACATTCACCGTTCCCGAAGATATCTCTGATGACAGCCTCTCTTTCGAACGCGATGTCTCGATCGGTGAATTCGGTTACGAGGACGAATTCACCGCCTCTGTAGCAATAACGGATCCCTTGGAAGAGGGTGAGTCCTTAAATGAGAAAAAAGAGCGTATTAAGCAGGATCGTGGGAAAAAGGAATCCTCTTCCTCAGATTCATCGAATCAAGATGGTGAGAAAAAAGGTTTTATCGGAAAGCTCGTTGATCTTATCAAGAGCTTGTTCTGATGTTTTGTTTGTTTTTCATTATTTGAAGTCAAAACGATGCTTCTTCGATTTTGAAACTGGCAAATATCTCTTCTTCGATCACTGAATATATTCGCTTTTCACTATAGTTTTTTTCATTTCTTTCTCGATAATCTCTTGGTATTTCTCATCGTGTCCGCCCAGCCTGAAGACGAATACTTCGTTAACGCCTAGTCGTTTCGAGAACTGCAAGTCTCTTTGGAAATGCTCAAGGCTTATCTTCGGCTCATCACCCATCTGCCCCGTGGCTGTCGTTCCCAAGCCTAGCACAAGCCGTTTCTTGTATTCCTTTGCAAATTTCTTTAGAATTTCATCAATGCGCGTTTTTGTTTTTTCGCCTTTCATTGACGTATAATACATCACAAGCAGTTTTCCCTTGTGTTTTTCAGGATTGAGGCTGACACTAAGAAATCGCAGTAGTTTGAGCTTTTTTTTGCTTGTCGAGGGGTTTTCGCAATAATACATATCAAGCTCTTTTTCATCAGCAAGTTTCACTATTTGTCGTATCATCTGTTTGTGTCGTCCGAAAAGAAACAGGTTCCTGAAATATGATCTGACTCTTAGAGGGAGTTCCATGTCGAGAAGGATCGGCGTCTTTCTATCAATCATTTCGAGTTCTTCATGTATCCGCTTCAATTCTCTCGTTGGTGCAAACGGTGAGATCCAGTATGATTTATCGAGGATCGGCCAGTAACCTGCAGTGATATTCCGATAGTCTTTTTCGATCCTCTTTTTCTGCTGGTTGAATTCGTCCAGATCCTCGCATGCTAGAAAGAGAATGCTCTTGTGCTTGACAAGATTGAGTTTCGAGAGGTTTTCGGGTTTCAGGTATTCCTCAAAGAAATTGACGGTGAAGTTTTTCGGTGTTACCATCATATTCACATGAGGATGATTCCTGTGATGATCAAGACCAGCCCTAATCCCATTCCGCCGAGTGCTATCGTTTCATACGTATCGATGGTCTTGAAGAAGTTTATCAGCCACGCCCGGGCTTGTTTGAGTGATTGGTTGATCTTATCGCCCAGTTGCTTAAAGCTTTCACCGGAAATCTCGACAGTCTTTGCCATACATGAATGACTCTGTCGCTTCTCGTATTTAAGTCTTGCTTTTCACGAGAAAAAAATATTTATTAACTACTGTTTGATTCTGATTGATGATGATGCGTGAAGATTCATATCTTGTTGACATCCGTTTTTGGGGTTTTGCCAAGACCTATTTGAGAAGCTTGAAAGCTCTTGCTGAATCCAAATTCGACCTTCCTTTCAAGAAGAAAGTCTTTCACACGACACTTCTCCGTCCTTTCAACACGTATGATGAAGATGAGCTTGTTGACAGATTCTCTGATTATTGCTCTCGTTTTGCCGGTCATAAGATTCCCTTCACTATCTCTGATTTTGATGTTTTCCATAATGATCAAAAAATCATTTACGCTAATATCAATCCTTCTCAGGAACTTCTTGACTTCAGGAGTGGTCTCGAAGAATATCTTGACGATCTCATCGCTTACAAACAGTCGAAAATAACTTCTTCACATGATGAAGGTGGCTTCAATCCTCACGTCACGCTTCTCAAGAAAGGCGTTGATGATTCGAATTATGAGTGGATTCTCTCCTATCTGAATGGATTCACCGTTGATAATCCTATTGGACAATATCTCTTGCGCGTCACGCTTGTAAAGAATAAATCCATCCACGCTGAATATGATCTCTTCCAGAACAAGATGCTTGATCGGGAACTTGCCATCGATGATTCCTATTTCAAGAGAACCTATGCTGAATTCTCATCGAAAACAGGTCTTGTCTCCGATCCTGCCGGTTTCAGCAAGCGTTTGAATTGAGTGATTATCAGTTGCTTTGAGCAGGAGCTTCTTTCTTTCGTATTTTACAGACGAAAAATCCCTCTGAGTCATTATCCTGTGGATAGATCCTGATGCAATGTTTTACTTCGTCTCTGAATTGCAGCCCGTCAAACTCAATGACTGGTTCGCTGCGCTTGATATTCAGATCGATAGGGATTATTTCAGCAGTCTTGTATTTGTCAAGAAGAAATGAGACTATACCTTCGTTTTCAAGCGGTTCGTGTGTACACGTGGAGTACACCATCTCGCCACCTGGCTTGAGCATCTCAAATGCGTTCTGGATGAGGGCCTTCTGGGTGGAGGCAAGACGCTTCACCAATCCTTCAGAATACATCGCAAGCATCTTGAAACTGCGCCTGATGGTCCCTGTACCGCTACAAGGGGCATCGACAAGAATCCTGTCAAAGAATTCTCCTCGTCCATCCTCGTTGCCAAACGGGTTTCGCAACCGTGTGTTGCGTTTGCTTCTCTGGAAAGGATTTAACGTGACTAGCATGTTTGTCACACCCATCCGTTGCAGGTTCATCGTGAGCGGTTTCAGCCGTGTCACGTCGACATCATTTGCGATGAGTACTCCTCTATTGTCCATGTACTGGGCGAGCTGGCTGCTTTTCGATCCGGGTGCGGCGCAAAGATCGAGAACTTTCAGATGGTCCTTCTCCTCGCCTGACATCTCATCCTTATCAGAAAGCAGCACGACAGGTGGAATCATCGAAGCGGCTTCCTGGACATAGAAATAACCGAGCGTATGCTCTATCATGTTGCCGATATCGAACCGATCCTGTTCCTTGTGCCCTTCAACGAAAAAACCTTCGGCACACCATGGCACTGGTGTCAAGACCCATCCCTGATCCTCGATACGTTTACGGATCGTTTCAGGTGTGGCTTTGAGCGTGTTCACGCGGATGCATTTGCGCAGGTAAGTGAATGAATACCTCATGAAATCATCGTATTTATCGCCGAGAAGCCGTCGGTATCTCTCCTTGAAAATATCCTTGATCTCCACCTTATCTGCAGTGACGATGCGATCCTTATTATAGAGTGCCATCAGCTGCCAAGGATTACTTCTTGTTTTTTAAAGCTTCGTGTTGGCCTGTTCAGAATCTGTTTTGGTAGGGCAAGAAGTCGTCCTGATCGATCTTTACTATATTCAACTCTTCTGACCAATGGTGTTCGGGAACTGTAAGGAGCTGGTTATGGTATGTCTCAACAAATGGCTTGCTCTCCTTGTTGTTCGGCACCAGATGATCGTAGTGTTTCTGCAGTTCATGGATCTCTGGTAGTGTCATCGGTCTGAAGCGCGAATGGCTATATCCGAATCCGGGGTCGTGTTCGCATCTCGAGTTTCTCATGATGTAGCTCACCCCGAAGTGTTGTTGCAATAATCTGTTGATTTCGAACTGACGTTCGGACTTGTGTTTTTTCTGATCGGGGGGCTGCATATAAAGGAGGATGGTCTTATTGTGTTGGTGTAGCCCTTTCATTATTCTTGCAAGTTCTTCGAGTCCTTCTGTTGGCTTGAAGAAATACGTGTGCATATCAAGGACGCCTTTATCCCATAACGATTCATCATCTTCATTTCGGTGCATCTCGCAAGCCTTGTGCCGACCCACGAAATAATCGAAGTTCCCTATAAGCCCTCTCATCACTCTACTTTCGGGGTTTTTTTCTTTTTAAATCATACTATATTCCCTCGTATCCTTTTCTATTGATATTTTATACTGTTTTTTTTGAGTCTTGTGCAAATTTTTATAAACCAGTGTCTGCAACTTTTCCTTATGGTCTCGAAAGAAATCGCAGCTATCGCTAACTCCCTCTCCTTATTGGAGCGTAAAGTGCTTCCCTATCTTAAAGAAGGTATTTCTGTCGGGGAAATCATCTCGCTTTCAGGCTTGAAAGATGCTGAAGTCAAGCGGGGTGTCATGTGGCTGTCAAACAAGGATCTCCTCGCCACGCAGCGACACGCTGAAGATGTGGTTATTCTCAAGCAATTCGGCGAGCTTGCCAAAGAGCGTGCTCTTCCTGAAATCATCATCCTGCGCTCCATAGTGGATGGGGACAAGACGACCCGAGCACTCAGTGATGAGACTGGCCTTCCTCATCCCGAAATCATGGCGTCTATCGGCATTCTCAAATCCTTGCAAGCTGCCGAAGTTCGTAAAGAGGGCAAAGACATCTATCTTTCGATAACCCCTGCTGGTAAAGCTCTTGCTACAAGCGATGTCTATCAGCCGCAGGCGTTTATCAAGAACACTGATTTTCCGGTTTCTTTTTCCAAGCTCTCTGACGAGCAAAAAGAGGTTGTCAAGGACCTTTCAAAGCGTAAAGACATGCTTAAAATCGAAAAACGAATTACTGAAACCATCCATCTTACGAGTCGCGGTCAGGAACTCATCGATGCTGACATTGATTTTTCTGATCATGAAGAGCAATTGACTGCTGACATGTTAAAAGACGGTAGCTGGAAAGAAAAGACTTTCAGGACCTATGATGTTTCTTCGCCCGTTCCGGCGACTAGCGGCGGACGTCGGCATCCTATGCGTGAAGCGGAGAATCTCATCCGTGACGTCTATCTCAACATGGGCTTTCAGGAGATGGAAGGACCGTGGGTCGAGACTGCCTTCTGGTGCATGGATTCAATGTGGATTCCTCAAGACCACCCTGCACGCGATGAGCAGGACACCTTTTTCATCGGCAAGAAAGGACAACTTCCTGATCAGGAACTGGTTCGGCGGGTCAAGGACGTCCATGAGACTGGTGGGGGTACTGGATCCTCTGGCCACGGAACTCCGTGGAGTCCGGAGATCGCTAAAGAGCTCGTCCTGAGAACTCACAGTACCGCAACTACTTTCAGGATGTTCGGTGAAAAGGGCATCAAAAATGGCAAGTACTTTTACGTGGCTAACGTCTTCCGTAACGAAGCTGTAGATACTACTCACTTGGCTGAATTCATCCAGGCAGAAGGCTTTGTCGTCGGTGATGATCTTACAATCTCTGATCTCATGGGTTTTATCAAGGAGTTTTACGCTCGTCTTGGCATTCACAAGATTCGGTTCAAACCGACTTATAATCCCTACACTGAGCCGAGCCTTGAAGCTCATTATTATAACGAGCATACGAAGAAATGGTATGCGCTCATCAACTCAGGAATCTTCCGTCCGGAAAGCCTTGCTCCTTATGGTCTGAAAGGCAAGACAGTCATCGCTTGGGGTATGGGTGCAAGTAGAGTCGCAGCTCTTCTCACTGGCAAGACTAACCTTCGCGAGCTTGTCGGGCCGACTGTGGATCTTGATTGGATTGCCACTCACAGGACGCCGCAGCCTGATCTTGAAGGGGGTGAACAGTAAAAAATGGTTATGACAGCAATCTCTCACAAAGCATTGCAGCGTGCAATCGGCAAAGACCTTTCTGTTGAGGAGATCCGTAGCGCTCTTTTCGATCTGGGTATGGATCTCAAGAATCAGGAGGATGATCTCCTCTCTGTCGAGATCACTGCTGAACGTCTCGATCTCATCAGCATTCATGGTCTTGCACGGGCAATCCGCTCACTCCTTGGCCTTACATCTCATCCTCCGCAGTACGCAGCTTCGAAAAGCGATTACGTGGTCAAGGTCACTGAAGCCGTAAAGGAGGTAAGACCGCGCACTGTCTGTGCTGTCATCAAGAATCTCGATCTTGACGATGAACGTATCGAGGAAATCATCGAAGTCCAGGAAAAGCTTCACAGCACCCTTGCTCGTGGTCGGAAGCGTGGCGCTATCGGCATCTACCCGATGGGTGCTATCAAGATGCCTATCACCTACACTGCTGACCGCCCTGATAAGATCAGGTTCCTCCCTCTTAACGCTGATCGTGAGATGACTGGCGCTGAGATCCTTGAGGATCATGAGACAGGAATCGCTTACAAGCACCTTCTCGAAGGCAAGACTATGTATCCTTATTTCATTGATGCTGCTGGCGAGATACTCTCTATGCCTCCTGTCATCAACTCTGAAAAGACAGGTCGTATCAACAGTTCTACAACTGACATCTTCATTGAATGCAGTGGTTTCGAGAAACAGATTCTTGATGAGATGCTTGTCAATCTCACGACGATGTTCGCTGACATGGGTGGTGACGTGTTCACTGTCGATGTCGCTTACGCTGATGGCACCCTGGATACGACACCTGACCTTTCTACACGGGAAATGAGCTTATCTTCTCATTCTATTAAGAAATACTTGGGTCTTGATCTCTCTGATGAACAAGTCCGGAAACTCCTTTCCAGGATGATGTATGAGGTCAGTGATAAGACTGCAGAATCAAAAGATGGGTCGACTGTCTGGACTGTCGAAGCTCCTGCTTTTCGCTTCGACCTCTGGCATGAGGTTGATATCATCGATGATATAGCCCGTGCTTATGGTTTCAACAATTTTGAACTTACTGTTCCTAACATCTCAACTATAGGTGGGGTCCTGACAAGATCTCGTGTGAGAGAAGAGATTGCTGAAATCCTTCTCGGCCTTGGATTTCTCGAAACCTATACTTTCGCTATCACGAACGAAGAATCGCAATATGATAACCTGCGTCTTGATCGTGATCGTGAATCGTTCATTCCTATCGCTAACGGTAACGAGAATCAGACGATGCTTCGCACACGGCTCCTTCCTGAACAGCTCAAATGTCTCGTTCACAACCGGAGCAGGCCGCTGCCCCAGAAGATTTTCGAAGGGGCTTTTGTCACGCTTCCGGATGATGATAGTGATGTGCGTGCAAGGAACGAACTTCGATTGTCCGCTCTCATGACTGACAAAGTGGTTACATTCACTGAGATCCGTCAGGTTCTTGAGCACGTCTTCCGTTCGAGAGGTGTTGACGCTGAATTCAGACCCGTGACAACACCGTACTTCCTTGAAGGTCGCTCTGCAGAAGTCTTCATTGATGGGAAGCCCATCGGTGTTGTCGGAGAGCTCCATCCTGAAGTGCTGGAGAATTTCGGCATTGTCACGCCTGTCGGTGCCTTCGAGATATCTCTTGACGCCTTGCTGTGATGGAAGATGGTCTCGATCACGAAGCTAACTATAGGGGATTTGCCGACTAATTGTTATGTTCTCTCTGAGAATGGTTCGTGCATCGTTGTCGATCCCGGTTCTGACTATATTGCTGACATAAGACTGATCCGTAATAGTATCGGTGACAACCAGCTCTTGGCTGTCATCTGCACGCACAACCACTTCGATCACATCATGGGCGCTCACCACTTTGAAGCCCCTTGCTATCTTCACGGTGAGGATATCGAGACTCTCGAGCAATCAAAAGTATTGTCGAAACGGATCGTGGGGGTTGACATGACTCTGCCTGCCGACCTCCGTCCGTTATCAGAGGACATGTCATTGGGACCTTTCTCGTTCAAGGCGCTTTACACACCTGGTCACTCGCCAGGCAGTTGCCTTCTTTTCTTTGAGGAGGAGGGTATTCTTCTCTCTGGCGATACATTGTTTGCGGGGGCTTGCGGTCGGACAGACCTCCCTGGCTCCGACCTTGAAGCAATGAATCGATCTCTCAGGCGTCTTCTCGAATTCCCCGACGATCTCGCCGTCTATCCGGGTCATGGTCCAAAAACCTCTATCGGTGCAGAGCGTGAGTGGATAGAGCGCTTTCTTTCTCCATAGTTCTCTGTTTGTAATGGTGGGTGGTTGAAGATATTTCCCAATAGTAATATTTATAATGCAGTTGGTGTTTGTCCGGATTGATATTCATGGCAAAAAAAGAAACCGGCGCCCAGTTGACCATCGGTAAAGACGAGGATTTCAGCGAATGGTTCACGCAGCTCATGAAAAAAGCGGAGCTTGCTGACATAAGGTATAATATCAAAGGACTTCCTGTCTACATGCCCTGGGCTGTACGCAGCATGCGAAAGATCATACGGATGTGGGAGGCTGAATTCGAACGCCTCGGTCACGAACCGCTTCTCATGCCTCTTCTCATTCCCGAAGAGAATTTTCATAAGGAGGCTGCTCACGTTGAGGGTTTCACTCCTGAAGTGTTTTGGGTGACTGGCGCCGGGGACAAGACATTTGACACTCGCTTCGCGCTTCGTCCTACATCTGAAACTGCTCTCTATGATATGTATGGTAAGTGGATCCGTAGTTATAAGGACCTGCCGTTCAAACGGTATCAATCTGTCAGTGTCTATCGTCATGAGACCAAGATGACTCGTCCTTTCATGCGAACGAGAGAGCTTCACTGGTCTGAATCGCATAACGTGTTTGCATCCCATGAAGATGCTCTGGCTCAAGTCAAAGAGGATATGGAGATTACCGAGCGGCTTCTTCATGGTAAGATGGCTCTTCCGCACATCTTTTTCAAGCGTCCGCAATGGGATAAATTTCCTGGCGGTGATAACACCTTTGCTGCTGACGTCCTTCTGCCAAGCGGCAAGGTCTTGCAGCTTCCTTCAACTCATCTCATCGGGCAGAACTTCAGCGAGCCTTTTGATGTGAAGTTCGAGGATAAGGATGAGAAAGAGAAACTCGGTTGGATCACGTGCTATGGTCCTTGCCACTCCCGTAATTACGGCGCACTCATCACTTTCCATGGTGATGATAAGGGTCTGGTCCTCCCGTGGGATGTTGCTCCTCATCATATCGTTATCGTTCCTATCTTTAAAAAAGGCAAGGAATCCCTTGTCCTCGACACTGCATTTGAATTGAAAAGTACGCTCTCTGAAGCTGGCTTTGATGTTTTTATTGATGATAGGGATGATGTCAGTCCGGGTTTCAAGTTCAACCATTGGGAGCTTAAAGGTATGCCTGTGCGTATCGAGATCGGTCCTCGTGATGTCGAGAACGGGAACGTCGTCGTCTTCCGCCGTGATCTTGGTGAAAAAGAAATCGTCTCCCGTGATGACCTGATGGCATATCTTGATAGTGTCTGCAATACCTTTACTGACAACTTGCGTGAAAAAGCTGACCGCGTCTTTGACGAGAAATCTGTGACTGCCCAGACCTTGCCTGAACTTCGTATGCACATCGATCAGGGTAAGATGGTCCGGACCTGTTTTTGTTCCACTGACATGGATGGTGCCAAATGCGCTGAAGTCATCGAGAAAGATGTTGGCGCAGAAGTCCGTGGGGAGTGGTTCGGCAAAGAAGAGGATGTCTTCTGCGATTGTCCAGTCTGCGGCAAGAAAGCTAATCACGTAGTATACATTGCCAAGAGTCACTAGCTTTTTTTCTCATATTTTCCTTTGTTTTGGTTTGTTCCAATAATTTGTGTATTGTAGCAAGCTTTGCTTCCAACTTCGTTTCCTTCTCCTAGAGGCCTACTGGGCGGTGCAGGCTGACGCCAGCTTATTGCTTTTTTCTCGAGAATTCTATTGCTGTCGCAGGCGTTCTCACGACAGTTTGGAACTCGTTTTCAAACTCCGGGGCGATCAGTCCGCCTGCAAATCGTGAGTTGGATAACAATATGCTGAGCTGAACGCTCAGTCAAGAATGACTGTTACATTACAACCCTTGTGTTGTATATGTGACCCGGTGCAAGCTGACGCCAGCTTATATAATGCTGAGCTGAACGCTCAGTCAAGAATGACTGTTACATTACAACCCTTGTGTTGTATATGTGACCCGGTGCAAGCTGACGCCAGCTTTGCGAAAGATATATAAATGCCATCCAGCCAAATACTAGTCAGAATACTTTCATATTCATTGTGTGTTTTAATAAGAGGTGTGTGACAAATGATGCGTATATTTGGTCCGTATAAAAAGCGAAGCCGTAGCGCTTCAATGCAGCTTTCTATCAACGCGATCGTTATTCTGGTCATGGCTATGGCTGTTCTCGGTCTTGGTCTTGGCTTGATTCGTGGTGTTCTCGGTTCTGGTAAGGATAAACTGATGGGTTCTCTCGAATCCATGGATCTGTCTGAAAAGGCTACTTCGGATTCTCCCATCACTAATATCAATAATATTGAATTAAAGCGTAATAAGGAGAATCAGGTTGCTATCGGTTTTTATAATAAGGATAGTTCCAATTGTGCGTATGGTGCAGAAGTCAATATGACATGTAGTGGTGGTCTTAACTGGTCTGAGCCTCCTCAAGTTCTTGACGTTGATGTTGATCAGGGTGAATCGAAAAAGCTTGGTGGTATTTTCAAGACTGAAGCTCCTGCCAAGAGTTACCCGTGTAAGATTGAAGTTGTTTGTAATACTGAGAATTCGGAGGGGGATAAAGTAGATGAACCTCCAAATGTGGTTGAATCGGCTTCTACTTTTGTAAAGGTCACAGCATAGTGTTATCGATGAGGTGTTTGTTTCATGGTAAAAAAGAAAAAACTTCGCTTGACTAAAGATGAAGAATTCCAGATGATGAAGATGATTCTTGATAAGTTCGCGCTTCTCGGTGTGATCTTACTCTCGCTCGGTATCGCGCTTCTTGCTATCGGTACGGATATCACCATTGGTTTTGGAGTGCTTGGTATTGGTGTCGTTGTGATGCTTATTTTCGCTTGGATTCTCGCAAAAGAGATTCACATGCTTGAGCATAAATAACCCTTTTTTTATTTTTTTTACTAGATGGATGTGGTGGAATGTATGGGATTTGATAAGAAAATGGGAATTCTCCTTGCAGCAGTTGCTCTGATCATCATCATGGTGCTTGTACTCTTGGTTGATTTTTCTCCTGAAACACCTGATAAACAACTTAATGAAGACTTTGAATCGCAACTTGAAGCGCCAGTAGAAAAAGCTACAGAGAAAAAGCCTCATACGCCCATCAAGGATCCTGAGATGGTTTCCGGTGTGTCTAAGGTGCTGGGGACCAGTTATTTCAACCGTGGTTTTGATGAATGTGTTGATCCCGGTGCTCATCTGGATCTTGAATGCGATACTCTTGTTGTCAACCAGACTTCGGCTCCTAAGAAAGTGAGAACCGGCTCTTCTGAAGTGCTTGTCGGCAAGTTCGTTGTGACCGGTGATCCTGGCAGTTATAGGTGTACTTTCAACACAGTTTGTGGAAATGAAACAGTCGCTTCAAGCAGTACTTCTATTAAAGTGGTGCGACAGGCAGAATAGGTGTGTTCCATGTTATCTTCACATAAAGGATTCGAACTCTCAATCAACATGCTTGTCGTGATTATCTTGGGTATCGTTCTTATTGGTATTGGCATTTCCATCTTCTCGAACGCGTTTTCAAAGACTGCTGAACTTCGCGATCAGGTCGATTCCGACACGCAGCGTCAGATTAACTCCCTTCTTGACGATGGCTCTCTGGTTGTTGTCCCTTACTCTAACAAAGAGGCTAAACGCGGTGATTACGTTGATTTCAATCTTGGTATCAATAATGAGATGGGTGGTTCGAGACAGTTCAAGGTGATAGTTACTTACGGTGGCAGCACGGCTTATCCTGATGCTGAAGATGATCCTTTCAAGCCTGGTGATGGATTTTATATTGATTCTGATAAGAGGGATGAGATTTCCTGTGGTTATGAACTTGGTAGCGGTCAGGAAAGGAGCTCTGAAGAGACTCCTGAGAATTGTGGTGATGCTTGGGTTCTCATGGTTGAAGACCGGTTCACCATCAAGAATAACGAGCACGAGTATATTCCTTTGAGGATTGACATTCCTAAAGAGAACGTTCTCAAGGGTCAATATATCTTCAACGTCGATGTCTGTGAGAATCCTGCTGATAATGAAGAGAACACTTGCGAATACGCTGACGGAAAGATTGTCAACCGCTACGGAACAAGACACAAACTATACGTTCAAGTCAGTTAATGACTTTCTATATTCTTCGCGCTATCGAGCTTTAGCGAGATGCACCTATGAAGGTTTGGAACTTGTTTTCAAACTCCGTGGCGATCAGTGCGCCTACCGATCGTGAGTTGGCAATTACACGTGCAAGTCAGTTGATTTTGTATGCTTGAATCACTGTTTTGATAATCAACTTTTATAAACCCCTCTTTATTCTTTTTTTTCATGGTTCGTAATTTCTGGAAAATCGTGGATAGTGTCATGCGTGAAGCTGACATCCTGCTTCTCGTTCTCGATGCTCGCATGATCGAGCGTACTGACAATCCGGAAATCCGTAAGAAAGCGAAGAGACAAGGGAAAACGGTCATTACGGTTATCAACAAGGCCGATCTTGTCGATAAGGCCTATCTTGAACCGTGGAAGAAGAAAATGCGCCCGTGCGTCTTTGTTTCAGCTCAGAAATTTTATGGTATGACGATGCTTCGTCATGCTATCCTTCGTCATGCTGATGCGACTCCTGTTTCTGTCGGTGTTGTCGGTTATCCTAACACTGGCAAATCGAGTGTCATTAACGCTCTCAAAGGTCGTTCAAGCGCTCCTGTCTCTTCAGTCAGCGGTTTTACTAAGGGTCGTCAGAATATCAAGGTCGATAATAAGATTCGTGTTGTTGATACGCCGGGAGTTATAGCTAATACTGATGATAAGGGTTCTGTGGAGCTGAAGATTTCTGCAAGCACTAATGTCTCGGAGGATCCTGATCTTGTTGTTTTCCAGCTCTTGAAAGATTACGGCGAGGTCATCCTGGCTCATTATGGTCTGGATATAGCTGACTACTCTGATGAAGAAGATATGCTTGAAGCCATCGCTGTCAAGCTTAATCGTTTCAAGAGCGGTAGTGAGCCTGATATCATGACTGCTGCCCGTATGGTTATCCAAGATTGGCAGCGGGGAGAATTCCTTCTTTAGGACTCTGTTTTTTTGTTTTTGATCGCTTGCTTTATGCCATCGACGAGTTCTTTAACTGCCTTTTTCTGATTTGAAGCTTTCGTGACACCGCTAGCGACCAATACACCGCTTGAGCCGAGTTCGAGAGCTTTCTTGACATCTGCTCCTGTCTTCACGCCTGCACCGCATAGGACAGGTATGTTCTTATTGATTCCTTCGACTGCCTCTAGTGTTCTGCTGATAATCTCTGGATCTGCTGATGTGACTGAAACGTCTCCTCCTATAAGCTCTGGCGGCTCGATGGCAATGATATCCGGCCCGAACTTTGCTACTGTTCTCGCTTCCTTTTCATCCTTGACACACACTACACTGATCATATCCTTATCATCTAGGATCCCTATGGCTTTCTGGATAGCGTCAAGCGGCACCCTGTCTTCTGAATGGTTGATGAGGCATCCGGAAGCCCCGTTCTCATCGAGCGCTTTGATATGCACCTTTCCCGTGTGCCCTCCCGCATCCTCTATATCGAGGTGTTGCCCGAGTATCGGGATGTTGTTGGCTGCAGTTGAGCATCTGTGTATGTCTGCAGTCTGTACACAGCAACTGACATTCTCGCCGGTTTCTTCTGCTACTTCCTGGCAGGCGATTGCCATCTTTTCAGCGTTCTTGCCGCTTGCTTGCGTGTATGTCTTGAAATTGATCATGATAGATGGTAGTTCAAACATTGGTATTCCCTCCGAAGTATGGTCATACTGACCTTTCCTGTTTATCCGTTTTATTGTTGCACCAATAGTATTTCCACAGTACGACTATCGCTATGAGTGCCATGATGGTGCTGAGCACCTGACCTGTACTCAGGATCCCTAAAAACCATTGTTGGTCGTCCCTCCATATTGTCGCTACTGTTCGCAGGAACCCATAAAGCAACACGAACAGCCAGGTCAGTTCTCCTGGCTTTCGCTCCCTGAATCGCTTCATATGGAACTTGATAGTGAGCACTGTAAAGATGATGATGTTCTTTAAAGCCTCGTATAGTTGCGATGGGTGCCTGCAACCGATCCTGTCTGTTGGATTCGGTGCGTCTATGAACTTGACGCACCATGAGGTGCTTGTCACTCTTCCGACAAGCTCTGCATTGATGAAATTGGCTATGCGGCCGAAAATAAGCGCCGCTGCCGTCGGGATCACTGCCAGATCGGTAATATCGTAGATTCTCTTGTTGTGCTTCTTGCAAAACAACCATGTTGCCAGAAGAAATCCTAAGAACCCTCCGTGGATGCTCATTCCCCCTTGCCATATCCTGAAGAGCTCAAGTGGCTTTGAAAGTAGCACGTCCCATTGGTAGAACAAGAACTCCCCTGCACGACCGCCCAAGATCCCTCCGACGATAGCATAGATGATGAAGATATCGATTTCATCTGTTGAGAATCTGATGAGCTGTCGTTTCGCTGCCCATTTGAAAAAGAGATATGCTGCCAAGAAACCTAGTGCATACACGAGACCATAATATCTGATTTCGAGAGGGCCGAGCGTGACAAGCACAGGATCAATAGCGACTTCAAACATAGTATCCCCTCCACATCCCTGATTGCCTGTTCATATATAAATCCTTTCTCTATTGTTGCTTTATCTCTGTAAACATCTTGCGTAATCACAGTAAGATTTATTAATAGTTGGGGGTTCTTTCGCATCTGTCATGGCAAAATCACATCGTAAGAAACGGCTTGATGCTAAACTGAAGAAAAAGAAGGGTCGTGTGAAGAAGACGGCCGGTACACATCATGCTGCTGAACATTCTTCTCATTCCACAACCTCTCAAAAGCAGGGTTTTTATGAGAAATATTACAAGCAGCTTCTTATCATTCCTTTCCTGCTGCTTGTTGCAGCGCTTCTCGCTATTGGTGCGCAATATGCAGCCACTGGCGACTTCCTTAATAAAGGGATTAAGCTTAAAGGTGGAACTGCAGTCACTATCACTGATGACTTGGCTGATATCTCCTCGATTGATGTTGACAGTATTGAAGAGCTTCTCCTTCAAGAGTTTCCTGATGCTGATATTGTCACGCGGACCCAGAAACAATTGACAACGCCTGTGGCTATCAATGTGGAAATAGACCTCATTGAAGAAGCCGACATCGAACGGTTCAAGGATGTGTTGGTTGAGAATATTGATGATCTCACTGCTGAAGAAGTCTCTGAGAACCTGCTCACGACAGGCTCATCGCTCGGTCAATCCTTTTTCAACCAAGTTCTGGTAGCTCTTCTCGTCGCATTCGTATTGATGGGTATCGTTGTCTTTATCAAGTTCAAGGTTCCTGTTCCGAGTTTTGCTGTTATCCTGGCGGCCTTTTCGGATATTGTCGTTACATTGGCAGTTGTCAACCTGCTCGGTATGAAACTCAGCACAGCTGGTATCGCAGCATTTCTAATGCTTATCGGTTACAGTGTCGATACGGATATTCTCCTCTCGACAAGAGTTCTCAAGCGGACTAGTGGCACAGTCTATCAGCGGGTCATCTCAGCTCTTAAGACTGGTGTTACCATGAACCTTACGACTCTCGTTGCTATTACCGTCGCTTTGGTCGTCTCGAAATCATCGACTATTACTGAAATCATGACCATTCTTTTCATCGGTCTGATTGTAGATATGATAAACACCTGGATTCAGAACGCAGGAATCCTACGGTGGTATGCAGAAAAACAGTTGCAGAAATCCAGGGGTGGAAAGTGAAAATGGCTAAACTCAAGAAACTCCTTACGAACACGCGTGTCATCATCTTATTGATAGCTCTCCTTATTGCTGGTTTCGCTATAAGCCCTCAGTTCTCCTCTGGCGGTGTCGCGATCCAGAGTGTTGAGAAAGGAAGTCCTGCTCAAGAGGCTGGCGTTGAAAGCCCTGAGTCGGGAACGACACCTACAAAGCTTGAAGTCCTTAAGTCAATCAATAATAATGATGTGGACTCGATTGAAGAATATTATTCCTTTATCGACCAGGTCCCTTATAATACGACCCTTCTGTTCAAGACAGACAAGGACACTTATCGTGTTATCACCGAACCGCTTTATAATATCACGGAACTTAACCAGACCGAGCTAGTCAATAAGACCGTTGAACGGTTCGATAATGAGACTAACCGGACGGTCAACGTCACAGTCACAGAGGAAGTGAACAAGACAGAGGAAGAGATTATAGGCACGAAATCGATTGGTCTCAATGTCATCGAAACGCCTCCTAACAACATCCGGAAAGGTCTTGATCTTGAAGGTGGTACTCGTGTCATCCTCGAACCGGAAGAGGCTGTCAGTGATGATGATCTTGATCTTATCAAGAACAACATCCGTGAACGTCTTAATGTCTTCGGTGTCAGTGATGTTATAGTCCGTTCGGTCAAGGATATCGGTGGCGATACGTATATCATCGTAGAGATTGCGGGCGTCAGTCAGGAAGAGGTTCGTGAACTCCTCTCTCGTCAGGGAAAGTTCGAGGCAAAGGTCGGTAATGAGACTGTATTTCGCGGTGGTGATGACATCGTCTATGTCTGTAAATCTGCTGAGTGTTCTGGCCTCGATCCTAACAATCGTTGCCAACAGGATTCTGAGGGAGAGTGGTTCTGTAACTTCCGCTTCAGCATCTCGCTCTCTGAAGAAGCTGCTGGCAAGCAGGCTGAAGCGACCAAAGATCTTGAAGTGATTTATCCGTCTGCGGGAGAATCTGGTTATCTTTCGAAAAACCTCTCGCTCTATCTTGATGATGAGCTTGTTGATCAGCTTCGTATCTCTGCTGACTTGAAAGGTAAAGATTCCACCGAGATCAGTATCACTGGCAGCGGTTCTGGTCCTAATCAGCAGGCTGCTACTGAGAATACCTTGTCTGAGATGAAAAAGCTCCAGACGGTTCTTGTCACAGGAAGTCTTCCTGTCAAGCTCTCGATTACGCAATCAAACACCATCAGCGCTATTCTCGGTGATGAATTCGTTGATAATGCGTTGCTCATCGGAGCGCTTGCGATCCTTGGCGTTGTTGCTGTCATCACGCTTCGCTACAGGCGGACTGTAGTCACAGTTCCTGCGATTATCGCTATGATCTCTGAAGTGATTCTTTTGCTTGGCTTTGCGGCTCTCATCGGCTGGCGACTTGACTTGGCAGCGATTGCTGGTATCATCATCGCGGTCGGTACTGGAGTTGACGATCAGATTATTATCATTGATGAGACACTGACCAAGAAGCGTTCTAACCGGTCGAAATCGTGGTTGCAGAAACTCAAGAGTGCCTTCGCCATCATCATGATGGCATATTTCACGACTGTTGTCGCGATGCTTCCATTATGGTGGTCTGGTGCAGGACTTCTGAAAGGTTTCGCTTTGACGACTATTGTCGGTGTCACTTTCGGAGTGTTTATCACGCGACCTGCCTTCGCTTCCATGCTTGAAATCCTGCTTGGAACCGATCAGAAGGATAAACGTGAAGAATAAGGTTTTATTTTATTTTTTCTTTTCTCTCTTTCTCTTCATATACTCGCCTATTGCTATCAGGATGTTCAGCGTCGTTAATGTCAGTATGATCATGATCCCTTGCACTGCGAAAAAGCTTTCCGGATACGTCCTGATCAGAAGCGATGAATAGGAGAATGCGTAATTGCCTTGTGGGAAGAACATCTTGTGGAATGCTTCAAAAACCTTGGAGAAACCGATAATGCTGCTTATGAGGACTCCTGTCATGATCACTCCGTTAAGATATAGTGGGCTTGCCAGCATCACTGTCTTTTCAGTGTTTTTTTTCGGTCTCGATAGCGTGAGGAGTATCCCTCCAGTCACTCCGATCAAAGCAGTCTTGACAAGAATCTCTCTGACATCGCTCATGTGCATGACCTCGCTTTCTGTCAAACCTGTCTCTTGTTGCAGCTTCTTTTCATTGCCGTGCAGGAAATAGTCCGTGATGGCAGCATCCACTGGTGAGTATTGCTCGCTGCCAAGAAATGGTGTGTGGAACGGCGTGACCAGAAAAACCGTCAAAACGCTGGTGCAAAGGAGAATGAGGATATATCCAAGAGAAATCGTTGCAAGGCGGAGTGGCTTCAATCCCATAAGGATTTCCTATGGTCCTCATGTATAATAAAGTTTTCCGCTTGCTTTCTGCTCCTTATCCTTCTGGCTGTCTGGCTTGTTGACTCTCGGCCGCTTTGTCACTTCATCCCGTCTGAAGGTGATGAGCAGGTCTTTCAGAAAATTAAACATGCCTTCAACCATCGAGAATGGTCCTGTCACATTACCATGCACCGCAGGCTTACCTTCAAAGACGAGCAGTCGCTTGGAAATGTAATCGATAAAGAGCAGGTCGTGATCGACTACAAGCGCGCTTCCTCTTTTGATTTCCATCATATTCCTTATGACCTTTGAAAGCCGCAGTCGCTGCTCGACATCAAGATATGCGCTTGGCTCGTCAAGCAGGTAGATGTTTGCATCCTCTGCCAGTGTCTTTGCGATAGTCACTCTCTGCAATTCCCCTCCTGACAGGCTTTTGACTGGTTGGTCGAGAAGGCCTTCGAGATTGAGTGGTTTGAGCAGTTCGATCTTGTATTTGAGCGCCTTTTTCAGATACAATCTCACGATAGTCTCCTCGGGCTCGATGTACTGTGGTTTGTATGCTACTTTCAATTCGCCGATATTCTCGTTTACATCAAGCTTTACACCAGATTCTTCTTTTGACGCTGCCACGAGTTCTTTGACAAAGCTCGTCTTACCGATACCGTTCTCTCCGAGCACTCCGACAATATCGCTGCGGTAGATCGTTCCTTTCTTGACATCAAGCTCGAACTCACCTAGCTTCTTATCGAATTCTGGCCAGCTGATAAGCCGTTGTGATGAGACTTCTTCCTCTTCAGGATTTGTCGAGAACAGAATCTCGTGATCCCGGAATCTGATGTTCTCTTCGCGCAGATAGCCGTGTAAGTATGCATTGATGCCTTTTTTTGTACTTTTGAGTCCGCTCACGACACCGTAGGCTCCTTCCCTACCGTAAAGCAGGTGGATGTAATCGGTCAGGTAATCGAGGATGATGAGATCGTGCTCTATTACCATGACTGCAGTATTCTCGTCAGCGAGGCTTCGAAGGAATTTTCCTATCTTGAGTCGTTGCTTGATATCCATGTAGCTTGTCGGCTCGTCAAAGAAATAGACATCCGCTTTCTTGAGAACGCTTGCTGCAATCGCGATACGTTGCAACTCGCCGCCTGAAACATTCTTGATATCCCTGTCAAGAATCTCTTCAAGTTCAAGGGTTTCTGAAATCTTGTTGAATTCTCCTTTTTCATCTACTTTCTTGAGAAGCTCCCTGACCTTGCCGTCGAAGGTCTGTGGAATCATCTCGATCTGCTGCGGTTTGAATGAGAGTCTGATTTCTCCTTTGCTGAGTTTCTCGAAATAATCTTGTGCTTCAGTTCCTTTGAATCGTCTTGCCAGTTCCTCAAAACCGAGTTGCTGCTCATAATTCTCGAAATTAGGACTTAATACTCCAGCCAGGATTTTCATGGCAGTCGATTTCCCGATACCGTTTCGCCCGAGAAGACCGACTACCTTGCCAAAGGTCGGTGTAGGGAGATTGTAAAGTGCAAAAGCGTTCTCGCCATAACGGTGAATAGGTGTGCTTTCCATTTCTTCAGGGAGGTTTATGATATCTATCGCTCCGAATGGGCAGACCTTCGGGCAGATACCGCAACCGATGCAGAGCTCTTCAGAAATCTGTGCCTTGCCGTGATCACCGATGATGATGCACTCATCACCTTTCTTGTTAATAGGGCATTTCTTGAGACAGAGATTGCCGCATTCTTCTGGATGGCATTTCTCCTTATTGATGATTGCGATTCGTGACATGCTTTTCACGGAATTGAGTGGTTTTTTTAAACTTTATCTAGCTTGGCAGACAGAATACTTTATAAATGATGTTATCTGACAGTATCGTTATGTGGCGTGAAAAGCATGTGAAGAGAGTGGTTGCTCTGATAGTCATCCTTATCCTGGCTGTAGTGCTTTTTAGCGGTCTGCTTCCTTATATCAATGCATTCTTCGGAGCGTTCATCCTCTTCATCCTCTTTCGTCCTCTCTACCAATGGTTCCATCACCGTCTGCATCTGTACAGATCGTTCTCGGCATTGATCGTTATCATTGTCTCGATACTTGTTGTCATCATCCCCGCTTATTTTATTATTGATGCCACGATCAAAGAGGTTTCAACGGTACTCATGGATAAGACTATTTTGCAACAATCATTCTCGGGTGTCGATCAACTCTTTCCAAATATTGACATCAGGGATTATGTGGTCGGTAACGTGCCTAAGATCTCAAGCATCATAAGCAGTCAGCTTGTCGGCATCATACAGAATATCACTCGGCTTGGCATCTCTTTGACCATTACTTATTTCCTGCTTTATTTCCTGCTCATCACCACTCAAAGGAACTTTCTTAAGCATTCTTACAAAGTCATCCCGTTCAGTCGCAAGAACGCCCGGAGGCTTCTTCAGGAATTCAAGACTGTCACTTACTCGACCGTGTTCACCTCAGGTTTGATGGCTGTTCTTCAGGGTTTCCTTCTTGCTATCGGTTTTCTCATCTTCGATGTGCAAGCTGCTGTTTTCTGGGGTCTCATAGGGGCATTCCTTGCCTTTTTGCCTGTCGTCGGTCCGGCTATAATCTGGGTCCCAGTGGCTGGTATCGCTTTCATCCAGCAGAATTATACTGTCGCTATCGGTATTGTGGTTCTTGGCGTGTTTATTGCTAACGTCGATAATTTCCTGCGGCCGCTTGTTCAGAAGCGTGTCGGTCGTATCCACCCTCTCGTCTCGCTCCTTGGAATCTTTATCGGTATCTCGCTCTTCGGAGTTCTTGGGATAGTGGTCGGTCCAATGCTCTTATCTTTTTTCCTTCTCATGCTTGAGATGTTCAATCAGGAGTATATCGCGAAGAATGGCAAGAAAAAAGCTGTTCCTGGAAAAACCCTATGAGGATGCTTAAGAACTATCTTAACTCTTTTTGTGTGTGTGGTCGTTTTTAGAATATGCTGTTTTTTTCTTATAGTTCTCCCTTGGCTCTAATGTCGTGACTTTTGTTATTCGGTTGATACTCGCGTAGAACTCATCGAGATGTCTTCCTTTTCCTGTTGTTACTCCTGTTAGATACGCTTGGTTTCTTGACAGGTCCACCCAATGGAGGCGCCCCATGATGTTGATGTATCTATTATCTTCATAATCAAGTGCTGCTGTGTGGCCTGTAGCCTCGTGCAACCTGTTGACGATCTCGTTGAGGTCGTAGTTCTTTTTCCTGTGCGGGTGTTTTCCAGAGTCTTCTTTCTTATCTTGGTGTTCCATGGTCTGACCAGTGAAGAGAAATGTTTTTATTAAGATTGGTATATGTTCTATTTTACCGGAATGCTTAAGAGGGGGTTGTTCTTATTCTAATCCAACATGAAACGATTCTGCTATCACCATGATGATGAAGATGGGTGGGCCTCTGCAGCTATTGTTGAGCTTAAGCATCCTGAAACCGACTTCCAGGAATGTCACAATGATTATGCGTATGATTTGGTTTCAGGGTATGATGAGGTATATGTTGTTGATTTTTCCTTCTCGCAGGTTGATTTCCAGACCCTTGTTGCCCAGAATGAGAAAGTTATATGGATTGATCATCATAAATCTGCAATCGCTCAGATTTCGTTGGAGCTTGAGGGTCTTCGTGATTCCTCCAGAGCAGCTTGCGCCCTCACTTGGCTTTATTGCTTTCCTGAACACTCACTTCCTCCAGTAATTGCTCACATCGAGGATGTCGATCTCTGGAAATTCTCTCTTGAATACACTAGCGAGTTCCTGGCTTATCTTAACAGCCTATTGTTACCGGGCAAGGAAGTTGGTATTATCAAGAACATCCTTGAAACCTATTCTGAGAAAGACTATGCTAGTGCTTATGAAATAGGCGAGCACATCAGTCGCTTCGAAAAAGCCGGTGTTACCAAGCAGGCCCATTCTGGTGTGCGTCAGAAACTCTTCGGTCACGAAGCGGTTGTCTTCTTCGCAAGCCGCCAAGCTTCTCTTCTCGGTCATATTGCTCTTGACATCTATGCTGATGCTGAGATTGCTGTCATCATCCGTTATATTGAAGACACTTCCGGTCAAAGGCGCTTCAAATATAGCTTGAGAAGCAGGCATGATGAAGTTGACGTTTCGGAAATCGCTTCTCGTTTTGGTGGTGGCGGTCACGCTGGTGCTGCTGGTTTTGTCTCTGAATCTCTTATCCTTGCTGACAAATGAGTGTGGGTTTTGTATCCTGCTCGCTTGGGCGCAAAGGCAAACGTTTATAAGATGGTCTGGACTGTCTTTTGCTCATTCTATCGTGTGGTTAGGGAAAAATGGACAGAAATTGTAAAGAATGTGGGCAACCTATGAAAAAGACCGGTTCAATGAATAGTGGTAACGCAACTTACCTTCTTTTCACCTGCACTGTGTGTGGGAATAAGGATCAGATCTGTACTGGTATCAATTGAGTGTTTTGAAAGTCTTCTTTTTGAGTTCATACTAGTTTCAGTTCGCTTGTGAGCCTGTCGACTCGTTCTTCATCATCTGGGCCTATGGCTGCACAGGTGACCGTACCTGGTGCGATAACTGTCTTCCCTGCATCTGTGATGACTGCTGTTGTCATGCTTTCATCCTTTGCCATTTGGATGTACTTATAGAGTTCTTTCTGGTCTGCCACCTTGGCCACGACTTTTTTCATGCCTTCGGATCTCCATCTCTTGATCTTCTCAGGAGGTGATTTCAGGGCGGCTTCTACACTTGCGTGCGCTACTTGCGTTGCCATCTTCCCTTTTGGGAGTTTCAGGTCATGCCTGACAAGAATCACTTGTTTGTACGTTGTCATAAGTTCACCGTATTCTGTTCAGTTCTATGATGATATTGATAAGGGAAAGCACGACAACGATTGCGATGATGATGTGCTCTGCAGCTGGCGTGAAGCCGATGCCTAACAACGTCCTGTCTTTGGCGATATTGATTGCTGAAAAGACAAAGAGCAAGGCAAAAAGCAGATCCAGTGTCAATAGGCTCATGATGAGTTGTCGTCGGTTAGAGTCTTTCTTTGCTGTCATTTCCTGTTTCTCTATTTATGGGTGCGCTTGTTTTTATGTCTTGTGTTTATGTTCTTTGGCGCTAGCCTTAAATATCTCTTCATCACTGTGGGTGGTATGGCTTCTCGTCCTTGGAGATATCTGACTGGCAACGTGGTCGTGTGCGCGACGCTTTGGAGGCGGGCTACTGGTCTCATGTTTCGCTGGCCTGGTGCTGATTTCGCCTACATCTTCCCGTTCTCTCGTGATCGCAGGATTTCTGTCACGATGCTTTTCGTCTTCTATCCCATTGATATACTCTTTCTTGACGATGATGGCGTTGTCATCGAGACTAAACCTGGCTTGAAGCCTTTCAGTCATTACGTTGCTAAACGAAAAGCCCGTTCTTTTATAGAATTGCCTGCAGGAAGCATAGTTAAGTTTGGTCTTTCTCGGGGTGTGAAATTAAGGTGGACATCGGGATCTTTACGATTCCGTTCTCCAAATCACCCATAAATAGGCTAAAAACAAAAAATATATAAATGCGTTTCACCGTAGTAGTGCATGAATCCCTGATGTTGGATGTCAGGGGGTAATACCATTTAAGGGTGAAACTATGAATAAAGGAGAACTAGTTGAAACAATTGCAAAGTCTACAGGCTACCCTAAGTCTCAGGTTAATGAGACTCTTAACGAAATGATCAAGAACATCGAAAAAACTGTTAAGAAGCGTGATATGAAGACCGCTCAGGTACAGCTTGTTGGTCTTGGAACTTTCAAGGCAGTTAAGCGAAAAGCACGAACTGGTGTTAACCCTGTAACTGGTGAAAAGATCAAGATTCCAGCTCGGAAGACACTTAAGTTCACTCCAAGCGCTAACTTGAAAAAGCTTTAAGCGTTTAGTTGATTTTGTTTTTTGGAAAGCACCATCTCGGTGCTCTTTTTCTCTCTATTTTTCTCGGTTTTTCTTGTTTGTAGATTATTCTTTGCCGATGAAAAGGAGAAACTCTTATCGTCTATAGAATGAGATGGTCTGGCCTCTGACATCGACGACCTTTGATCGTGTCTTCACGCTCAACTCTTCAGCCACCTCTTTGATATCCTTGCCTGTCTCATCGAGATATGTGGGTAGCACGCGGATCTTTGACAGCTTGTGAGCCTTGAGGTGGCGTTCTAGTTGCATGATAGTGTTCTCGCTAACACCGCTCTTTCCCACGTTCGTGAACGGCTTGAGCTCTCTGGATTGCACCTTGAGCTGTTTTTCCTGCTTATCCATGATTGTTCTGGTAACCTTTGTTCATTTATAAAATATTGCTCTCGTTCGCCTTTCAACCCTATGTTTGCATTCCAACCGTGAGTTGTAAACAACACTGGCGCCGACCAGTTTTCTCAAGAATTTTTTTGTGCTATCGAGCCTTAGCGAGGTGCACAGCGACGCCAACCGCTAGTTGGATAACAATATGCCGAGCTGAAAGCTCAGTCTAGAATAACTGTTGCATTACAACCCTTGTGTTGTATATGCGACTACTGACGGTTTGGGACTAGTTTCCAAACTTCAAGATATTAAATCTGCATACCTACCAGTACGTTGGCAGCTAAATACTTTTTTTCTATATTGTTCGTTGCATCGCGTTGCGCAGCTACGTGTATGCGACCCGGTGCAAGCTGACGCCAGCTTAGCGAAACATTTATATACTTTTAGTGTGCTTTTTCGTATACGAGTATTTGTATTTACGCTCTTGATAGGGTGGGTACATTTAATATTCAATACATTCGATTGAAATGTGTGAGGTGTTTGTGACAATGAAATTTTTCAAACAAAAAGGTCAGGCAGCCCTTGAGTTCCTGACGACATACGGTTGGGCATTCTTGGTCATTCTGGTCATGATCGGTGCATTAGCAGGTTTCGGTATTCTTACTCCGTCAAACTTCCTTCCTGACAGGTGTAACTTCGCTTCAGAATTGAGTTGTTCTGAATCTGCGATTGTTGCTGATGACGAAACTGATTTCGATCCCGATTTGAAGTTGTTTTTGAAAAACAACATCGGTAATTCTGTCAAGATCGATCCTGCAGATATTGAAGTTGAGAGCGAATATATCTCTGGAACTTACACTGGTTGTACGATTGATGGTTCAACTGATACTGCTACCATTTCCGCATCAGATGCTGTTAACATAACTTGCTCTGATATGGGTGAGTTCCCTGCTCCTGGTGAAAAAGCGAAAATCCAGGTTGATCTGAAATACACGCCTGTCGGTAAGAATTTGGCGAAGGCTGTCCAGGGTGAAATCTTCACTGATATTCAGGTGAGTTAACTGTTTTTTCTTCTTTTCTTTTTTATTCTTTGATGGTGGCTTTCCGATGAGATCAAGAAAAGCGCAAGCGGCAGTGGAATTTCTCATGACTTATGGGTGGGCTATCCTTGCCATGGGCGTTGTCATCGGAGCTCTCTCCCAATTCGGTTTTTTCGATTTCCAGAATAATGTTCCTAACCAGTGTAAGCTGGGTTCTGAATTCATCTGCGACGTGGCTTCCTTGGATGAATCCGGAGATCTCTATCTGGAGTTCACCGCTGCCAATAAGCCTTTGAATGTGAGCAAGATTCGATGTGAATATGATGATGGCACGACCACAGAAAGCGAGTATGATGATATGATCTTGTCGCCTGGCAAAAATAGTGTTGTGTTGGCTTGTGAACCTTCGCCAGCTCCTGAAATCTCTGAAAAAGAGAAGATTGTTCTCAAGATCGTCTATGCGAAAGTTGAGCCTGATGCCTTCAAGCATGTCGCTGATGGTGATGTGATCACTTCTGTCATGGATGTTGATGATTCGTCATTGACTCTTGATTATTCGCCGAACTGATTTTTTCACTTCTTCTGTATATCGCTCTCTTCCCGAAAACCTTCCGGTCTTTTCTTGATAACCTTCTTTAACAGTATTCTTTGCTGTCTGTCTTGAGGTGAATATCTTATGACTTCAGATGAAAATGCAGTTGAAAAAAAAACAAGCTCTTTGGCAAAGACTGCCCAACGACTCTTGTACACCGGACTTCTTGTCGGCTCGTTCTTTCTCGGCGAGTACGTCAGTCCGGTCGAGAAGGTAACGAATACTGTCAAGTATCATAATATTTCTGCAGAAAACGGCTTTCCACGTGATTTCAGGGAACTTGATAAGGTTGTTGTCATCAACGATCGCAACCGTGCAGAAACCTACTTCGGCAACGTCGAGGACAGCGTCCTTCACCCTGTTCGTCCTGATTATCATACGAGGCGTGACGTGGGTAAGGAAGTAGATTCGTACTTGCAACGTAAATTCTCCCGTATTGACTCTCTGCTTGGAGAATACACGAATCGTTGGATCGGCAACATACCTGGCACGATAGTTGAACGGGATACGGTCTGTACAGATGACAGTACCTCGTGGCTTGAAGAGAAGTTGTTTAGGATAAAGAATTATCTCAATGATGCCTCTGAATAATCATGGTCGCTTTTCTGAAAAGAAGAATGGACAGCTTTCCACGCCAACCACATTTTGGCGTCTGTAGTCGTATATACAACGCAGGCTTTGTAATACAACAATCAATCTAGTGTATTATTTTTTGTTTGAAAAGAAGAATGGACAGCTTTCCACGCCAACCACATTTTGGCGTCTGTAGTCGTATATACAACGCAGGCTTTGTAATACAACAATCAATCTAGTGTATTATTTTTTGTTTGAAAAGAAGAATGGACAGCTTTCCGCACTTCCCGCGCAGAAGCGCAGTACCATGCGGAACGTAGACGTGCTTGACTTCCGAGTTCGAAATGGGTTCGGGTAGACCACGCCGCTTTGACCGTCCGAAACAATGTGAACCTATTTCTTTTTATAAAGTTTTCTCTCCGATAGACAATTTGTTCAGACATATTAGTTGTTCCTTCCATTTTTCTCGTGCTTTCTGAAAGTGTAGTCGCTGGGTTAAGTTTATAAATGCATCTCTAATACTTCATCCACATGCCAAAGAAAACTACGCGTAAAAAATCAGCGACTACCTCTTCCAAAAAGAAATCGGCTGCTAAAAAAACGACTAAGAAAGCTGCGGCCAAGACATCATCTTCCTCAAGCTCTTCCAAAGGATCTAAAGAGGTTTCTCCACAACCTGTGGTAAACATCGGTCTTGTCGGTCACGTTGATCATGGTAAGACTACGCTCACTGAACAGCTTTCTGGCAAATGGACTGATACGCATTCTGAAGAGCTCAAGCGGGGAATCACGATCCGTTTGGGATATGCAGACACTACGCTTCGTAAAGATCCTTCTCTTGAAGCACCGCAGTGCTACACGACCGCGGGAACGCATCCTGTAACCGGTAACAAGACAGAACCTGTCCGGAAAATCTCATTTGTCGATGCTCCTGGTCATGAGAGTCTTATGGCGACGATGCTTTCTGGTTCCACTATTATGGATGGTGCTTTGCTTCTTGTTGCTGCTAACGAGACTTGCCCGCAACCACAGACCAAAGAGCATCTCATGGCACTTGAACTTGCAGGTATGAAAAACGTTGTTGTGATCCAGAATAAGATCGATATCGTCTCTGAAGATCGTGCTATGCGTAATTACAAGGAGATCAAGCGTTTCCTCAAAAATACTGCATATGCTGACGCGCCGATCATTCCTGTTAGCGCTCATCATGGTGCTAACCTCGATCTTCTCATCGATGCTATCGAGAATTACATTCCTACTCCTGACCGCGACGAAGACGCTGATCCGCTCTTTCACGTCGCACGATCCTTTGATATCAACAAGCCTGGTTTTGATCCGACAGCTCTTACTGGCGGAATCCTTGGCGGCAGTGTCGTTCGTGGTAAATTCAAGGTCGGCGATCGGTTGGAATTGCGTCCTGGACGCCTTGTTGAGGAGCAGAACAAGCTTGTCGCTAAACCTCTCTTCACCACTATCAAGAGCTTGAAGACTGGTGGTAAGAACGTTGATGAGCTTCATCCGGGCGGTAGTGTTGCTGTACTTACAGGTCTTGATCCTTCGATTGTTAAAGGTGATCATCTTACTGGTAACGTTGTCGGTCATCCTGGAAAGCTTCCTCCTGTCTGGTACGAGCTCAAGATAAAGACTCATCTTCTCGAGCGTATGGTTAATGTCGGTGAGGATTTCAAGATTGATCCTCTCCGTCACAATGAGATGCTGATGCTTAACGTTAATAGTGCTAAGACAGTCGGTGTTGTTGCTGACCTCGGTAAAGGTATTGCTCATTGCATTCTTCGTATTCCTGTCTGTGCAGAGGTTGGTGACAAAGTCACTATCTCCCGAAGAATCGGTAATCGGTTCCGTCTCATCGGATTCGGAACCATCCAAGAATAACTGTTGTATTTTTCAGTCGCTTTTCTTCTTCACATTCACGAACTCGTGCTTGACTTTCCCGTCTTTTCGAAGCGTGAGCAGTGTCAGGTTCCCTTCATTGCCTGGCCCGTTATTAGCGTAGAACTCCTTGTTCCATTGTTTCTTCAGCTTCCGTTCCTTCTTATCGATCGCTTTCGGTCCTGCCTCGTGGATGTGGCCGCAGATGAACTTCGTGATATTATGCTTGTTAAGGAGCTTCCGGATCGCTTTCGACCCGACATTCTTATTATGCAGCTTTAATGGATATCCTTTATTGTGAACTATCTTCGCCATCTTTAGTGGTAAGACTGAATTTTCTGAAAACACCGTTTCTGTTTTTGAAGCCGATAGTAATTCTAATTCTTTCTTCGTGAAATCTTTTTTCTTCAACTTGAATTCTTGTTTTGCTTTTCCGAAGCGAGCAACATCTATGCTGTTTTTTTTAGCGCATCGGAGTGGAATGTGCGAAATGACAATTTGTTTGGTTCGTGGAACTTTCGTCTTTCTTGAGAATGCTCTTTTCACATCCTCTATAAAGACTGGTTCTGCTTTCGTTGCTATTTCCACTCGTTGGATTTTTTTAGTGAGTTGCGCTTTCAATTGAGGTGTTTCTTTATCTGTGACTAGCCACATATTCCCTCCGTTCTTCCGATTCGTTCCTCTTGCCACTGTATCGGATCCTGGAATCAACAGTAATTCATAACCGTCGATGCGCACTCTCCAGTTTTCCTGCTTTCTTCCATCGATGACGTTCTTATCATCCTTGAATCCCTTGAGCACTTCCTTGTAGAGGAAACTGTTCTCGTGGCTTCCTGGAAACACGATGACAGGAACGCTCACGCGCCTGAAATTCTTGATCATCCATGTGAATGTCGCTTTCGTATTATCGGGTGTATCGCCTGCAAGAACGATTATATCGACATCTTGCGTCTGCAAGAACTCTTTCATCTCTCTGGCCGTCTCTCTATCGCCGTGAAGGTCGGTGATGACTGCGATCTTCGGCTCTTCACGTTGTGCGTTTATCGTTTCCATGAATCTTTCACCATGTATGGTTTTTGTCTCGAAAGCAATCTTTATAAATATACTTGTCTGTATTGGTTGTATATGATGAGATCAGGCTCTCTGAAGATATTGTCTCTGTTCCTTTTCATAGTGCTGTTCTCGTCAATAGCATCGGCTCAGGATCATTATGGTGATCTTGATATAGATGTCACTGATTCAGGTCTTGTGACTATCTCAGGACTCACTAACGCTGACGATCTTCTTGTCAACAGGACTTCTGAATACACTTCCAAACAAGGCAAATACTGGCTTTTGAATATCACCTCCGACAAACGATTCTCCAACCTTGTCTTCACGATCTCTCTGCCTAAAGGCAGTTCTATCAACTATCTCAAAGTCCCTGGTTTTACCGGTGTCTCTCACACCGATCAATCCCTTGAGATTTCAGGAGCTTCTTCTAACACCTCTTTTGAGGTCATAGTGCAATATGATGTCGACCGTCAGGTGCCTTCTGATCAATCATCATTATCGCTGCCTGTGATTATAGGAATCGCTTTGCTTGTCCTTCTCATCGTTCTAGGTATTCTGTTCAGGAAGCGACTCACTCCGAAACGAGAAGTTGAAGCTGATAAAAGGGTTGGTGAGAACGAACAGAAATCGTATTACTTGGAACGACTCAGTGAGCGTCAGCGTGTTATCATGGAACTTCTCGAGCAGAATGATGGCTCCATGACGCAAGCTCAGCTTGAAAAGCGAACCGGTATGGTCAAATCCTCCTTATCCCGTAATGTCGAGAGTCTCATGCAAAAAGGTATTGTTGGCAAAGAGCGCTCCGGCATGTCGAACATAGTGTATATCAAGAAACCTGAACAATAGCATCTTGTTCGTTTTTTTAAATGAATTCTGTTCTGAACGTGCTTGTTCCGGTTTTTTCCGGTTTTTTCCGGGATATATTAATATCTTGTTCCGTCTCTAAAGGTATGTGGATCAGTTGGAAACAAGGATTGGTCTGAGGTGAAAATGATGATGAAAAAACTCGCTAGTATATTGGTGCTGGCATTGATGGTGATGAGTTTTGCACCGCTTGCAATGGCAGCAGATAATACATCTACTGACATGACTGGTAATATGACAGGCAATGTGAGTGATGATGTTGAAGAAGGTGAAGATGCAGACGAGAATGAGACTGAAGAGACTGAAATAGAGATTGAAGTCGAAATCGAAGACGGTCTTGCAGATGTCGAAGCGGAAGTCGGTGATGACGAGTATGAATTCGTCCTGGATTCGACTGATAATGAAACTATCTACAGTGAGATCGCT
>JBKGYN010000009.1:0-42312 GCA_046546105.1 Candidatus Woesearchaeota archaeon | reverse complement strand
TTTTCCTACTCGTCATCCAGTCCGAATGACTCGACGAACTTGAGTACCTTCTGATACTCGGCCAGATACTCATAACCTTTGTCTGTAAGGATATAGGTCTTTGATTTGTTCTTTTGGTAATGTTCTTTGATGAATCCTTTCTCTTGGAGTTCTTTGAGATATCCTCTCATCATCTGGTGTGAGAGGTTGGATTTGTAAAGAAGATGAGTTGGTTTGATCGATCCTCCTTTATCTCGTATGGAGCTGAGTATGTCATAGATGATTTGTAGCCGTCCACGTTTCTTGCTCATTTACTCACAACCTTCATCAGACTCCAGAGTAGGAGTAGGTAACCGATCAGCGCGACGAAATGTCCCAGGATGTAGAATGTGCTCATCACATCCGATAGTGCCAGCTGGAGCGTTCCAAGTAGTATGAATCCGAAGCCCAGATAAACTGCCATGGATTGCGCGTTCCGTTTTCTCTCATGATGTTTAAAGTATTGTATGGTGATAAATCCTAGGAATATGCTTGCTGCCAAGTGGTAGGTCACTGGGTAATATGGTGTCGTGATGCTTACCATCCCAAGAACGATAAGCAGTATCAGCACTTTCGGATTCTTCTCTTTGAGTGTCACATACGCTATGGTCGCAAGCCCTGCAATTGTCGCTACCATTCCGAGAACGGTCGGTATCGCGCTGAGTTGCACCGTGCTTGTCACCGTCGCTTGCTGCGATGCTACCGCGAGGATGTCCTTGCTTGACACCCCGAAAAACAAGAATATGTGTAGCAACGCCTGCATGAAATACCCAACGCCCAGTCCGAGAAATCCTGCTCCGTATAGCAACGAGGAGCGATGACCGCTGATCCTGTATACCTTGTAAGCGTTGTATGCGATGAGCAGGGTGACAATAACGAATAAAGCCTGGATGCCTATTTCTGAAATTGTGAACCAGTTCGGGATTACACACGTGACAAATTTCATATGAGTCACTGTATTGTGGTATTTTTTTTAAACTTTACGAATGGGAGTTCTGTATCTTTTCTTGATAGTGTTTAAAAATCTCCTTGACAGGAATAGTATTGTGTACACTGGAAAAAGCGGTGCATTATTTAGCAAGAGGTTGATTCCTATGGAAAGCGAATACGAACAGTTTGATGTCGATCCCTCGAAAGAAGAGGTCATATACTCTGATTATGTTGAGACTCTTCTTGATGACGACGCTTTGGACCCTTTTGAAGCGGGCTTTCTTGAAGGCTACACTTCATGACATTCCCTGCTTTTCTTGTTGTTTGGCGCACACCGCCACACACCTCACAACCGACACACCAACCCTAAGGTCGGGAGCTTTGCCCACTCCCGACCTTTTTTTTTCTTTTGATGTTTCTTCGTAATGTTTTTAACATGGCTGGTGTTTCCTGATTCTCATGGGACTCTCTGGTAAGCTTATGCTTGCTCCTATGGCGGGAATCACTGACGCGGCTTTCAGATCGATTTGTGTTGACCACGGTGCTGAAATCACGGTCTCTGAACTTGTGAGTGTTGAAAGTATCTTGCGTGACAACGAAAAGGTGGAGCTTCTTCTTAAGCGTCATCCTGGCGAAACCTGTTTTGGCATCCAGCTTTTTGGCAGTGATCCGGTTCGTATGGCGTTAGCTGCAAAGTTGGTCGAACCAAGATGTGATTTCATCGATATCAACATGGGTTGTCCTGCTCCAAAGGTTTATCGCAGTGGTGCAGGCAGCGCCCTCCTTGACAATCCGGCCCTTGCTGGCGAAATCGTCAGACAGATTCGTGCCATGGTTTCCGTGCCTGTGAGCGTCAAGATACGCCTTGGCATCAACGACTCTTCGTTAGCCCTTCCTCTCGCTCGCGTCTGCGAGGTTAACGGCGCTTCATGGATTACCGTTCATGGCAGGACGAGAAAGCAAGGTTATGCGGGAATTGCCGACTGGGATGCAGTTGAGAAGCTCAAATCAGAACTCTCCATTCCTGTCGTTGGTAACGGTGACCTCTCCTCGCCTGAAGACGTCTCCTTCGCTCTCAATGAGCGTGGTGTTGATGCTGTCGCTATCGGTCGGGCTGCCTCTGGCAATCCTTGGATTTTCGAAACTGCCAAGGATTTTCTCTTAACCGGTTCTTACAGCCAGCCTTCTATCGGCAAGCGGCTCTCCGTTTTTGCCACCTACCTCCGGCGGGCCCGGGAGTGTAACATCCCTTTCATCAACCAAAAGCAGCAGGCACAGCACTTTATCAAAGGACTATCTGGAGCCAGTCGTCTGCGCGCTGAAATCACTCGTTGCAAGGCTCCTGAAGACCTTCTTTATCTCTTGCGCACTTTCGAACAGAAGCTTTCTTAAATCTTGCTTTTTATCCGCATCCTTATGAAACTCGTCGCTGGTATCGATGAAGCTGGTCGCGGTCCTGTTATCGGTCCTTTGGGCCTTGCGATTGTTGCCTGTGAAGAACCTGTCAGGCAACTCCTTTCCAAATCTGGTGTTCGGGATTCTAAAGTTCTTTCCGTAAAAAAGCGTCTTGACCTCGCTCGGCTCATCCGCAAATCCTGCTTTCATGCTTACACGCTCATTCCTCCTGGTAAGATCGATGCCTCGATGCTTGATGAGGATTCTTCCTTGACAGTTCTTGAAGCGAATGAATCGGCAAAGTTGATTGCGCGTATTGCAAAAAAGCTTTCTCGTAAAGAAACGCTCAGTAGGATCATCATCGACCTGCCTTCTCGCAACAAAAACTCTTACATCGCTGCTATCAGGTCTTGTTTGCCATCTTCTCTCAAACAGCTCGAGATCATTGCTGAGCATCGTGCTGACGAGAATCACGTGCAGGTTTCCGCTGCTTCCATCCTGGCCAAGGTCGCGAGGGACAGCGCGATTCGTTCCTTTGAGAAAAATCATGGTGTTGGGCTTGGTTCAGGATACCCTTCCGACCCTAACACGAAAACTGCCCTCCGAAATCACTTTGACCTTCTTGAGTCTGAATCATTTCTGCGCATGCAATGGGCTACTGTCAAGGCACTGCAACAGGAAAAACTCCAGAGTTCCCTTTCTGACTTCTATAACGAGCCGTCATCTTAATATGGTATCACACTCCCAAAGATTTAAATAATCCTTTGTTTATGGTCTTTCTCATAAGGATTAGGGTGGTGTTTGAGAATGGTTGACTTGTCACCAAGATGTGTAAAATGCGGAGAACCGCTTGATGTCAATTCTATGCGAACTCTTCCTGACGGGAGTTTCATGTGCGCTGGTTGTTATGACCAGAAATCCAAAGGCTTTTCAGGTCGTAATCCTTCCTCGGAGACTCCGCGGATGAAACCTCGAAGACGACCTTCAGAAGCGACTGATGCTGTAGCCTCCGATGAGGAAGTGTTCAAGGAAAAAGAATATGTCTGTAATGAGTGCGGATACAAGTTCAGGCGTAACTCTGACTTTGTCGTCTCGGTCTGTCCTTATTGTGGTAAAAACGATGTTCAGGAGAATATCAAGAAACCCGCTGACAGTCTGGTTAATGAACAATAAGAAATGTCGTGAGCTGTTTTTTTCTCATTTCTTCTTTTCTATCCGTTCCTGTCCGCCCATATAAGGTCGTAGGACTTGTGGTATCGTCACGCTGCCGTCCTCGTTCTGGAAGTTCTCGAGAATTGCGACAAGCGCTCTTGAGGTTGCGATTGCAGTGTTGTTGAGCGTGTGTGGATAGAAGGTGCCTTTCGGAGTCTTCACTCTGATGCCGAGCAGTTGTGATTGTGAATCGGTGAGATTTGAACAGCTGCCTACCTCGACATACTCTTCGCGTCTTGGTGACCATACTTCTATGTCGCTTTGGATGTGCTTGAGATCTCCCAAGTCTCCTGAACAGATGGCGAGATCGCGCACCGGCAGTTCAAGGTTGCGAAAGATGTCTATCGTAATCGTTTTCATCTCTTCATATACATTCATGCTCTCTTCAGGCCTGCAGATGACAACCATCTCTACCTTGTTGAATTGGTGTGTCCTGAAAAGCCCTCTCTCGTCAAGACCGTGGCTTCCCTTCTCTTTCCGGAAGCACATCGAATAGCTCGTCTGTTTGATCGGCAGGTCTTTTTCTTCGATGAATGAATCGAGGTAGCGTCCGATAAGCGAATGCTCGCTCGTCCCGATAAGATATAGATCCTCGTCCTCGATCTTATAGATCATGTTCTCCCTGTCATGGATGTCCGTGACGTTTTTCATGACATTGCCGTTGAGAAGCAGCGGTGTTTCTACATAGAGGTATCCTTTTGAGCTCATATGGCTGATTGCATACTGGATGAGTGCCTGGTTGAGTCGTGCAACATCTCCTTGCAAGTAATAGAATCCTGCGCCTGAAGTCTCTGCCGCGCTCTCGAAATCAGCACCATCGAGTTCTGTCGCGATCTGCTGGTGCGGTTTGACTTCGAAGTCGAATTGTTTCGGTTCTCCCCATCTCTTGACCTCGACATTCTCAGAATCGTCTTTTCCGATAGGCACATCCTTGTGCATGATGTTCGGTATCTGGTATTGGAGGTCCTTGACTTCCTTGTGGATCTCGTCTGCCTTTCCCTCGAGATCCCTTATCTGTTGAGGTATTTCTTTTGCTTGAGTGACAAGTTCCTGGAATCGGTCTTTGAGTTCCGGTTTCTCTTTCATGTCTTTTTTTGTCTTGTTGATCTCTTTGGAGATGGTGTTTCGTTCGTGGCGCAGTTTATCGATCTGTTGCTTGATCTCTCTCCACTGCGCATCCTTGTCGCGAGCTTCCCGTACCAGATGCAGCTTGCCCTCCTGGTTTTTCTTTCTCATGTTTTCTTCGACCAGTTCCGGCTGTTCGCGTATGAGTTTGATATCGATCATGACTATCACTTCACTTGATGCAATCTCATTTACGTAGTTGCTCCATTCTTTATAAACTTGTTTGTCTTCTTGACCGGAACCTTTATTCCTGTCAAGACAGAAGTTGTTTTTTTTCGCAAAAAGATTTATATATATCTATACTTTACCTATTTTCCGATGCCTGATTTTTGAGTTGGGTGTGTGCATCGGAGGTTGTTGTAGGTGAAAAAGTATACCATGAGTAGTGCAGTATACCGCAATCCAGTTTTTTCTAAAGCGCTTAACAACCGGTTCAATACCTTGCGTGTCCGTCATTTTGAGAACACTTCAAAATCTCGTTCATTCGTTTCGTTCCAGAAAACGCAAGGAGTTCAAAAACCTGCTGGCAAGTATGATTTCAACTTCATTGCAGGATAAGGTTGTGCTTTAGATTTCTCTCTTTTTTTTCTTCTCGCTCATTCTTTGTCATCGCTGTCTTCTCGAATGTTTTTCTTGTGAGCTGTAATCAGTCCTATCACCATGAGTACTACTCCGAGCATGAGGATGTAGGTGATCATTCTTTGTGCTGGTAGCTTTTCTTCTCGCTCATTCTTTGTCATCGCTGTCTTCTCGAATGTTTTTCTTGTGAGCTGTAATCAGTCCTATCACCATGAGTACTACTCCGAGCATGAGGATGTAGGTGATCATTCTTTGTGCTGGTAGCGGTATCTTATTGGCTTGCTCTGGCAATACTTTCTCGAAAGCCTTTTTCACGCTGACATCGATCCTGTTGCTCATCGCGCTCAATCGTTGCGTGAAGTTTTCTGTAATGAGTGTTGTAGTGAGATTCTCCGTGATGCTTGCTTCTTTCTGCTCGTCGGTCTTGTACGTGACCCTCACGGTGAATGTATTATCTTCAGGTGTTAATCGTGATCCCGGTATTTCGAGCATGAACTTCCTGTCCTCCTGAAACTCCTTCACTTGCCACTCGTGTGAGAATAACGGGTGGGATATCGTGGCAGTGACATTGCGTGGTGTCGCCACTGACTTCTTTATCAGTTCGAATGATATTGTCATGTTTTCAGTTGCTTTGACTGTTCTTGTGATATTCAGATCGGCGAGCTCTATTTTGGGAACATCAACGATCGTATAAGTCACATATTCATTATTGATGATCTGTTTATCGCTGCTCTGTGCAGTGATTGTCGCTGTCGTGATCTTCGGCTCTCCAGCCTCGAAAGTTATCGTTGCCACCTCATCATTATCTTCTACCTTCTGGCAGTCTCCTTGGTAGCAGATGCTTACGGGATATTCGCTTGGGCTTGTATGGGCACTGCACTTGATGGTCTGTTTCGTCCCTGTCAGGACTGTCTGCTCCTCCATTGAACACGAAAGTTGTACATCTTTCTCTTCTGTTCCTTGTTCTGCCTCTGTCGTTGTGTATTGTTCCATGTATGCTTTGGAATACACTTCACCTTGCCTGCTCACTTCAAATGATGTTTTGTTGTTTGTTCGCAACGCCCTGCTGATGACTACTGGGAATGTGTATTGGTACTCCCTGTCCATATCTTCTTTTGTGTGCACGATCCAGTTGATCCGCTTCTCTTCTCCTGGTTGAAGAGTTACCAGTTTGGTTCTTGGTCTAGTGTCGATAATCATATCCTTTGTCGGATGCAGACTCACTTCTTCGGTGATGTAATAGTCGTTTGGATTTTCAAGGCTTGCTGTAATCAGATTGTAAGAGCCGAAACCGACCTCGTTCTTGAGAACCTTGATTTCTGCGGTGCTTCGCTCTTCTCCCTCTCCGTTGCCGCTGACTTGTCGAGTCGTGAATTCGAGTGGTAGGGTTTTGATATCGATATCTTTCCCTTGGTGTTGGTATCTGATTGATGGCTTGTTGCCATCCACTCCTTTTTGCAGTTCTATATGGCTTGCATCGAGAAATCCTAATTGGTTATAGGTCACATCATAAGGAACCCAGCCTGTTCCAGGGTAGTAAACCTCTGCCCAGCCGTGATTTCCCCAATTATCTTCGTCGGGGATCGCCTCGCTGTAGGCCACGCCTGAGACGAATCTTGCGGGGATACCAAGTGCTCGGTTCATCGAGATGAACAGGTTCGTGATCTCATCGCACACCCCGTATCTGCTTTCCATCACCCAGCTTGCAGGCTGGTTGACCTCGCTCGTGAGTGTGGTGAGGTTGTACTCGACATTATCATGAACCCAGCTTGCCAACTTCGCTTCGACAATATAGAGATCGTCCTCGCCTTGAGCGAGTCTTGTCGCTATCCGCTTGATTTCCTCACTGCTATCGATATTCTCTGTCGTATCCAGATACGGTGTGATTTCGGAAGGGATCTTTTCAAGAGGGAATCTTGTTTTCGAGGTGACTTGCTTCGGATGTGCCGTCGTTTCCACTCTCGTGCTATGTGAGAATTGCAGTTGTTCTGTTGTTGGGTTGTTCCATGAGAATGTCATGTTCTCCTCGGTCTCATTACCATCTGGTTGTGTGTGTGAATCGCTCACTTTTTGGCGATAGCTTTCCAGTGGTTTGAGATATAGTGTCGCCTGCACGCTTGAAACGCTCGCTTCCGGCGATTCTTTCTGGATATTGATTTCTCCTTCGATATCATTTCGAAGCACGAGTTCTTGATACTCACCCGGATGTGCAGTAGTGATTGTCGCTAGTAATGTGACGATGATCGTGATGATAAGAATTCTCTTGTGCACTTTCATAAGTGTCCTTAATACCTTGAAGTTTATAAACTTCATGCATGTGAGGGTGTGTTTTTATCGAATCACCTTGACAAACAGTTATAAATCCCTTTCGGTTTCCAGCCCTGTCGTGGGGTTTAGATAGTTGTGCAGTTCAATGCTGATGGTTCTTTGAAAGTGACTCGTGTCAAGCGCGATCACATCACAGTCTTCAATCTTATTGACGAGCTTGACTTTCCGGTGGGCAAGAAACTCCTCGTCCAGCTCCTTCGTGGCGAGGAATCCCTTCGTATCAAACGTCTGGGTCTGGAGAAGAAGGTCTATCACGGCTCACTTGGCGGTTATGATGAATCGGATCTTCTCAAGTTCGTGGAACATCTCATAAAAAATGGTTTTCTCGCGGTTTCCAAGTTTCGTGGCACGATGCCTGTGATTGAGCTGACAGCTAAAGGTTCGGCTGAGATGGATGAGCGAGGGTTTGAGATGAGTGTTGATGATATTCTTGCAGCTTCACCCTCTTCTTCTCCTGACGGTCTCTCTTCATCACCTGCATCTTCCGCTCTTGAATTCCCTTCTTTCGAACCTGCCGTTCTCACTGATCATGAGCGCCGGGTTTGTGAAGGACTCTCTTTTTTCTTCGAACGCTTCACGGACGAGCAGCAGAAAGCGATTGTTGACATGAGCTCGCGCCAGGCCTGTGTCGCTGGTGCTGGCAGTGGCAAGACGAGCGTGCTCACGCACAAGATCGCCTACTTGGTCCGTTTCGCCGGCGTGCCTCCTGGAGACATCCTTGCTATTACCTTCACCCGGAAGGCTCGTCGTGAGATGAGCTCCCGTTTGCATGACCTGCTCGGTGAACAGGCTGAGTGGGTGCGTATCGAGACCTTCAACTCCTTTGCCGAGAAAGAACTCTTGCGTCATGGTCTGGAACTTTACGGCTTGCATAAGGTGATGATCCCTAATCGTGATTTCATCAGGCTCGTCTCTCGCGCCATCCATGACTCTGGTTTTGAGACAAAGACCTTTCTCGAGCATTATTTCACCGCTCGTGAACGCCGTGGCAAGGAGGAGCGAGAACTGTTTTTCTCCTTTCTCTATGATTTTCACTCCATCCTGGAAGAGTATGATGCCGTGGGTGGTGACACCTCTCTCTTTGACAAGCGCATTGCAGAAGCGAAACTCAGCGATCGTGTCACGGCAACTAACCTTATTAAGATTGTCAAGACTGTTTCTTCAGAACTTGATGAGCGCGGGTTTCGCACTTACAGTGACCAGGTGCCTGACACCCTTCGGTTGTTCAAGAACTATCCTGAACACAAGCCTTTTTTTCCTTGGGTCCTTGTTGATGAGTATCAGGACGTCAGCCCGACACAGCAGGAGCTTGTCGACCTCCTCTCGCCAGATTACCTGTTTGTCGTCGGTGATCCCAGACAGAGCATCTTCGCCTGGCGCGGCGCTGATCCTGGTGTCATGCTTCACTTCATGAAAAGCTGCGCTTCAAACGATGGTGCTATTATGGAACTCTCGACAAACTTCCGCTCCTCGCCCGAAATACTCTCGTTCGCTAATGATCTCATTGCCGCAGCACATGGAGGTAAGAATCCGTACCACCCGCTCAAGCCCTCTCGAACCATTCCAGGCCGTGTTTCTGTTGATACTTACACTTCTGAAGATGATGAGGCTCGAGCCGTTGTTGATTATATCGTGCATTCTAGCGTTGCCAGAAACAGCATCTTTGTCCTCTCGCGTACTAACAGGGGTCTTGAGAAGGTCAAGAAGCATTGTCAGGAAAAAGGGGTTCGCTTCATGCTGCGAACCGACGAGCAGGCCAAAGCTTCTGAAGATCCTGATCCTGATCAGGTGACTTTATCGACTGTTCATGCCATCAAAGGCTTGGAGGCCGAAGTTGTTTTTGTCATTGGCGCTACTTCTCTCAACTATCCTTGCAAGGCAAAGGATCATCGTTTTGTCAGGCTTTTGTGCTCTCCGCTTGAATATGACCAATATGAGGAGGAACGTCGCTTGTTCTATGTCGCCTGCACCCGTGCCAAGAAAGAGCTCTATGTCAGCTACGCTTCCTCGCCATCCCCTTTCCTCTCATCGGGAAGCGATGTTTCTTCTGGGACTTCCGTCTCGCATCAAGGCATCTCTTCAGATCGTCTTGAGAAACAGAAAAAGGCACTTAAGAGGTGGCGTTTTCTAGAGGCTAAGGATCGCGGCGTCCCTGCTTATGTCATCTTCAGTAATAAGGTGCTTGACCAGCTTCTTGACCGTCAGCCTTCCACTGTCTCAGAACTCTATGGTATCAGCGGTCTTGGCGCCTCCAAGATCGAAGAATTCGGCATGGATATAGTGCATATCCTGCAGTCTAATTAATGGTGGTTCTAGTGTTTCTTTGCTGTGAGGTTAGTCTCTGATTGTTGTTCTGCATTCAAGTATTTTCTGACCGTGTCAAGGCTTTGTGGTATCTCTTCGACATAGTTCGTTTCGGGCTCGTGCTTGTTATAAAGGTTTTTCAATCGTCTCGCGTCTTTTGCAGCATAAGAATATTCGCCGTCATTGACTCTGCCTCTGATTGTTTCCAGGTCCCCAAGGAAATTGTAATTATCTTCGCTTTCATCTTCCATGCTTGGGTGGATCTGATTTTCACTATTGTTGACGTATGTTGTTTCTATGTGTGTGATCTGTTCATCTATATTGGCGAGATTCCGTAGGTAGGATTGTAAATGTGTCAGGTTCTGGTATGCCGGTTTCAGCTTCTCATCTTTCGAGAATTTCTCGCTCCATTCCTTGCTTTCCTGGTGCAGTGCCGAATACTCGTTATCGTTCAGGTATTCTTTCATCAACGAGAGGCTTTCTAGAAATTCATCCTCTGCAGATTCTTTTGAGGGATCAATATCATATGTTTGCATGTAAATTCGTTTTGTCGCGTCCAAGAATTGTTCTGCTGCCTGCACTTTGTATGGTATTGAACTGTTCTTTTCGAAAGTCATATTATAAACGAATTTGTTTCGCTTTAAAATATTTATGTTCCCTCTGTCTTTTGATGCTGATGACGTTTCCCGGTTGTTTTTGAAGGATATCTTTTTGTTTTTTCGTCCTGATAAGTAGATGTGTTTATAAATTATCTTTCATTCTTATTTTTATATTCCTGCTGTGATCACTATGTATAAAGAAATGGATCGTTTGAACCCTTGCTATGTAGGTGTTGTTAATTATCTGGTTCGTAAAGCCGATAGTTTCCTTTCATCTTCGGATTTGGAAGTGACTGGAACTGCGCTTCACGCTGAAAAGAATTTCGTTATGGTGAAGTCCGTAGACGATTATACGCGGGTAGTGCCCGGAAAAAGTGGTCCTTATCGTGTGCAGCAGATATCTTCATACAGTTATGATTTCCTGTTCAATGGCAATTATGTTTCTGTGAGCAGGTCTGGATTGCAGGCGTCTTCTTCATCGGGTGATCTCTCGATAAAAGATATTCTTGAGACTGTCAAGCAAGGTGTTAAGAAGTATACATTAGAACATAGTCTTGACAATTGCTGATCCGGGCATTTGTTCTTTCTCTTTTGCGTATTTGGTTCTCTTTCCTTTATATGCGATCATTTCTTCTTAAGTCTCTCCAGGAAGTATTGGAGGCAATCGACTCCATCGAAAGTGGCTTTTTTCCTGAAATCAGCGGGTCCGAATTGCAGGTGAAGCCCTTCTCCTTCTTTCACCCTTGCACTACAGACCGGGCAGGTGGCGATCTGGCTTTTCTGGACCTCTTTCATCCGTTTCTTGATGAGCTTTTCGATATTGCCGGTGTCAAGATCTTTCTTGATCTTTTTCAGATCGTCCAGGTCCATGTCTTCAATGATTTTTGAGAGTCTGTTCATTGTATGACCTTCTCCATGATATCCGGGAACGTATCCTTGTCATCAAGCATGACTGTGATGTTGTCCACGAGTCGTTTATAGTATTCATCCCCGGCTTTATAGCCATTGACAAGCTCTTTTGGTGTGTGTATCCAACAGGCGATGATGATGTCCTTTCCTGTGCTGTCTTTTACTGTTTCGTTACTGATCTCTTTCCGGAGCGTGTCAAGCTGCTCTTCTGTCGTGAGTGCCACCAGTTCGATCTTGTTGTTCGAGGTCTTGAGATGTCCTATTGATTGTACGTGATCCAGGTATTTCCTGTGCGTCCAGTAATACGTCGAGAATGCCTCTCTTTTTCGGGGGCTGATTTGTGGGATGAGTTGCAGGTAGCGTTCAAAGGCTGGTGCTTCCTGTTCCAGTGTTGTCTTGACGCCGAAACCATCCCTGAGCACTGTAATGCTGATGAGACTATGGGCTAGTTGATATTGTTTTTTTGGCTTTCCCGGTCGTGATTGGCTGGCTTTGGAAAATGGTCTTATGATTCCTTTGGCTTCGAGAAGTGCGAGTTGTGTTGTGACATAGGGTAGGCTGATATCTGTGGTTTTTGAGATTGAGCTGGCAGTATCATGTCCTTTGGCGACACTTTTGAGAATCGAGAATTGCGTGTGGGTCAGCTCGTTCATGGTTTTCCCTTTGTTCTTTTCGTTTAAATATTTTTTTATGTAATTACTTTTTAAATTTATTTATTTGTAACTTATTAACTTAATATGTTATATTTTATTTGTGCTTTTTTCTCTTATTCTCCTTTTTTCTGCAGTTTTCCAACACAACCTTTTTAAATGGCCTGTCCTGCCTTCTTTATTATATGATGGGTTTATGCCAGGATGGTCTGATTCGCAGGCTTTTTTCTCGGCATTCCAAACCCCTGGTGAATTATTCGCGATCCTGAAAAGCAACGTAAAAAAGAGGTGTGAGCTGAGTGCGGGTGTTGATGTTTGGTTGGGAATTCCCTCCTTATTTTGCAGGCGGTGTCGGTATAGTGTGTTTTGAGCTTGCTAAAGAGCTGGTTTCTGAAGGTGTTGAACTTGAGTATGTCATGCCTTATTGTCCTGACACTGTCAATCCAGGATTTCTTGATGTCTTCAACACGAAAAAACGCGCTCGCAAATATGATTGTGAAACCTCCACCCAAATCCAGGTCAGAAGGGTCCGGTCACTGCTTAGCGCTTACCAGACTAAAGAGGAATATGAGCGTACGCTTCAACAGATAAGAAAGCAGGATCTGGGCATTGACTCCTCTGACGATTCTTCTGATAACACCCTCAAACTCTATGGTGAGGATCTTCTTGATGAGATCGATCGTTTTTCAAGACGCACTGCAGTACTCTTTGAGCATGGTGATTTCGGCGATTTCGATGTTATCCATGCGCACGACTGGACGACGGTCCCTGCAGCAACAGTTGCAAAACGCCTATCTGGCAAGCCGCTTATTGTTCACTGCCATATCACTGAGGTTAACAAGAACGCTGGCAAGGGTGTCAATCAGGAAGTCTATGATATCGAACGAACTGGATTTTTTGCAGCTGATAAGGTCTTTGCAGTCAGTGAAGGTATCAAGCAGACGCTCATCGACCATTATGGTGTTCCCGGTGAAAAAGTTCATGTCGTCCACAACGGCGGTGTCGCGATGGAGCCTGTCAAGACCCGGATCAGTGACTTCAAGGGTGATAATCGCATCGTCTCGTTCATGGGTCGCATTACGGGTATGAAAGGTCCTGAGAACTTCATCCGCATGGCGCAGAAAGTCCTCGCTCACGTCCCGAACACGAAGTTCATCATGGCCGGCTCCGGTGATAAGCTCCAAGCTTGCATCGATCTGACCAAAGAGCTTGGCATCTACGACAAGTTCTATTTCCACGGTTTTTACTCGCGTAAAGAAGCGAATTACTTTTTCGACATTTCGGACGTGTTCATCCTCCCATCGCTTATGGAGCCCTTTGGCGTGACACCGCTTGAAGCGATGCAAAAAGAGACTCCCGTCATCGTCTCCAAGCAGTCAGGCGTGTCTGAAGTGCTCAATCACTGTTTCAAGGTTGACTTCTGGGACATTGATAAGATGGCTTCCCAGGTTATCGCTCTTCTCAAATACCGTCGCCTCCACAAGACCATGACTGAAATGGGTTATACGGAAGCGAAAAACGTCGATTGGAAGGCTCCTGCACAGAAGTGCATCCAGGTGTATAAGGAATTATCCGGCAAATAGATGAATGGTGGTATGATGATGAAACAAGCGCTGATAGCAACAATATATGGGGAGCTTCACGTTCACTCGCTCAATGTCTTTGATATAGGGACGAACAAGGAGTATATTGATTACGGTCGGATGTCTCACGAGATGGCCTCTGCACTCTCGACCAGGTTGGCTTCTCTGGAAAGGTACCTCTCAGAGAATGATATCGCTGTCAGGATAGGCCTTGCGATTCCCGGTCATGTGGTTGATATGATCGCTGACCATGATGAGGACTTGCTTCAGCGACTGGCAACCTTCATCTCGACCAACAACGTAGAACTCCTTTCGATGCCTTATTATGCAGGTTCCATGCACGTGCTCTCCGGCGAGGAACTCAAAGCTCAAGTAGAGCATCATAATCACGTCATCCGGGAGCACCTTGGCGCTTCGCCTTCAGTCTTTTTCACTGCTGAAGACCATTTGAGTGCAGAACACGTTTCGGCACTCTCGAATGCAGGTCTCTCTTCCTGTATTGATAGCAGGGCCCTTGAAGCCACTACCAGCACTAAGCCAACGCTTATCGCACTTGACATCTCGGCGTTTGAAGATCCTTCCTCGATCCCCTCCAGCCTTGACACGGACTCTCTTGAAGGGGTGGATGTTATTTCCTCTTCGTTCTCTCTTGATACTGTCTCATCTGTAGAGTCAAGCACTGTCCTCTCGCCGATGCAGGAACACATCATCAGCGAGCTTAAAGGCCTTTATCCTCACGTTTCTTCGACTGGTGATGAGGACCTCCTCTCTCATTGGCGATACCTAGCTCACCACAAGGCTGTCTTTCACACTGACGCAGCAGGTGAGCTCAAGAAAAGCCAGTACGACCACTATATGGATATGATGAATATTTTCAACGATATCGCTCACAAGATCAGGAGTGTCGAGCTCTCGAAAAACGGTGTTTTTCTCACCGAGCCCGAGGTCGCTGACTCTCCCTCGCATTTGCTCCAGACCATGTCTTGCGAACGCTAGGTCTGGATCATTCACGTTCATCTGTTATGATGAAATTTTGAAAAAAGGGGTGTGATTAATGGTTTCAAAAAAGACTGCGAAAAAAGCGACAAAAAAAGCTGGTTCAAGCCGCAAAAACCAGAATTCTGTCGCTACAAAAGCGTCTAAGAAAGCGGCCGGGAAACGTTCTTCGAAGGCTTCCAAGAAAGTCTCGCTTGAGAAGATTCCTGCTGAGAAGTATTTCGTGCTTAAGAACGGAAAGCAGCTCAACCACTACTTGGCTCTGGCTGACACGCTTGACAACCTGGAGAAAGAAGTTGTTGAGTATCATGTCAATGAGCTCCGCAACGATTTTGCGACTTGGGTTGAGGACGTCTTTGGCGAGAAGGATCTTGCAAAGAAGATTGCCAAGTCAAAGAGTCCTGATCAGATTCGTATGATTATCTACAAGCACCTCATCGACAAGCATGTGAAAGCGTAAGTCTGGTGGAGTGTTTTTTTAATGAGTGCTGTTCATTCTGGAAAAACCCTGTTTGTGGGATTCTTTCCGGGAAAAAGAGGTAAAAAAATGCGTGTGGGTGTGCCTGTTCATGGAGACTAAAGCTGATATTGTTTGCGAAGCAAGCTGGGAAGTATGCAACAAGTGTGGTGGAATCCATACTGTAATCACTTCTAAGGCTAGTCTCATGCAGGCACACTACGACACGTTTTACTTCGTAGGCCCTCTTTTCGATTACTTGCCGAGGGATTTCATACCTCAAGCTCCTCCTGAAACTCTCTCTGTAGTGTTCGAGCGGCTTTATGCTCATGGAATCCGGTGCGAGTACGGTTTTTGGGATATCGAAAGTCGTCCTGCCACGATTCTTGTTGACGCCAAATCCCTCGAAGTTCATCTTGATAGCATCAAGAAAGGCTTGTGGGATGCTTATGGTATTGATTCTCTGAATGCTTCTCATGACTTTCACGAACCGCTTTTATGGTCTTGGGGTGTGGGGATGCTTCTTGAAGAGTTCGAGAAGGTGTATTCCGGCAAGCGCATCGTCGGTCACTTTCATGAGTGGCTCTCGGGCTTTGCCATGTTCCACTTGAATAACCTCGGTTCTTCTGTGGCTAAGGTCTTTACCACTCACGCGACGATGCTTGGTCGCTCGCTCTCTTCTCGTGGCACCTGGCTCTTTGACGTTCTCGAGAACATCGACCCCGAACATGAAGCCAAAGCTATCGGCATCGCCGACAAGTTCACGACAGAACGCGCCTGTGCTCATGTGGCTGACGTTTTCACGACAGTCTCTGAAACGACGGCGAGAGAAGCGGAGCATCTTCTCGGTCGCGAGCCGATGGTCTTGCCTAACGGCCTCTCTCTTGACAAGTTTCCGACTTTCGAGGAGGCATCTATGAATCATAAGATGAGCAAGCGTAAGCTCCAGGATTATCTCATGGCGCATTTCTTCCCATATCGCGACCCGGGCACCGGTGAGGATAACGTCTTTGACTTTTCCCAAACCCTGTTTTTTTACACGAGTGGACGTTACGAGTTCGAGAACAAAGGTATTGACGTCACGATCAAGGCGCTGGGCAGGCTTAACGAGCAGCTGAAAGATGCCGGTTCTGGAAAGAACATTGTCGCCTTTTTCTTTTTGGCTATTGAAGGTGCTAGTCCCAAGCAGGAGCTTCTTGAAAATAAGAGTTATCTGGGCGAACTCGCCTCTGAAATCGAGGAGCAATCGGATGTGTTCACCCGGCGTTTTATCATGGATGTGCTTTCTCATGACGAATTTGATGTGGAGCCTCTTCCTGAAGCGGTCCTTGATCGTCTCAAGCGTGATTTCAGCAGCGTCAAACGTCATTCCTATCCTCCCCTTTCCACGCATGTCATTGACGAAAAGAACGACTCAATCATCAGTTCCTGTCGCGAGAACGGTTTGAACAATCATTCTGATGACAAGGTGAAGGTAGTCTTCCTACCTGCATATCTCGATGGTCGCGATGGTCTTCTCAATATGACGTATTACGAAGCGGTCGCCGGTTGTCATCTTGGTATCTTCCCGAGTTATTACGAGCCTTGGGGTTATACTCCGCTTGAATCCCTCGCTCACGGTGTGCCTGCCATCACCTCGAGTTTGACTGGTTATGGTCAGTACATGAAAGACAAGGTCGTGGGCACGAAAAAAGGTCTTCACGTAGTGGAATGGTCGCGTGATAAGGACGGAGTGGTTGACAGCTTGTATAATATCTTCCTATCCTTTTCGGCGCTTGATACGAATGCTCGTGTTGCTCGTAAGATCAACGCTCACGCGCTGTCCTCCTATGCTGACTGGCGGCAATTGATAAGACATTATCTTGATGCTCATAACAAGGCTTTAGAGAATAAGTCGTGAACTTATTTGTGGTTGGACGAGGTGTTTTTCTCTATAATGGTACGGCGTATCTACAAGCACGATGGACAAGAATTGGTCTCGCAGGGAGAGCCTGCCGGCTTGATGACTGATGGTTATGGTGGTTTTCTCGCCTTGCATCCTAGCTTGAGCTATCGTGGCTGGTATCAGTTCTCGAAAGAACAGTGGCGCATGCAAAAGATACTGGAATCGCTAGAGCCTCTTGATGAGGGTGGGTGCACTTCGTTCTATTATACTTTCTATGGTTTGAGGCGCGTCTTCGAGACCGGTGCCAAAGATTCTTTCCGTCTCTATGGTCGTAGCCTGCTTTATGAGACGTCGGACATGAACGGTCGTGTCAGGCTCACGCTCGATCACAGGGATGCGTATGAAGGGTCGCGTCTCGGCCGTATTTATGATGTCCTTCCCGGAGATGATTCGGTCACGATTGTCTTCAGGCAGTATGCTGTTGATGGCTCCCAGGAATACGAGCATCACATGATCCTGCGCGGAGTCCGCGATGTTGAAGTTCTTGGCAACTGGCGTGAGGTGGACTATGCCACTGATCGTGACAGAAATGCTAAAAGCACGTATTGGGTCTATGACGCTCTCACCTTCCTCCCGTCCCGTCACGTTATTATTGGAGCGGCCTATACTGATTATGAAGCTCGCACTGTCACCGACGTTGCCTTCCATCATCGTGAGGAGATCATCTCAACCGTTCACATGCGCGCTCTCGAACACCTTCCCGACACCCGATCCTTGGGAGATGAGCGCACATCCATGGCGATGCTTTGCGCCTCTAACTCGCTTCTTTCCTTGCACCAGCACATCCTCTCCGGCGAGGACGGTGTGAAAGATGGCTTATTCGCCGGTCTGCCTTGGTTTTTCCAGATATGGTCTCGTGACGAGCTCATAAGCCTCGGCGGTTTGATCGATTTGGCTGCCTACATGGATGATGACTCCTTGTGGCGCCAGTGTACTGGTATCATCGATCGTCACATGGGATCGCTTCTTGAGAACGGACTCCTGCCTAATCGTCATCCGCACAGCGACCTGCCTAGTATCGATGCGATCGGTTGGCTCGCCCGTCGCGTCTCTGATCTGATCGCTATTCTGCAGAAGAACAAGCGCCTTTTTGACATATGTTCGATTGATGAGATGGTTCGTTGGCATGCTGTTCTCTCTTCAGCGCTCTCGCGCGCAAAGTCCTCGCGCGGCGGCGATGGACGTTTTTGCGAGACCAAAGATGGTGTGGTTGTCTCCTTGTTCCATAACGAGTCTTGTGAGACCTGGATGGACACCGCCTACGGTGATGATGGTCGTGAGGGTTATCGTGTCGAGATCCAGGCCTTGTTCTTGGCTGTCTATGATGCCTTGATCCTCCTCTCGGACGTTCTCTCCTTCGATGTGAAGAGTGACTTGAAAAAGGAGCGCAAGCGCTTCATCGCTCTTGTCAGGCGTTGGTTTGTCGACACCTCCTCTTCAGGTGTCGTGCTTGATGGTCGCTCTGACGATGGTGCTGCTGACACCACTATCCGTCCTAATCTGTTCTTGGCGTATTATCTCGCTCCTGATCTCTTCTCTTCGGTCGTGTGGAAGAAAGCCTTCTCCTCCCACGCAGAAAAACTCTTTCTCAATTGGGGTGGTGTCGCGACTCTGTCTCCTGATGCTGACTTGTTCCAACCGCATTATACTGGTGAGGATAACAAGAGCTATCACCGTGGGGACTCATGGTATTTTATCAATAATCTGGCAGCCCTCGCCATGCACCGCCTTGCCAGGCGCTCCTTTTCCTACCAGGTACTTCGTATCATGAGCGCTTCCGCTAAAGACATTCTGGAGTTCGGCTTTGCAGGTCATGCCAGCGAGCTTTCAAGCGCGGAGAAACAATCCGGTCAGGCAAGTCTTGCCCAGACCTGGAGCGCTGCTACGTTCATCGAGCTTGTTCTCGAGTATTTTAAGAAGATCAGACGCTAGGTCTTGATTCTGCTGTTCACTTCACGATTTCATCAACGCGTCTTCCAAGAAGCTTGTAGAATTCGCTCTTATCATGCCCTGCTTTTAGTGGCAACGCGCAGATGACTGCCGTATAGGCTGGTGCGTGCTTTTTCTCATACCATAATAGCGGCTTTCCGAACGCATCCTGTGCCAGCTTATTACAGTCTGCCCCAAGCGCTTCAAGGCTGAATCGCATCTCTTGCGGGTGCTTGCATGGTCTGCTGAGTTTTTTCTGGCATGGCTTGCACAGCCTGCACGCGCCTGTGCTCATGAACTTTGTTCCTGATTCCCCTTCCAGCGATCTCATCACCTTCTCGATGCGTGACTTGATGATAGTATTTGTCATCCGCACCTTGTGATATTCCTTATACTTTGCCTGTGCAAGCTGGTCGAGATCGATTTTTACCATGACAAGCAGTAGCCGGTCGTGATTCCCAATATGGCTTGTGAATTCCGGTGAGTGTGGTGGGCAGCAATACTTGTTATTGTAATTGCTGCATCCTGTCCTGCACATCTCGGTGAACAGTTTCTTATCGACTTTCACCCTGCTCGTCTCGATGACATCAAAATACACTTCAGCTTTGAGCCGGTGGTGTTTGGTGTGTATCGTGACTTCTTCCTGTGGAGGATTGCTTTTCATCTCTTCATCTGAATTATGGGTCGGTGGTTGGAACATAAAAAGATATTGATGATAAGGGCTCTTGTTATAGATTCAGAAAAAGAGAAGGTGGAAAAAGAAAAAAGCGTTTATTTCTTAGCTGTCCGTAGGGCTTTGCTGTTGCACTTCTTGCACTTGACCTTGCCTTGAAGGACTTTCATGTTCGGTGCTCGGACTTTGCTCTTGCAACTCTTGCAGATAAAGACGTTCTTGAAAAGCCGTGCATCCGCTTCTGGGAACTTAGCCATGATGGACACCTCCAGTATTGCTAAGCTTAAAAATCAGTGATTTTTCTTGCTTTGCCATGTTGATTCATCTCCGTTATTTGATTGTGTTTACTCGTTCTTGACCTGTTTGATGACCTTGTCATCGAGGATTTCCCAGTAGACGACTGTGACTCCTTCCTGGACCTCTCCTTTCAGGTCTTCAGGAATCGGTAGGTCGAAGGTCTCATACGTTTCCATGTCCATGACATTTGCCATCTCGCCTGTAACGGAAAGGACTTGTGCGTTTTTCTTTCCGATAATAGGCGCTTCGACCTGATGGTCTCCGGTCACCATGTTCCGCTTCTTACCGTCGATCATGCCTTGTGCCATGATGTTCGCTTTCGCGTGACCGTGCTTTCCCGGTCGTGAGATGCTGATATCAGTAACAGTGGATGCGACGTCATCGACGATGATGTAGCTTCCTTTCTTCAGTGAGCTTACGTTTACGAATTTTCGATCTCCTGCCATTGGTTATTCACTCCATGGATGGTTTTCTAGTGGATATTAAGTGGTGAGAACTCGTTACTCAAAACTCATTCTCGATTAGAACCACTGTTGTGGATTAGAGTGGTTTTTATAAAGGTTTCTGCTGTTTGTTTATAAAAGCTGTGCTTGGGTTTTTCTTCATGGCTTTCTACGGTTTCTTCAGTTGTGTTTTTCTGAAATTCGATCTTTTTCCGTGGTCGTTAAATATATATATGATAAGGTAAGACTTATTTGGTATGAACTTGAAACCTCTGTTTGTGAGGAGTCTTGCAACAATACTTTTCCTTACTTATGCAAATGATACTTTAGGGCAGGTTCAGGATCGCGAGTCCGTAAACGTGGGTGTTGCTTTAGAGGATCCTGCAGAACTCACTATGGAAAACACCTCTGCAATGACTGAAGTCTATTTTGCAGCCAAGACTTACGAGATGACTGCTGAAAAGGACGAGAATCTCAAACTCGCTAATCAACTCATTCCCCATTTTGCAGATAAGAGTTTGAGACAGAAAAAGCAATACAATCATCTTGGTCTTGATCTCGACCCTGAACTTACGGAGAGGATATATCAGAACGGTGTCGAGAATTTTCTTGGTCTGATCGATAAATCCCTTTCTGAAAAACGGCGAAAAGAGCTTTGCGACCGTGTCGGTCTTCCTGGAGAATATAGTGATATAGATGCTGTGTATGGGAGTTTCAAACTCAAGCCTAAAACGACTTACACATCTACACCTCTTGAGCTGCGAACACTGGAGTGAGGCCGTTTATCTGTTGCTTCTGATTTTAGTCCTTATGGCTCTATATGTGATACACAATCTGTATTTTGGACGTATTTTCCTTTAGGCTCTGTTCAAAAAGGAACATGTTCGTATGTTGAATAAAAGATCGAAGGTGGCTTTACCCTGAAACTGGAAGAAAAATATTTTGAAAAAAACTTCTTTCGGGACTTCAGGGGTGAATATACTGATGTGTGAACTCACAGTGTGGTTGTTTTGAACAGCACCCCTTTTAAAAAAATTTATAAATGGTTTGTTGTGGACTACATACAGTTAGTGTGAGACCATGAACCCTGATGTTTTTATTGAGTTGAGCCTCATATTCGGTGTTGCCGTAGTGGTCACTGGCATCACTCGCCTGTTGAAGCAGCCTTCTATCATCGGTTACATCTTGAGCGGTATCATTGCAGGGCCTCTTGTCTTGAACCTTATCGATTCCACGACTACTTTTTCAGCATTCTCTCAAATCGGTGTTGCGTTGCTCTTGTTTTTCGTTGGTTTGAATCTTAATCCTAAAGTTATCAAGGATGTCGGTAAAGTCGCTGTGATCACTGGTTTGAGTCAGGTTATCATAACGACTTCTATAGGTTATGTTGTCTCTCGGTTCCTTCTCGGCTTCTCCACTACCGCTTCTCTTTTCGTCGGTATCGCGCTTGCTTTCAGCAGCACTATCATCATCATGAAATTGCTTTCTGACAAGCGTGACATTGAATCCTTGTATGGTCGTATCTCTGTGGGTTTTCTCATCGTCCAGGATCTTGTTGCTATATTAGTGCTTCTTGCCATTTCCTCGATGGGTCGTGATACGAGTCTCGCTTCCCTTGCTGTCGAGACCTTGCTCAAAGGTGTTGGTGGCATGCTGATACTGTTTTTACTATCTCGATACATTCTTCCTCGCCTGACTTCTTTTATTGCTAAATCCCAGGAGTTCTTGTTATTGTTCTCTCTTGCTTGGTGTTTTGTCGTCGCTTCTGCGTTCCATTACATCAATTTCTCTCTTGAAGCCGGAGCCTTGCTTGCTGGAATCGCTTTATCGACTTCACCTTACCATTTTGAGATCAGTTCCAAGATGAAGCCTTTGAGGGATTTTTTCCTTGTGTTGTTCTTTATCATGCTCGGCTCCCAGATGGTTTTCACGAACATCCTGTCTAACATCTGGATCATCCTTGGCCTCTCTGCTCTTGTCATAATCGGTAATCCTATAATCGTGATGACTATAATGGGCTTTCTCAATTATACGAAGCGCAACAGCTTCCTGGCTGGCTTGACCGTCGCCCAGATAAGTGAGTTCTCTCTGATCGTCTTATCTTTGGGGGTTTCCTCTGGCCAGATATCTCAGGAGATCCTGACTTTACTCACAGCGGTGGGTCTGGTCACGTTTGCCAGCTCTTCTTATATTATCCTTTATGCCGATAGTATTTACTCTTCATTATCCAAGTACCTTTCCATCTTCGAGCGTAGCGGTAAAAAGGTTGATGAGCATAAATATCACCAGCATGACGATCATGATATCATCTTGTTCGGTTATAACCGTATTGGATTTGACATCCTTGAATCGTTAAAACGCATCAAGAAGAAATTCCTCATTATTGATTACAACCCTGACACCATCGTACAGCTCTCGCGAGAAGGGTATGATTGCAAGTACGGTGATGCTAATAATTCAGAACTTCTCAATGAGCTTAATCTCAAGAAAGTGAAAATGGTCATCTCAACGATTCCTGAAGTCGATACCAATCTTCTTATCATCAAGAAAGTGCGATCGGAAAACGAGAATGTCATCATCTCAGTAGTATCGCATCACATTGAGGAAGCAGAAAGCTTATACGAGCAGGGTGCTACTTATGTCATCATGCCTCATTTTTTGGGTGGGCGTCACTTCTCAACTATGATTGAGAACAAGGAGCTTAGCATGAACAGTTTCCTTGAAGAGAAAATCAAGCATCTCGAGCATTTGAATCGTCGCAGGAAGATGGGTCATTCCCATCCTCGTCACGAGCATAAATGATTCAATTTCCTGGTGTTCTTTAGCTTTGACACTGTTTTTACTCGAGAACACGATTCTTTGTACAATAACTTGAAAAATAAAATAATACGAACTCCTCTCAAGAAAGTATTATTCCTTGATCGTGATCGCTCCGACTGGACACGCTCCTTCGCACGCACGGCATGCGATGCAGTCCTTTGCCCGTGGGGCTACTGCCTTGTTATCGTCGTTCATCTCGAAGACATCTTGCGGGCACGTGTTCACGCAGGCTCCGCAGCCGATGCATTTTTCCTTATCGATTATGACTTCTGCCATTTTGTCATCACTCCTTATTCCCAGCTAGTTTGCCGAGTTGTTTTCGTCTGTTTTCTGCATCCTGCTTGGCGAGCTCGAAGAGCTTTCCTGCCGTTTCAGGATGTGTGATCTCGAGAGTTCTGTATCTTGTCTCGTTGAGGATGTAGTTCTTGAACTCTACGCTTGGCTCTGACGAATCAACGATCATCGGATTCTTGCCTTCCTCAGTCCGTCTTGGATCGTATCTGAATAGCTGCAGATACCCGCTGTTCATTGCGAGCTTTCCTTCTTGTATACTTTGGCTCATATCCGTTCCGTGATTGATGCATGTCGCATACGCGATGACAAGTGACGGTCCCGGATAGTTCTCCGCCTCGACGAGTGCCTTGATGAGCTGTTGCTTGTTCGCTCCCATGGAGACTTGCGCTACATACACATTGCCATAGGTTGTCATCATCACTCCGAGGTTCTTTTTCGGCAGTGGTCGTCCTGCCATCGCAAATTTCGCCGTAGCTCCTCGCGGTGTTGATTTAGACGCTTGTCCGCCGGTGTTCGCGTACTGCTCGTTATCAAGGACGAGAACGTTCACGTTCTTGCCTTGTGCCAGCACGTGATCCAGCCCTCCGAAGCCGATATCATATGCCCAGCCATCGCCGCCGACGAGCCACACGCTCTTATCGATCAGATAGTCTTTGAGTTCGTTGATTCTATTAAGCAATGGTTCGCTCTCGCCATACACGTGCTCAAGCGCTTCTGGCAAGTGCTTGTTGACTTCTGCTGCGGCTTCTTTCGCTTCTTCACCTGTCTCATCCCAGTGTTCGAGCATTCTCTTTAGTGCGGTGGTCAATTCTTCAGTGGTTCCTGTCTCGATGAGCTTCTCGATGGTTTCTTTGAGCGTCTCCCTGTTCTTATCGATAGCGAGCCTCATCCCGTAGCCATATTCGGCATTATCCTCGAACAGGCTGTTCGCCCAGGCAGGGCCTTTCCCTTCCTTGTCTTGAGCGTAGGGTGTTGTCGGGAACATTCCACCATAGATTGACGAGCATCCCGTGGCATTCGCGATGACCATCCGGTCGCCGAAAAGCTGTGTAGCCAGCTTGACTACTGGCGTCTCGCCGCATCCCGCGCATGCTCCGGAAAATTCAAAGTATGTCGGTCTGAACTGGCTTCCCTTGATCGATTCCGGCTTGACGCCGTCCATGACATTGTCCGGCAGGCTTTCGAAGAACTCGACATTCTCGTTCTCTCCATTCTCACGAGCCTGTTTAAGCGGTACCATCTTGAGCGCCCCTTTATCTTTCATGGGGCAGGCGTTGACACAGAGTCCGCAGCCGATACAATCTTCCGGATAGACTTGGATCTTGAAGGCGAGTTCTCGCTCGTTCTTGGTCATTGAATTGAGCGTCTTGAACTGTGTTGGTGCGTCCTTGAGATTCTCCGGTTCGATCTGTTTGACCCTGATCGCTGCGTGCGGACAGACGAACGAGCACATGCCGCACTGGATGCAGGTCTCCGGATTCCATTCCGGAACCTTCGTCGCCACTCCTCTCTTTTCGAGTCGGGATGTGGAAAGCGGTACTGCTCCGTTAAGCGGCATCTTCGAGACTGGGATGTCGTTTCCTTTCAGATGCGCAATCGGCTTGATGATGTCCCTTGCGAATTCGCCGGCATCATCGCTGATGATCTCTTGTTTTTGAACACTGGCTTGCGGTTCTTGGCTTGTCGGAACCTCTTTTATCGCTTGAAGCGCTTCATCCACTGCAGCCCAGTTCTTTTTGACGATCTCTTGTCCTTTCTTCTCGAACTGCGTCTCTATATGGTCTTTTATTGCCTTGATTGCAGTATCGCTGTCAAGGATTGATGTCAGCTTGAAAAACGCAGTCTCCATGATCGTGTTGATGCGCTTGCCAAGACCGACTTTTTCTGCGAGCGAGAACGCGTCGATCGTGTAGACCTTGATGTTCTTTTCCTTGATAGTCTGTTGCATATCTTCTGTGAGATGCTCGAAGACCTCTTCTGGCTTCCACGGGCTGTTGAGTAGGAAAGTTCCTCCTTCTTTGATATTCTCGAGGATGTCGTACCGTCCTATATATGAAGGTTTATGCAGTGCGATGAAATCAGCGCTTTGGATCTCGTATTCTGACTTGATCGGTTGTTTGCCGAACCTGAGATGCGAAATGGTGACTCCTCCTGATTTCTTGGAATCATACACGAAGTGTCCTTGTACGTGAAGCCCTGTATTCTCTCCGATGATCTTGATGGAGTTCTTGTTAGCACTCACCGTCCCATCTGACCCATAGCCCCAGAACTTGCACTGTGTCAGTCCTTCCGGCTCGCTGTTGATCGTCTCGCCGACTGGGATGGACAGGTGAGTCACATCATCATTGATGCCCACGGTAAAGCCGTGCCACCCGTCACTTGAGAGGTGGTTGAAGACTGCCTTGACCATTGATGGTGTGAATTCTTTTGATGAGAGCCCGTAGCGTCCTCCGATAACTACTGTCTCCGGTGATGGTCCCTCTTCCGTGTTGCGGTCTTTTCTCTTGATCGCATCAAGCACATCCAGATATAATGGTTCGCCGGGCGCTCCTGGTTCTTTTGTCCTGTCAAGCACTGCAATCTTCTTGACTGTCTTCGGGATGGTCTTGAGAAGATCCTCTGTCGAGAAAGGCCTATAGAGATGTACTCGCACGGCGCCTACTTTGCCGCCATTCTGGTTCATGTGGTTGACCGCTTCCTCAATCGTTCCTGTAGCCGAGCCCATCGCGATGATGATTTGCTCTGCCTCTGGACTGCCCACATAGTCAAAGAGCTTGTATTGCCTGCCGGTCTCTTTTGCGAAGAGTTCCATATATTCCTTTACGATGCTTGGTAGTGCGTCGTAATACTTGTTGACGGTCTCCCTGCCTTGGAAATAGACATCCGGATTTTGCGCACCGACTTTGACATATGGTCGTTCCGGTCGCATCCCTTCGTTCTTGAACGCTTTGATCGCTTCGTGGTTGGTCATGCGCTTGAGCTCTTCATCCTCGAGCGCTTCGATCTTCTGGATCTCATGGCTTGATCTGAATCCGTCAAAGAAGTGTACGAACGGTACTCGTGACTCGACACTTGCTAAATGCGCGATCGCTGCCATATCCTGAGATTCCTGTATGCTTGATGAGGCGAGCAGGGCGAATCCTGATTGTCTCACTCCCATCACATCACTATGATCGCCGTAGATGGAAAGGGCTTGTGCGGCTAGTGACCTTGCAGCGACGTGGAATACTGCTGGCATCATCTCTCCAGCAATCTTGTACATGTTCGGGAGCATGAGAAGAAGCCCTTGTGATGCGGTGAACGTTGTCGTCAGCGCTCCTCCTGAAAGCGATCCGTGGATCGTTCCTGAAGCTCCTGCTTCTGACTGCATTTCTTGTACCGTGACTATCTGGTCGAAGATATTGCGTTCTCCTTGTGAGGCCCATAGGTCAGCGAGTTCTCCCATCGGCGATGATGGTGTGATTGGAAAGATCGCTGCTACTTCACTCATCTTATAGCCGATGCGTGCCGCTGCTGTATTGCCGTCGCATGTGATTGTTCGTTTTGTCATTCTTGCCGCCCTCTTTTTGATGTTGATTCTCTATTTTTGGAATGAAGTATGTATTTTTAAATATACTCTTCATGTGAATTCTTTTCCCACATATATAAATCAATGGTATCACTACACGGTCACAAGCTCATGTTCTTGTGACTGTCGACAGAAATGTTTTTAAATACTGTTTCTCGTGCTTACTGCCAGCATGGTGTTTGTGAGGAAGGTTAGTGTTCAAGGCGATTCTTATTATTACTTGTTTCATATCAAGCGCAGTGGCGGAACCTTTCGTAAGTACAAGAAGTACATTGGTAAGAACAGACCTTCCGGGGAGCGTCTCAAGAAGCTGAAATCGCAGTTCCGAAACGAGATCGCTAAAGAACCTGGATGCTACGAGCGTCCTCATAATCTTAACGTTGTCGAGATCCTGCAGAAAATGCAGTCAAAGAAAGGATATATCTCAAAAGAGGATATCATCAAGCTTTCCAAAGAGCTCCACATCCCTGCTGTCGATCTTGTAGGCGTCGCTTCTTTCTACTCCCAGTTCACCTTCACAAAGCCTGGCAAGTACACGATCAAGATGTGTAACGGCACTGCCTGTCATGTCAAGAAATCGCCTGAACTCACCAAGCATGTGAAACAGACTCTTGGTGTCAATCCCGGTGAAGTCACGGCTGATGGTCTGTTCGGTTTTGAATCAGTCAACTGCATCGGAGCCTGCGCCCGCGCCCCTGCGATGATGATAAACGACAAGGTCTACGGAGAGTTGACAAAGGATAAGGTCACAAAGCTCATTGAAGATCTCAAGGGTGATGCTGCTTCTTCATCCGCCGTCTCGAAAACCGGATCTGGTGCTGCTAGAAAGGCCTCTTCAAAAAAATCATCCCGCTCATCAAAAAAGAAAACCGCTTCACGCAGTTCACCCAGAACCTCTTCTTCAAAACGATTGAAATCCTCACCCTCTCGTAAATCTTCAACCAGGACAAGATCGTCCTCTACACATCCAGCGAAGAAAACGACGAAAAAGAGCCGCTCCAAGCGTAACTCTCGTTAAGATACTGATTGACGATGGCATACGAAATCGATATTGACACATCAAAAGCACAGCGTGACCTTCAAGCAGATCGCATCACCGTAGGTCTTGCTACTTGTGGCCGTTCTGCAGGCGCTACTCCTGTGTATGAAAAGCTGAAAGCTGCTCATGACAAGGGTTCGCTCAAGCTTCCTGTCATGGAGACCGGTTGTATCGGCATGTGCTATAACGAACCTCTGGTCACCGTTTATCGCAATGGTTCTATGGAGGTCTATGGCAACGTCACGCAGGAGGTTGTTGACGAGTTCATCGACACCATCCGGACCGGCGAACGTTATGACCGGCTCTTTCTCACTGACAACCTTTCGAAACTTGGTTTTTATAAAAAGCAAAAGCGCATGGTTCTTGGTAATTGCGGTATCATCGACCCGTCACGTCTTGACCAGTACATCCTCCAAGGCGGTTATGCTGGTTTGAAACGAGCGCTGGAGATATCTCCTGAACAAGTGGTTGATGAGATCGATAACGCAGGTCTTCGTGGTCGTGGCGGTGCTGGTTTTCCGACTGCAAGAAAATGGCGTTTCATCACAGGCCGTGATGGTAAGAAATACATCATCTGCAATGGTGACGAGGGTGATCCTGGTGCGTTCATGAACCGGACGCTCATGGAAAGCGATCCTTATCGCATCCTTGAAGGCATGACCATCGGTGCCTATGCTACTGGCGCTGATGAGGGTATCATCTATACGAGGGCCGAATACCCTTTGGCGATAAAGACCTTGCAGGCAGCTATCAATAAAGCGTACAAGAACGGGCTGCTGGGCAATCGAATCCTTGGCAAGGAGGGTTTTTCCTTTGACATTCGCATCCAGCAGGGTGCAGGCGCTTATGTCTGTGGTGAAGAGACTGCCCTTATCAAGAGCATCGAGGGCGAACGCGGAACTCCGCGGCCGAGACCGCCGTTCCCTGCCCAGAAAGGGCTGTTCGGTTATCCGACTGTCGTCAATAACGTCGGGACGTGGAGTCATGTTGCTGAAATCATGCGTATCGGTTGGAAGAAGTATGCGAGTGTAGGTTCCAAACAGACGCGTGGAACGAAGATCCTGTGCTTGAGTGGCAAGATCAACAACACTGGCGTCATTGAAGTGCCCTTCGGCATCAAGCTTAAAGACATCATCTACAGCATCGGCGGTGGCATGCCTGATGGGCATTCGTTCAAAGCCTTATTCCCTGGAGGACCTGCCGGCGGTTGCATCGTCGCCAAGGATCTCGATCACACGCTCGATTACGAATCCATGTCGCAGCTTCACACGATCATGGGCTCTGGCAGTTTCATCGTCACAAGCGATAGCTCCTGCATGGTCAATATGGCCAAGTACTTTCTCACCTTCACGACCCAGGAGAGTTGCGGCAAATGCACCCCGTGCCGGGAAGGGACCAAGCGTCTCCTCGAGATGCTGACCAAAGTCACTCGCGGTGTGGGGAAACCTGAAGATATCGATGCGATTGAAGAACTCGCCTCCTTTATCAACCGCAACGCGTTGTGCGGTCTGGGTCAATTCGCACCTAACCCTGTTCTTTCCACCATCCGGCACTTCCGTGGTGAGTACGAAGCTCACCTTGCTAAAAAGAAGTGTCCTGCTCACGTTTGTGAGAATCTCCTTCATTACCGCATCACTGACAAGTGCGTCGGTTGCGGTAATTGTAAGCGGCACTGTCCTGTTGACGCCATCTCCGGAGAGCTCAAAGGGCTTCATGCCATTGATCAGAAGAAGTGCATCAAGTGCGGTCAGTGTTATGACAATTGTGCCTTTGATGCTATCGTAAAAGAATAATCCTTGATATAAAATGCCTCCAACCAGATCATCACGGAAAAAGACTTTCAGATTCACCATCAACGACATCCCTGTAAAGGGTAAGGATGGTGAGACTGTTCTTGACGTTGCCAAACGCTACGCTATTGACATTCCTCACCTGTGCGCTCATCCGCGGCTTGAAAACATCGGCGCTTGTCGGATGTGTATCGTCGAGGTCGATGGTAAAGCAAAGCCTGTCACTTCTTGCACGACCTTCGTCCGTGAAGGTATGGTTGTCAAGACACACACCCCTCAGGTCTTGCATGATCGTCGGGAAACCCTGAAACTCATCCTTGCCAATCACAATTACGAATGCGTCTCCTGTTCGCAGAACTTGCAGTGCAAGCTCCAGGCTTACGCTCACGATCTCGGTATTCGCGAAGTCCCATTCAAGGATGGTGAGACGCGGAAATGGGAGCTTGACACGTCAAGCGTTTCTATCAAGCGTGACACGAGTAAGTGCATCCTCTGCCAGCGTTGTATCCGGATGTGCCAGAACATCCAGACGGTCAATGCCATCGGCTTGCAGAACCGCGGGTTTCACACCAAGGTCGCTCCGCCGTTGAGCATGGATATGCAAAGCAGTGCTTGTGTCAATTGCGGCCAGTGCGTCGTTGTCTGTCCGACCGGCGCATTATCTGAACGGAGCGACATCGATAAGGCGGTGAAAGCTCTTAACAGTGACAAGCATCTTGTCGTGCAGACCGCTCCATCCATCCGCGCAGCGCTCGGTGAAGAATTCGGTATGGAGCCTGGAACGCCTGTCACTGGCAAGATGGTCGCTGCTCTCAAGGAGCTTGGTTTCGACGATGTCTTTGACACCGATCTTGCTGCTGATATCACTATTATGGAGGAGGCCACTGAGTTTGTCAAGCGCTTCAGATCAGGCAAGGATCTTCCTCTCATCACCACATGCTGTCCTGCTTGGGTGAAATTCGGCGAACAGTTCTTTTTCGAACAGTTGAATCACATGTCGACTTGCAAGAGTCCGCAGGCGATGATGGGTTCTCTTGTCAAGAATTATTATGCCAAGAAAAAAGGCATCAACCCGAAAGATATCATCATGGTCGACATCATGCCCTGTACTGCCAAGAAGTTCGAGATAGAGCGTGAAGAACTCGAGGGGGATACTGACATCGTGCTCACCACTGTTGAGCTTGCTCGTCTCATCAAACTCTTTGACGTTGATTTCAAGAACCTCCCTGACGCTGAATTCGATAAGCCTTTAGGCTTGAGCTCTGGTGCTGGTGACATCTTCGGTCGTAGCGGTGGTGTTATGGAAGCAGCACTTCGGACGGCTGTTGACTGGATTTCGGGCAAGGATCTTCGAAGGGTCAATTACAAGTCCATCCGCGGCAGCGAGACCTTCAAGGAAGGTGAAGTCTCTATAAAAGGTCACACGATCAAGGTTGCTGTTGTCCATACCTTGGGTGAAGCGAGAAAGCTCATGGATATGATTAGGGCTGGGACCTGTCCGTATCATTTCATTGAGATCATGGCTTGTTACGGCGGTTGCATCGGTGGTGGCGGTCAGCCTCGCTATGAGGAGAAAAGCGTCATAGAAGCCCGTGCCGGAGCCCTCGATAAGGAGGATTCCGACAAGGCCGTGCGCAAGTCCCATAAGAATAAAGCCGTGATTGATCTTTACGATGAGTATCTCGGCAAGCCTGGTGGCAAGCGCGCTCACAAGCTTCTTCACACTCATTATGTTGAGCGGGAATTTTTGTGAGTGGTATTTTAGCATAACATTTATATCTTCAGCGTCATGGCTTTCTTGTATAATGACACTTCTTGATGATCTCAAAAGCAAGGCGAAAGAGACGACTAGGCGAATCGTCTTCCCCGAAAGCACTGACGAGCGTGTACTCCAAGCTGCTCATCGTCTGCTTGGTGAGGGAATCTGCGAGGTCATACTTCTTGGAATTCCTGAGGATATCAAATCAAAGGGTCGTCAATTGGGTGCTGTGCTCTCTAAAGCGACAATCATCGATTATGGTTCTGACAAGGATCGTCAGGAAAAATACGCTCAAGCCCTTGTTATGCTACGTCAACACAAGGGCATGGATGTATCGAAAGCGAGAGAGCTTCTCAAGGACCCTGTCTATTTTGCCACGATGATGGTCCAGACTGGTGATGCTGATGGCATGGTCAGTGGTGCCGAGCATGCCACTGCGGACACGCTTCGACCGGCCTTGCAGATTATCGGTACCAAGCCTGAAGTAACGATCGCATCAAGTTTTTTTCTCATCCTCGCTCATGACATGGTCGATGATGAGAATTCCAATACGCTTTTCTTTTTTGCTGATTGTGGATTCGTCGTCGATCCTGACGCCAAGCAGCTTTCCGAGATCGGTTTCGAGACCGCACAGTCGGCCAAGAGTTTTGGTATTGATCCAAAGGTTGGTTTCTTATCCTTCTCGACAAAAGGCAGCGCTTCTCACGAGAAGCTTCACAAGGTTGTTGAAGCCACTTCTCTTTTCAGGGAGAGGGCTCCGGATATTCCTGTTGATGGCGAGCTCCAGCTTGATGCTGCTATCATCCCATCGGTATGCGAGAAAAAATGCGGACAATCTCCTCTTCAGGGCAACGCTAACATCCTTATCTTTCCCGATCTTAATTCGGGTAACATCGCATACAAGCTCGTCCAGCGTTTCGGCCATGCCAAGGCTATTGGCCCTATCATCCAGGGTCTTAACAAGCCGGTCAATGACTTGAGTCGTGGCTGTAGCGCTGAAGACATCGTCAATGTCGCTATCATAACAGCAGTGGAGGCAATAGAATAGAAAAATGACAACCGTTCTTGTTATCAACAGCGGCAGTTCGTCGCTTAAATGTAAGGTTATCGACACTGATTCTGGTGACGTGAAACTCAATGGTCACGTTGACGGTATAGGACTTGATTCTTGTAAGGTCAAGATTGACAACCTAGAAGAATCCCGTCAGATAAAGGATCATACTGAAGCGATCAACGTCATCATGGGACATGTGGATAAGACTTCCCTTGACGCAGTCGGTCACAGGGTCGTTCATGGTGGGGAGAAATATGCTAAGACTGTGGAAATTGATGATAAGGTCATCGAGACCATTCGCGAACTCTCTTCTCTCGCCCCTCTTCATAACCCTGCAAATCTTCAGGGGATTCTTGCTTGTCGCAAGGTACTTGGTGATTTACCACAGGTAGCTGTCTTTGACACCGCCTTTCACCAGACCATTCCTGAGCACGCTTATCTCTACGGTGTTCCAAAAACATATTATGAAGTTCATGGTGTTCGTAAATACGGTTTTCACGGTACCAGTCACAAGTTCGTTGCTTTCAAGGCTCGTGAAAAGCTTGATTTGGAAAGCGCTAACCTCATCACCTGTCACATCGGTAACGGCTCGAGCATCACAGCTATCAATGATAACAAGTCAATCGATACGTCGATGGGCTTTACCCCCATGCCTGGTGTTGTGATGGGCACTCGGTGCGGGGATCTCGATCCTGGAGTCATTGGTTTCTTGCAGGACCACCTTCATATGGATTGTGATGGGATCATGCATCTTCTCAATAAGAAAAGCGGTCTTTTCGGTCTTGCCGGTAGCAGTGACATGCGTGATTTGCACGCTCGAGAACGGGAAGGTGATGCTGACGCTCGTAAGGCTATTGACAAGCTCGCCTATGGCATTGCTGGTTACATCGGATCGTATCTGAACAAGCTCGGTCGCGTTGATGGTATCATCTTCACGGCGGGTCTTGGTGAGAACGCGTTTTATCTCAGGCGCCGTGTTTTTGAGTTCATTCCTGGTGCTGGTATCACGCTTGATGATGATAAGAATGCTGCTAACGAAGAAGTGGTTTCCTCTCCTGATTCAGTAATCCCTGTTCTTGTCATCCCGACTGATGAAGAGTTGCAGATTGCCTTGGAGACTAGGCATCTTCTCTCTTGAGTCCTCTTTTTTTCTCGTGGATACTTTTAAATACTTTCTCTGCCCTGATAATCCCTTGAGGTGACCTTGCGTGTCGGGATTGTTCAAGAAAATATGGGTTCTTATGTTGATCATCGTATTTCTTGTTTCTGCTGTTATCGTTTCTTTCACGGCGTTTTCTGACCGTGCACTTCTCGGCTCTGGCGATGATGTTTCTGTATCGGCCTCCTTTTCCTCTTGCCTAAAGGAGGTTGTGGAATCATCTCATGATCACGTTCTTGGTACTTCTTTTTTCTATCCTGAATCTCACCCTTGGCGTGATGATCTTCCTTACTTTTACATTGCTGGAAAAAAGACTTTGTCTGATCGTGTTGTTATCGAATCCTCGTATGCTGACTATCTTGAACTTGAAGTCGTGGATTGTCTTTCAAGATCACTTTCAAGTCCTGTAGCTGTTGATGATGTTGATCTTGACGTGAGGTTCACTAAGTCCTCTGTGGTAGTCAGTGGCGAGTACAGTTCCTATACAGGTAATCTCCTTGAGCGTGTTGTCAAAGTGGATTCTGATTTGGGTCCTCTTCTCATTGCTTGTGAACGGTCTGTAGAATTCGATGATGGTGAGAGCTTTTGCAAATCTTGTATTGACGATTTCCTGAATGAGAACGGTCTTCACGGTGAGATCTCGAAGCTTTCTTATGGTGAAATTCTTTTTACTTATTCAGGTCGTTCTGGAGATTCCATCTCTTTTATCGTGCGCCCGTGAGGATCTCACTGGATTATGATATCCAGCCCTTGTTTTTTCACCTTGCTCAGCTCTGTATCAATCATCCCCTTCTTGACTGCAGGGCAGGCGCTTGCTGCAAACACTGTTCTTCCTCTTAAGAATAGCGGGAACTCGTCACAGATCTTCGGTCGTTCTTTTTTTGTAAATATCGAGCACTTGTTGCTTGGTGTGAGCGCGGGACAGCCGTGAGGGTGTAAGAGCAGATCCGTTCCGCCGTCTGTTCGCTTCGTTAATTGTTTCTTGAGATAGAGTTTTCTCATTCTTCCTTTGGAGATGACTCTCACTTGTTTTTGGCTTGTAAGAAGCAGTCGTCCCATGCGGCAGCACTTTGCTTGGCACTCGTTCATGCAGTACGGTCCCAGTTTGTTGCGTGCCGCTACGATGATACTGATCGGATCGTGTTCGAGTTGCTGGTTTAGGTTCATCGAAACGAAGAGCAGAAATGTATGCTGATTTAAATAAGATTCTTTTTCAGATAGACTGCCATTCCGCCGGTTTCTCCCTTGTGGTACTCGATCAGGTCAGTATAAGCGTGCATGAATGACGTTCCGGTGCCGTTATTCTCTTGCGATTTTTTCACATTGGTGGCATAATCGTAGAAATTGATGAATTTTTTACTGATATCTCCTTCCCGGTGTTTGAGAATGAAGGGGAGGAAATGAGGAACTATTTCGCCGCCCTCGTCCATGACGATCGCTTCCATCGTTTTTGGTTGGTTGTTGTATGCGATGACGGTCTTTTTCGCCGGATTAGCTTTGTTCCCGTGCTGGTGGGCGTTGAGCGTTGCTTCGTAAAGTGATGTGAACATATTGTAGGCCTTCTGTTCGTGCTCTACCTCTTGTACGATAGGTTCTATCGATTGCCTGATTTCCTTTCCGTAATTGTGTGCTGAGAAGTTATATTCCTTCCTGACGTAGTTTGAAGGTATCTGTAACTCGGGGAGGTCTGGATAGTCTCGCAAATTGATGATTGTTTTCTCCAGGACCGCTTCCTCAAAGATTTGTCTGAGTAGTGAGTTTGGATTTTTTATATCGAACAAGTCGGTCATATATTCCCTAAAGGAGTAATTACTATTTAAATGTTTTTATTTTAACTACTATTTGGTGCTAATAAAACCAAGAGTAACTTTTAAAAGGAGCTTGAGGTTCACCTGACATCGGGTCTTGGTCGCATATAGCGGTGAAACCTAGTTTCCCTCGCTATGTCTCCTTGCATCGTGCCACGGTCGCATACTCGAAAGCAAAAGTGCTTTCGGTCGCGTCCGTGTCTTCATTCATACTCGCGTAACGAACAATTAAAACTTGTTCGTGCACAAAAAGCACACTTTTCAGTGCCACGGTCGCATAATCTGGTATTGCGCCGGTCTCGAAAGTTGTGGGTTTGCAAGTAACTCTTCGCAAACACCGTTTGGGAGAACCGGTTCCTTACGGAATTCCCGGTTCAAATCCGGGCCGTGGCGTATCTTCGGTTCTTTTTATAGAGGGGTCGTTCTTCAAGAATGGATTTGAACCTCCGGTTCATGTTTGGCATTGGCATGCCGACAGCCTTCTTATGACTCAGGCAATCCGGGCCGTATCAAACTTGCTTTGATACCCAGTGGATTTTCGCAGAAAATTCTAACGTGGTGGCGCTTCATTTTCTTATGAAGCGACATTAGTGAATCTCTGGTTCTAGCAGGGATTTATCTTGTCTTAATGCCCAGCATGATGCTTTTTTAGTGTATTGCAGTAAACGTCAGTTTACAAAATACGCTTCCTTCGCCTAGGGGTCTACTGGCCGCGGCGGCGCTTCATTTTTTCCTTGTTTTTTTAATCGCATATACTAACATTTATATATTTGTTTTGCATTATAATGCAATATGGTTCGTCCAAGAAAACAGAGGAGGGTGGATTATGCTCCTGCAGTTACATTTTTCAAGCCGCAGGCCGTTCCGTTATCAGAGTTGGAGGAAGTCTGGCTTGACGCTGATGAACTCGAGACCATTCGTTTGACCAACATTGAAGGTCTCAATCAGGCGGACGCTGCTCAGCAGATGGATGTTCATCAATCGACCCTGCACCGCATATTGGTGCGTGCGGAGCGTAAAGTGGCTGACGCCCTTGTCAATGGCAAGGCTATACGGATTCAGCAAGAACCTCTTGAAAAGGGTGTTCCGCGTGTAAGAGGTCGTTATCGTCACGGTCAGAATGTGGTGTGAGCTTCCCTTTGGTTTTTTTGTGGACGGAATTTTTCGCGGGCGTCATCGGGCAAGCATTGGAGGTGAATTCAATGGCACCTGAACCGAGATTCATCGATCGCCGGGAGTCTGGTATTGAAGACCTTGACTCTGCAGATAACAGGAAGTTCTGTACCTGTCCTTCCTGTGGCATGCAGATTACCGTCGGTCGTGGAGAAGTCTGTACCCAGATGCATTGTCCTGCCTGTGATACGATGATGGCGGATTTCGTGTCATTCAAATCAGCGGAGGAGGATACTGATGCCGAGTGGAGATCGGAGTGGACCTGAAGGGAAAGGACCGATGACTGGACGAGGTCGAGGCTACTGCGCAGGTTATGATAGGCCGGGCTACGCCTCGAACGCCAGGCCTCTTCGAAGGTTCCGTCGTTTTAGGACTGGTCTTGGTCCTATGCGTCGGGGTCGTCGTTACTTTCCGCGTGATCTTGAAGAGCCGGAGTGAATCTGGCTTTTTTTCTTTTTTTATAGTTGTTTTTTTTGATTATTGATGGAGGGAAAAATGCTTTCAAAAGATGAGACATATACCTTGATACCGATAGCCTCTGACGATGGGCTTGATTCAAAAGTCGCTTTGCATTTCGGGCACGCTCCTTATTTTGCCTTGATCGATTCTGATGGTGAGCTGCTTGTCGTACCTAACGATCTTGATCATTCAGAAAATGGTGTCTCCCCTGTCGCGCAGTTGTTGGAACGTTACGCTATTACGCGGGTGGTGGCTTTACACATGGGTAAGAAAGCGCAGGCGGAATTCGCTCGTCACGGCGTGAGGTTGTTGAAAGCGACTTCAGGTATTGTTGGTGAGGTAAATGCTCGTATTGACTCTCTTGAACCGATAACTGCGACTGATACGTTTCACTAGTCCGTAAGTTTTAAGTATGATTGTTTCTTTGATTATTATTGGAAGGTGATTTTATAATGGGTGAAGAAATAAAGTATTCTATGCCGTTATTGGGGGATGAATTTCCTCGATTTGGAGTCCAGACAACGCATGGTAAGATGACCTTGCCTGATGATATGAATGGATCCTGGTTCATACTCTTCAGCCATCCTGGTGATTTCACTCCTGTGTGCACGACTGAATTCGTAGCCTTCCAGGAGCGTAAGGATGACTTTGATAACCTTGGTTGTAAGCTTGTCGGCTTTTCGGTCGATCAGGTGTTCGCTCACATCAAATGGACCGAATGGATCAAGGATAACTTTGATACTGAAATCGAATTTCCTATTATCGCGGATCATGGTCCTGTCGCTAAACGGCTTGGCATGATTCATCCTGGTAAGGGGTCGAACACTGTCAGAGCGGTGTTTGTCGTTGATCCGAAAGGAGTGCTTCGTACGACTCTCTATTATCCTCAAGAGCTCGGTCGTAACATGGATGAGATCGTTCGTATCGTCAAGGCGCTTCAGACCAGTGACAAGAACGGTGTTGCCATGCCTGCAAACTGGCCTGATAACGAACATCTCGGTGACAGCGTGATCATCCCGCCTGCAAGTGATGTCAAGACTGCTAAAGAACGCATGTCTGATTCCAGCATCACCTGTAAGGATTGGTGGTTCTGTCATAAGAAGCTATGAGTGTCTAACGCTTATTCTTTTTTTCTTATTATTCTGAAACTAAAGAATTCGTGATTTTAAAAGAAAGAAAAAAATGGTTGTGTTCTTATTCCCTTTGAGCAAGCTCTTTATCAATCATCACAAGACCTTGCTTGTTATCGCCGATAAGCTCTAGCCTGTCAAGGATTTCTTTGACTGACTTCTCTTCCTCGACTTGTTCGGTGACAAACCATTGCAAAAACGTCACGGTACCGAAGTCTTTCTCGTTTCGAGCCTGGTCCATGATGCGATAGATCTCTCTGGTGATGTATTGCTCATGAAGATATGCTGCGTTGATCGCATCCTTGATCTGCTCCCAGCTTCGTGGCGGTTCGTCGATCTGGCGTAGGGAAACGCAACCTTCCCGGTCGTAGATGTATTCGTAGATCTTCATCCCGTGATCTTTCTCTTCAAGCGCTTGTCGTTTCATCCAGTGGGAGAATCCGTTTAGCCCTTGGTTATCGAACCATGTTGCTAGGGATAGGTAGAGATAGCCTGAGAACAACTCCCTATTGACTTGTTCGTTGAGTTCGTTCTGCACGTGATCGCTTAGTTTCATTGATGCCCACACCTCTTTTTTCATACCGATACGTGTTGTTTCGTATCGTGATATGATGATACTGCGGCACTTGTCCTTTTTATAGTTTATGCTATGATTTGCTTATCGTTTGAAGTCCACAGTCTCAAGAAGCGATCTTGATGGTGCGATAACGATCGTTGCGATGAGTGCGCAGCTATAAAGCAGTGTCATGGCCAGTCTCACGCTCAAGAGTTCTGCTATCGCCCCGCTGATAAGAAGTCCTAATGGCATTCCGCCCAGTATGAACATCTCTGCAACGCTCATTACTTTGCCTCGGAATTTCTCTGGTGTCGCTGCTTGTATCGCCGGCATGAAAAAGACATTGATGACACCGTTGAAAAACCCTGCAAAGAATATCAGGATGTCCATCCACAAGAGGGTTTGTGTTACTGTTATGACAATAAAAAACAATGGGAACGTGAGTGCGCTTGCGATGAATAATCGCTTCGTATAACGCTTGTTGATCTCTGGTGTGATGAGAAACCCTGCTAGCGATCCTGCTCCCATGATTGCCATGAAGATCCCGTAAGCCTTTGCGCTAAACTCCTGCTCGAAGAGTGGTATGAATAGCGCTGCTGCACCTATGGCAAAGAGGTTGTTGAGCGTTGCCAGCGTGAGCAGTCGTTTCAATCCGGGATTTTGCTTGATGTAGGTGAATCCTTTCTTGACTTCCTTGCCGAACTTCTCCTTGGCTTGCTTGGTCTGTTCCGGGAACCTGATGAACGCCTCGCTTCCTGCTGAGAACAGGTAGCTCAATCCATCGATGAGAAAGAGTAGTGGCGCTCCTGCTACTGCGAAGATACCTCCGCCTGCTGCTTTTCCCATGATCATCGTCACTCGTCGTCCGAGTGTGAGATACGAGTTTCCCTTCACCAGATTCTTCTTCCCTACCAGTTCTGGTATCGTTGCCATGAGTGCTGGTGAGAAAAACGAGCTGCACACTCCTATAATCACAGCTGCCGCCATCAAGGACGGTATCGTTAGTGCATCAGTGTACGCTAACCCTGCGATGATGAGCACTGTCGCTCCGCGCAACACATCCGTGAGTATGACGAGTTTCTTTCTTGATATCTGGTCTGCGATCACTCCTCCTGCCGGAAGCAGGACTAATCGTGAAATTGCTGCTACTGCCATGAGTGTTGTCATCATCGCAGGCGATCCTGTGAGTGCGAGAACGAGAAAACCCAGTGCAATCTCATAGACGAAATCCCCGAACACTGAGACGAGTTGTCCTTGCCAGAGCAGGAAGTAATCCTTTGTCCAGAGTTTCTGTTTCTTCTTATCGCTTTGTGCTCTCGCCACTTTCATCCTGCTCATTGTTTATTAGAAATGAGTTTTTTTATTCTCTATTGGTGTGCTTATATCCAGTGATCTGATTCTCGTTGATGAAACCTTGTGGCAAGAGGGTGTAATCTGCTGTGATCGCAGCCATTTTCTTCACACCTGTAATTTGTGTGTTGTTATTGTAATTATTCTGGATCTTGTTCGCATAGCAGCCTTTTAGCATGTTGACTCTATTGTCACGGAACGTGTTTGCTTTATCTTCATTTTTCATTATCGTTTCACCTGTAGGTGTGATTCTGCTTATTTGCACACAACTCGGTATTCTCCGCTTTAAATATTTTGTTTCAACGATAAAAACGAAATTCAAAGAAAAAAAGAGTGCGGGAGTCATGAAAGCTTCGCTTGAATGATGCCAAAAAACACTGTTTTTTGAGCAGTTTGGTTTTGCCAAACGATCACGGAGACTTGTCGGAGCGACCGTCTTTTGTTCACTAGAATAAGATATGTTGAAAAATAAAAGAAAAAAAGAGTGCGGGAGCGGAGACTTTCAACAGTTCAGTCCAAGCGTTCTTGACAACGACGGTGACTAAGGCATCCTGAGATGCCGCACGTCGCCTGCCGCTTTGCCAGCTTTGGACTGAAGCTGATTTGAACTCCGGACCTCCACGATGCACCACATTGTTGAATAATCATCGATGCCTCTTTGGCATCTCATCGCTCAACAGTTGTATTTATGAGCGTGGCGATCTAACCAGGCTGAACTACTCCCGCATGATTCTTTTTTGCAGTATCAACAGGCCTTTTATAAAGCTTTTTATTCACTCCATTCCGTTGATGATCTTCTCGGCATAAAGTACCCTGTCTTCCTCGTCCACTTCGTGCTCCTTCCAGAGTTTCATGCCATCATCCTTGAAGCGTGGCAGGAGGTGGATGTGCGTGTGATCGATGACTTGTCCTGCTTCTCGTTTCGTATTCACGGCCACGTTGAACCCGTCTGCACCAAGCCCTCTCATCTGGGCTTTGCCCACCTTTTGTATCAGTTCGAGCATCTTCTGCCCCAGTTCTGGCTTCATCTGCGTGATATCTTCGGAATGCTCTTTCGGGATGAGCAGCGTGTGTCCTTTCACGGATTGGAATAGTGATTGTATCGCGATGAAATCATCATCCTCGTACACCTTTGTTGACGGCGCTTCACCCCTGACTATCTTGCAGAAAATACAATCTTCGCTCATAATATCAACCTCTTCTTCGCTATTGTGCAGTATATTTATAAATAATTTGTTATTTCTTTTCATAACAATGTTTGAGAATCACTCTGCTGTTGCTGACGTTCATTCCAAGGTCAAGGACCTTTCCGAACTCCTTGTTTCCTGGGTTGATGAGAACGTCAAGCGTACTCGTTGGGATGATGAGAAGGTGGAGCGTGACTTCGCCCGGCGTAGCGTGTATGAAATTCTTGCTGACGGCACGACGTTTTACATGAATCCGTGTCCTGATTTTGCTTCTGTAGCCTTGTATGGTCTGTATTACTTGTCTTCTGAAGGTGTCAAGAATCCTCAGCTCATTGCGGTACCTGAAATCAACGGCTACGGCGTTCCGAGTGTTCATTTCCATGATCGGTTCGAATACGACGATACTCCTTATATCATGGACTTCGTAAGTCATAACAAGGTCATCGTCACTCCTGAAGACGCTCACTTCAACCCTAATTCTGAGGTCCAGACTCTCGGCAAGTATCTGCTTGAGGGTCCTCATGACTTCTCGAAAAACCTTCCTCAGAATTATTCTCAACTTAAGAACCTGCTACAGCACTTTGATCTTGACGCTCACGTCGAGAAGCTCAAGACTGATAATACACCTCAGGAGTTTGTCGATTATCAAGATCGTCTTGGAGGTAAGCATAACCTCTACACTGTCTTCTCACCTTTTGATTGACTTATAGTTGTCTTCTACTCCCTGTCCTTTTTTATATAGAAAAATTAGATGGACGGACCGTGACCACGGTCATTTCACTTTCGTTCCATGT
>JBKGYN010000008.1:0-43871 GCA_046546105.1 Candidatus Woesearchaeota archaeon | reverse complement strand
CGCCAATTCCTTAAAGTTTCAGTCTTGCGACCGTACTTCCCAGGCGGCGAGCTTATCAGCTTCCTTTCGATACTGCGCACCCTCTTAAGATGCGCAACATCTAGCTCGCAGCGTTTACTGCCAGGACTACTCGGGTAATTAGTCGAAAACCAACATAAAAATTTGAAAATGATTTCAGTAGATGTTATCAACGATCAAAACCATTTTCGGCTAAATCAGAAAATTGCTGGTTTTCAATATCTAATCCGGATCGCTCCCCTGGCCTTCGTCCCTCACCGTCAGATCCGTTCTAGTCAAATGTCTTCACCATAGGCGATCTTCCAAGGATTATCACATTTTACCGCTCCCCCTGGAATACCTTTGACCCCTCCCGGTCTCAAGCGTGGCAGTGTCCCAAGCTCGCCGTCAGGTTGAGCCTGACGATTTCACATGAGATTTACCACACCGGCTACGGACGCTTTAGGCCCAATAAACGCGGTTGCCACTCGTGGCGCCGGTGTTACCGCGGCGGCTGGCACCGGTCTTACCCACCACTTATTCGCCAAGATATTTACTCTTGGCAAAAGCCCATGCTATGCATGAGCACTTAGGATCCCCTTATCACACTTGCGTGCATTGTAAAGGTTTCGCGCCTGCTGCACCCCGTAGGGCTGGGACCAGTCTCTCAGTGTCCCTCTCCGGGCTACCTCTCTCAAGGCCCGTACCGATCAATGGCATGGTGGTCCATTACACCACCATCTACCTAATCGGCCGCCGTCCCATCCTCTGGCACGAGTTTCGGAGAAAAACCATTCCAGGAAAATTCTCCTATCATCGTTTACCTTCAGTTTCCCGAAGTTATCGATGACCAAAGGGCAGGTTAACGACGTGTTACTGAGCATTCCGCCGATGACCGAAATCATCAGACTTGCATGGCTTAGTCGAATCCTAATAGCAGCAACCTCCCGCAGGATCAACGGGAACTACTTTTTATGCCAGAAAGATTTCTCTTCCAGCAACATCCTTTCGTTTATTATCGTACAATCGCAATTATTGGAATTATTGGAATTGCCACAAAACAAATTATAATTTGCTTGGTTGCGTCATTGCCTTCCTCATACTCAAACATTCGTTCGAGCACGTGAACATTAGATATCAGTCTCTACGAGATCGGTATCTGAGAATTGGTGGAGATAGCATTAGCCTCACGTGGTATGTGAGACAGCGACCGAGGAATGTCAACCCCTTTAAAAAGATTTTCTTTTTTCAAGGCGTTGCGCGACCCCGACCACAACGTTCGCACCTACACATTTCATGCGCAGATACATTTTCCGAACTTTGTCCGGAAACGGCACTCGGTTTATAAGGTTTTCCCTTAACACCCTTTACCGTTCAAAGCACCTTGTTCTCTGTTCTGGTGCGGAAGTGTAGAAAAGCCAATTCCTTTAAAAAAGTATCTGTTATTTAGACGACATCATACAATTACGCACACTGTAAAATCTATAATAGAAACGTGACCCGAAATATCGACACACAGGAATCAATAGAACTTCTTTCCAAATACTAAATATAAACGATCGGTTCGCAAAAATATCGTCACTTCCTTTTCAAATGAGAGTCCCCTACATGATGATAGTTCTCAAGTACCTTGCCGGAATCTTTTCCGAGCAGCTCATTCGAATCATAAAGCGCTTTGCATACAGAGATCGGCTTGCCGACAGTCTCATCCACCACAACAACCATATCACCTTGATTGAACTCTTCTGCATCAGTGATTCCAGGTCTCATAACATCAGCTCCGTTGACAAGAAACTTGATCGCTCCTTTATCGACAGTGACCTTCGGCAGGATTTCAGGTCTTGTCTGGAGCAGTATCAGTGAAGGGATCCAGCCACCTACATCTATAAAAGAAAGTGTTCCATCCACATAGAGGAGCTCTTCTTTCTGGACCACATCAGATTTTTTTGTCAGAACCCCTTCCACTTCAGGATGAGCCAGGAGAAATTCTTTGATGTCTTTTTTTGAGAATTGTTTTCGAGACATAAGAACCTACCTTTTCTCTACAGACAGTACAGCATATTTTTTCTCACCGTTTTCATAACCAAGTGATAATCGGCAATCAACCTCGTCCCCCTCTTCCAGCCCTCGTTTTTTCATCGCAGTAAATAGTTTCCCTTCCACCTCGATATAACAGAGAGCTGGACGGACCTTGCTCACACACCCTGTGACTATCGCTTCTTTACAAGAAGTCCCTTCAATAACGAAGTACGGCCCTGCATCAGTATGTGCGACAGTCGCGTCATCGAGTTTTTGCAGTGTTGTCCGGGTAACCATTCCAAATCACATCAGAAAGATGACATGAGCCAATATGACAGGTATAGAACAAAAAGGAACAAAAAAATATCCTATCAAAGAATATCTTCGATCGGCCGTTTCTTTTCAGGCTGTTGCTGTTGCGATTGTCCTGCTTGTTTTGCTTGTTGTACTTGAGTATCTTTCTCGATGTCAACACCGAGTTCTTTCAAGGAGCCTATATGCATCTGCATGAGCTGTTCTACGATTCCAAGGATTCGTGCAAGCTCTTCGCGCTCTTTTGCAAGCGTTGAAAGCGATCCCTTGTGAAAACCGATCTGTTCTTCATTACTCATTTGATGTTGGGGTTGTTTCTCTCCAGAAGAATCTTCAGCCATAATATACACCTTTTCATTTTTAGTAAAATCTGATGGTTCAAAAAAATCAATATTTATAAATCTTTCATTCGGTCCGGATACAGGAACAAAAAAAGCTCATTTTCCTTTAAGCTTATCAAAAAGCTTTTGATGCGGTTTCTTTCCTTTTACTTGCTTCTCGAACTGCTCCACAAGCTCTTTCTGTTTCTTCGACAAGCTCTTTGGGACTTCAATCGTTACTTTGACATACTGATCGCCGTTTCCTGAACTTCGCATGCGAGGCATTCCCTTGCCTTTCATACGCAAGTAAGTTCCGGGTTGTGTTCCTGCAGGAACCTTGAGTTCTGCTTTGCCCGTGATTGTCGGGACAGTGATCGAATCGCCGAGTGCAGCTTGTGAGAACGTGATAGGCACTGTGAGATATAGATCATCACCTTCTCGTTTGAATTCTTCATGCGGCTTGACATGGATGAACACATATAGATCCCCTTGTGGAGCCCCGGGTTCTCCAGGTTCGCCTTCTCCTTCAACACGCAGTCGCATGCCATCTTTGACTCCGGCAGGTACTTGTATTTTGATGGACTTTGTTTTTTTCTGATAACCTTTACCTCCACAGGCACTGCAGATTTCTTTCACCGTTGTCCCCGTCCCTCTGCACTTCGGACATGCCTGTTGCGATCGGAACATGCCAAATGGCGTTCTCTGGACTTCTTCTACAATACCATGACCGCCGCATTGAGAGCAAGTCTCTTCGCCAGTGCCACCTCGGCCCCTGCAAGTTTCGCATTGGTCATCTTTCTTTAGATTAAGCGTTTCATCAAGCCCTTTAGCAGCATCTTCAAGCGTAATATCAAGATCATATCTGAGATCAGCTCCTTGTCGCGGCCCTCTGCTTCGCCCTCTGGCTCCGCCGAAACCGCCACCGAAGAATGATTCAAAGATATCATTAAGATCAAAGCCCGCATGGGATCCGCCTCCGAAACCGCCGAATCCTCCGAAGCCACCAAAGCCACCTCCGGCTCCGCCAGCTCCCGATTTCATCCCTTCGCTTCCGAATTGGTCGTATTGTTGTCGTTTATTGTCATCAGACAAGACGCTGACCGCTTCATTGATATCCTTGAATTTCTGTTCAGCTTCAGGATTATCCTTGTTGAGATCCGGATGATATTTCTTGGCCAGTTTCTTGTATGCTTTTCTGATTTCTTCTTTAGAAGCGTCTTTTGAAACTCCAAGTATCTTGTAATAATCTTTTTCTGCCACGACCTAACGACCCCTTATCATATTCTCTATCCGCTAAAAGTCACTATCTTTTAAATCTATTCATAAATAAAAACTAAATAAAACTAAATTGAAGAAAAAAGAAAAAAAGATCGAGACTCATTCGCTTTTGTCGGATCCGTCTTTTTTATCATCACCAACATCTTTATAGTCAGCGTCGACAACGTCCTCATCCTGGGTCTTTGAATCAGCCCCTCCCGAAGATCCCGATGCTTCTTGCTGGTCACCTGCAGCTTGTTGTTGCTGCTGCTCCTTCGCCACCTGTTCATACATCTTTGAAGAGAGACCTTGTATTTTCTCATTCACTTCATCGTATTTCTTCTTGATGGCATCGTAATCTTTCTCTTTGGCATCCACTAATTTCTTGAGCTCCTCGACTTCTTTCTTGACAGGTTCAACTTCTTTCTCATCCACCTTGCCTTCGAAGTCTTTGAATAGCTTCTCTGCTGAAAAGACAAGGCTTTCAGCGTTGTTGAGCGTTTCTGCCCGTTCTTGTTTTTTCTTGTCTTCTTCAGCGTGCTTTTCAGCATCTTCCTGCATCTTCTTGATTTCTTCTTCAGAAAGGTTTGATGAGGAGGTGATCTTGATGGACTGTTCCTTGCCAGTTCCTTTATCCTTTGCGCTTACATGCACAATACCGTTAGCGTCGATGTCGAAGGTGACTTCGATCTGCGGCACGCCTCGCGGTGCTGGCGGAATCCCGACAAGATCAAACCGTCCGAGTTCCTTGTTATCCTCAAACATCGAACGTTCTCCTTGTCCGACACGAATCGTTACTGCTGACTGGTTGTCTGCAGCCGTGCTAAAGACCTGGCTGTTCTTTGTAGGGATAGTCGTGTTCTTGTCGATAATCTTCGTGAAGACCCCACCAAGCGTCTCGATACCCAGGCTGAGTGGTGTAACATCGAGAAGGAGTACGTCCTTGACATCGCCACCGAGAATACCTGCTTGGATTGCTGCACCCATAGCAACAGCTTCATCAGGGTTGACGGATTTGTCACCTTCATTGCCCGTGAGTTCTTTGACTAGTTTCTGGACAGCTGGAATTCGCGTAGAGCCACCGACGAAAATGACCTTGTCAATATCGTTTTTCCCCATGTCCGCATCTTTGAGTGCTTGTTCGGTAGGGCCCCTCAGTCGACTGATGACATCAGTGATGAGTTGCTCGAACTTGGATCGTGTGATGTCCATGTTGAGGTGTTTCGGACCCGAATTATCAGCAGTGATAAACGGCAGATTGACTGTTGTTGATTGTTTTGTCGAGAGTTCGATCTTTGCCTTTTCCGCAGCTTCTTTTAGTCGCTGGAGGCTAGTCTTATCTTCTCGCAGGTCAATACCATTCTCTTTTTTGAATTCTTCAGCCAGATAATCGATGAGAATCTGATCGATATCATCTCCACCCAGATGATTATCGCCATTTGTTGCTTTTACTTCAAAGACCCCATCACCGAGTTCGAGAATGGAGACGTCAAAAGTCCCACCACCGAAGTCAAAGACAAGAATCGTGTGATCGTTTCCTTTGTCAAGACCATAGGCAAGGGATGCAGCCGTTGGCTCGTTGATGATACGTTCGACCTCAAGCCCGGCGATTCGCCCCGCATCCTTTGTTGCTTGACGTTGTGCGTCAGTGAAGTATGCAGGTACTGTAATCACCGCTTTTTCGACCGTTTCTCCAAGGTAGTTCTCAGCATCTGCCTTTAGTTTCTGCAGGATCATCGCACTGATTTCTTGGGGCGTTTTCTCTTCCTCTCCGAATCTGACCTTGTGGTCTTCTCCCATGTATCGTTTGATCGATCGCACAGTATTGTTCGGATTGAGTACCGCCTGGTTCTTCGCGACCTGACCTATAAGCCTTTCCCCATCTTTATATGCAACAACACTCGGTGTTGTCCGCGATCCTTCCGCATTAGGGATGATGACTGGTTTTCCACCTTCAAGTGCAGCGACTGCACTGAATGTTGTTCCTAAATCAATTCCTATGATTTTTGCCATAATATATCACCTTATAGTATTGTACTAGTTTATTTTGCAACTTTGACTTTAGCATTTCTGATGACTTTTCCATCAACCATGTATCCTGGCTGTAGTTCTTCAATGACTTCTTGAGAGGGCTTATCGCTTTCTTCAGCAAGCATCACTTCGTGCTTATTTGGATCGAAAGAAGCTCCCAGCGTATTTATGCGTTCAAGACCGTGATCTTCCGCCATTTGGTAGAGCTTTGCATAGATGAGTTCCATCCCTTTCCGGAAATCCTTCCCATCTTGGTTGTGCGATAATGCCAGTTCGAAATCATCAAAGACATTGACCAGTGATTTGAGGACGTCAGCAACTGCCCGTCTATAGGTTTCTTTTTTTTCACTTTCTGTTCGTTTCTGGTAGTTTGCGAATTCTGCTTTCAGGCGCATGAGCGATTCATTCGCTTCCTTGAGTTGCTGTTGCAATTCTTTGAACTGCCCATTCTCACCCTCTCCTTTCGCCTCGTGCTTTTTTTCTGCTTGTTGTTCGTGTTCTTTTTTGCTCATGAGTACAACCTCTCATTTGGACGTTTCAAGTACGGATTGTGCGGTTAAGCACCCGTTTCTCAACAACCCAAATCATTTTGTCGATTTAAAATCAACAAAATCTGTGTGAAATAAATTAATATTTAAATGTTTCGATTGTTGATGTGAAATCGACAGAGAAGAACAGACTACAAATACGAACAAAAAACCAATATGGAAACATCACGGCTTGGAAAGAAGACTTATGAAAACAGTTGTTTGACGAACTCTTCAAGCACATCCTTGACCTTCGCACGATCTTTCTTGATGTATTTTGAGCGCAGCTGAACAGTTGCCACAGGTATCTTTCCAGATAGCTCCTCAAGTTCAGCAAGAATTTTTTTCTGACGCTTGCCACCTTGCGTCACGAGAAATGCCACTTCTTTAGCACCTTCCATATACTTCATCATATAAGTTCGCATGGCCGGAGGAATAGTCCCTGCCCAGTTAGGTGTTGCGAGAACGACCACCGGATATCTTGACGGGACGTTTGTCGGCGCATCAATTTCGGTCAGCTTCTTTTTTACCGCGTCGCGTCCTGCACCCAACCATCCGAGAAATCCTTTCCGGTTCCTATGATCAACAAGCTCGTACGTATCTGCACGGACGTGTTTTGTTAGTTCTTCAACTGCTTTTTTAGTATTACCACTTCTTGAATAATAGACAACCAGCACTCTCATGATACACAGGACGATAGTGTTCGGATTTTTAAAAGCTTCTCTTCTGAAAAGCAACAAATGAATCATTATCAAAAAGAGATGACCTGATAAGAACCGGAAGAATCTATCGAGCAGAGCTTTTTAGCAGTCTTATAAAAAAATCGTTTCTCACTCTATTTTCAGATTGGCATCCTGTAGATTATTCTGCTCTTTAACTTCTGATTGGATGGCTAGTTTGACAACCTCTGAAAACACAACAATAAGTACGCTGACAACCAGTATCGTGACCCATTCTGAACCACTCAAAGGTATCGTGGAGAAGATAGCCTGACCGACGCTTGTATGGACAGCGACAGCTATCAATGCAAACGAGGACAAAATAGCTCCGAAAATATACGGGTTTCTGAAAAACCCTTTGTTGAAAATAGTCGTGTGTAATCGCCGAGCATTGAGTGAGTGGAACAATTCAAAAGTCGTGAGGGTCACGAATGCAATGGTTTGTGCTTTTTCGATACCAGAACCCATAACCCTGGATTCCCAGAGAAAAAGACCGAAGGTTCCAAACAGTATTATCGGTATCAGCACTATTATCTTGGTCAGGATATATTCTGAAAGCAGTCTTTCTTTAGGCTTTCTTGGTTTTTGATGCATGACCTTGTCATGAGTAGGTTCTATGCTCAACGCTAACGCTGGAATGGTGCTTGTCACAAGATTGATAAACAGTATCATCAATGCAGTTAACGGCAGAGAGACCCCTATGAGGACTGCCAATACCATCAACCCTATTTCCGTGAAATTCCCGGTGAGAAGATAATAGATGAATCTCCGGATATTGCTATAGACAGTTCTTCCTTCTTTCACAGCCTCACTTATTGTTGCAAAATTATCGTCCGCGAGAACCATGTTCGACGCTTCCCGAGCTACTTCAGTACCGTTTTTTCCCATCGAAATACCTATATTCGCCTTTTTTAGAGCTGGAGCGTCATTCACCCCATCGCCAGTCATCCCTACAATCTCTCCCTTTCGTTGGAAAGCTTCAACGATCCGGAGTTTATGTTCTGGATTGGTCCGGGCAAATATGACTACATCGGATATGATTTCATCAAGGTTCTTATCACTCATCCGGTCAAGTTCGTGGCCTTCAAGAATAATCTGTTTTTCAGAATCCGAAAGGATGTTGAGCTTTTTTCCAATGGTTTCTGCTATAAGCTTATGATCTCCTGTTATCATCACAGGTTTGATTCCTGCCTTTTGGCATTGTGTTACAGCATCATACACCTCTTTTCGTATAGGATCCTCTATTCCGACAAACCCTTCGAAAACATACTCTGAATCCAGATGCTGTTTCACGAAGATTTCAACATCTTCGTCATCCGTTTTTTCTAACTCTTTACTTGCAAGAGCTATAACTCTCAATCCTCTTTTATTGCATTTGTCCATCTGCGAAGACAGTTTTTGGTGCGTTGATTCACTTAATGGGTGGGTGTTTCCGTCATTATCCCTATACATCGTGCAAGTGTCAAGGACAATCTCTCCAGCCCCTTTCATATAGAATTGATAGTGAGTGTCGCTTGAGATATGATTATGGACTGTTTTCATAACCTTCTTAGCAGGATCGAATGGTTGCACAAAGACTCTCTTATTATCTTCTTGCAAGAGCTCCTCATCAATATCGAAACTTTTTGCAAAAACCAAAAGCGACCCTTCGGTTGCCTCTCCAGATAATCTCCAAGTGTGATTGTGACGCTCTAATTCTGCCTCGTTGCACAAGACCATTGTCTTGAAAAAGGTTTTTGAGACGACTATATCATCCTTTGCGATTTGTGTCCCGTTCTTATAGAAAGTATTTATCGGTTCGTATCCCGTCCCTTGAGCCCGGTAAAACTTGTTGTCAGGGAGTGTGAATTCAGTCACCCTCATCGTGTTTTCTGTCAACGTCCCCGTCTTGTCAGTGCAGATGACAGTAGTTGTCCCAAGAGTTTCTACGGAATTTAGATCTTTGACGATGGCATTTTTCCGAGCCATCTTCTTGATACCGTTCGTGAATGTCAATGTCAAAGCTAATGGAAAGCTTTCAGGGATTCCTGCTATTATAAGCGCACTTATCAGAAGAATACTATAATGAAGCTCATTACCTTGAACAAGCATCACGATAAAAAGGAAAACTGCAATCGTCAACACTATATATGACAAGCGGGAGCTCATCCGATCGATCTTGTCCTGCACAGGACTTTTTTCAGTTTTCAGATGCTCTATCGAGTAAGAGATTTTTCCCATGACAGTATTTTGTCCAGTCTCCACAACAACACCCACACCAGATCCCTGCGTGACATGGCTGGAGCTGAATGCCATGTTTGTCATGTCCCCGAGACTTACATTCTCATCAGAAATATATTTTTCATCTTTCACTCGTTCTACTGATTCCCCTGTAATCACCGATTCATTGATCCGGAGCCCGGAGGTTTCTATAAGCCGAAGGTCAGCAGGAACTATATCGCCTCTGTGGAGATGGACTACATCTCCTATGACAAGCTCTTCTGCATTGATTTCTCGGCGTTTTCCCCCTCTTAAAACAGTGACTTTTTTTGCAGTGAGTTTTTCAAGCGCCTGCACTGTGCGATCTGCCTTATACTCCTGATAAAAACCAAGAGCCACTGTCATTACGATAATGACCCCTATAACAATCCCTTCGATAACATCTCCGGCTATAAAAGATATCGCTCCTGCCACCAGCAATATATAGATGAGAAGCGAATTGAGTTTGCCAAGAAGGACATCATACCATTTGAAAGAGCTGCCACCCACTACTTTATTTGCTCCGAAGCGTTCTTTGCGGTCAGTTGCTTCTTTATCGCTCAAGCCCTCATCTGTTGAAGTCTTTGTCTCTTCAATGACCTCCTCGACCGTTCGAAGATGCCAATAATGATCCATCTCAGTTTCTGCATCATTTTCTGGTTCCATGGAGTCAGCCTCACCTAACGACGTATAAATGTCCCCGCCGTACCCGTCAGCAAGGATTCCGGACAGACCATTTATAAAATTTACCTATCGTATAGCACATCCCTATCCATCAAACGCCCGAACATACCGACCTCAGAGAATGATAAGCGAGTAATACACACACCCTTATCATATAATCGAATAAAGAAAACCATACATAAAATTTATATAAGCAGGTGAAGCTTCAAGTCAAAAGCACTACGCCTGAACAAAAAGATTTTCAGGCGTGGGACAAGCCGGAGTGTAAGGAGAAGGCATTCACACCTCCATATTGCAGTGCCAATCTTGTCCTGATAACATAGTGTGAGGTAGGATATGAATGGTGAAATCACATAAGAAAAAAAGCAAGAAAGCCCACAAGGCTCACAAGAGCCATGGTTCTGGTGAAAGCCAGTCTCAGGGGCGTCAAGAGCCCCATTCGAAAACAGGAGCTTCAAAAAGTCATCACGACACACACAAGAGAAAGCGCTCGACTCGCGCAAATGATTCTTTCATGTGGAAAACGATCAGCATCATTCTGGCAGTGTTTCTCATCGCATCAATCGCAACGGGCGGTTTTGGCATGAGTGCTACTGGAAATAGCATCCAGAATTCTGCTGATAGTATCACAGATCAACTTTCTGAAAAAGGCATAATAACACCAGAACAAGCGCAACAGACCAATGATCTCATTGTCGAGGCGCTCACCGCATCTGATGGGAAGGATTCTTCTCAAAAAGGGAATGAGCCTGTTGGTGATAAGCTCTCTGTCGAGCTCTATGCCATGAGCCAGTGTCCTTACGGCGTTCAGGCTGAAGATGCCATCATTCCGGCAGTAAAGGATCTTGGTGAAGAGAACTTCGACCTTCAGATCGAGTATATTGCAACAGACAACGGTGACGGGACATTCCAAAGTCTTCATGGACAGCCGGAAGTCGAAGGGAATATTGTCCAGCTTTGTGCTGGAGAGCATGCTCCGGAAAAGCATCTTGAGTTCATCCAGTGCATGAACGAGAATCAGGATAACATTCCTGATAACTGGAAGAGTTGTGCTCAGGATCTGAACATGCCAATTGATAATATCAAGTCCTGTTACGAAGGTGAGAAAGGTAAAGAACTCCTTCGGACTTCTCTGGAAAAAGCCCAAGATGCTGATGCTTCAGCTAGTCCGACCATCTTCATCAATGGAGAAGAATACAATGGCGGACGCGAAGAACTGGATTTCAAACGAGCATTCTGTTCTGAATTCGGTGAAAACAAGCCTGATGCTTGCGCTGATATTCCCGAAGCCATTAAGTTCGAGATGACCGTTGTCAATGCTGATGATTGCGAGAATTGTAATCCCGAACAGATTGTAGCAACCACCAAACAGCTCTTTCCAGGTGTTGAAATAAGGGAAGTCAAAGCCACCAGCGAAGAGGGTGAAAAACTCATCCAGAAATACGATCTCGAGAAGGCACCATCCTACATCTTCGCTCCTGAAGTGACCGGAACTGAAATGTGGAAGGATGAACAATTCCAGCAGAGCTTCAAAGAACACGACGATGGCTCGTACAGGCTTCTCGATCAGGTGACTGGAGCAACATATCATCTTGATGAAGAGAAGCGTGACGAACAAGAGGCTTTATTGGAGAACTATCCCGAAGCTAACCTTGAAGCGCTTGATTATTCAGGCGATAAGCCTCGTCTTGACTACTTCGTCATGGCATTCTGTCCTTATGGTAATCCTGCGGATGAGGCAGCAAGTGAACTTCACGAGCTTTTCGGCGATAAAGTCGAGATCGTCCCACATTACATTATCAGCTCTGCCGGCGATAACATCCAGTCGCTTCATGGAGAGCAAGAAGGCAACCAAGGCGTTCGAGAGCTTTGCGCTTTGGAAGAACTGGGCAAGGAAGCCTACTTTGATTTCACACTGACCGTGAATGATAAGTGCAGTTCAGATAATGCTGACTCGTGCTGGACAGATGCCGCTGAAGCTGCTGGTGTCGATGCTAACGCTATCGAGCAGTGCTATGAAGAGAACAGGCTGGAGTATGCTGAACAGCAGGATTCTCTCATCCAGAGTATCAAGACCGAAAGGCAAGGGCAATTGACTTCACCGTCCGCCTCACCCACATTCCTCATCAACGGCGAGACATACTCAGGGGATCGTGATGCTGACAGCTTGAAGTCTGCTCTTTGCAGCGAGTTTGGAGATGCCCCTGCTGAATGCGAAGAAACCCTTGAGACGAATGGCAGTGCAGCTTCACAACCGACTGACGCTGCTTGTTAAGCTTGATTTTTACTATTTTTTTCTTTTTCCATTTCTATTTCTTGAAAGAACAGAGTGAATGACAAAGATGTTCGGTGAATCTGACCAGTAGTTTTGCTTCACTGTAGTGAGAAAGACAATAACACATACCAACCAAGTATGTCCTGAACGATACGTAGAAAAACTTAAAAAGACAAAAGACCATTCCGACAACTGGGCAAAGTAGAATATTTGATGCTTATTCTTTTGCATTGCACCATGCCTTGAAATACCAGGATTAAAATCTATAAGGTGGTGTGGAACATGACTGGACACTTGGATAATTATTTGAGTGAGGGTGAGCAGCGGTTGATTCTTGAAGAAAGCCTTCTAGGCAGTATCTGTAATTATGTCCGCAGGAATTACAACGAATTTGAACATATAAAACAAGCCATGGCAAAACAATACATCATGTATTCAGAAATGCTTGAGCACGAACATCCTGATACGATGACTGAGCAGCAAAGAGAGAATAAAAAGACCATCGATGACTTCTTTCTCACTTACAGTCTTGAGTTCAGAGAGTACCTGAACCCCAAAACATCTAGACCACTCCCGAAAAAGACGATTTTCAACCCGCCTCAAAAGATTTTCCATCACCGTAGCGCATAAGCCAAAGTGCAGAGGATGAAAATAGAGTAGTAACGATGCAATACAAAGATTTATAAATGTGAACGAGGATTTGAATTTTAGTTGTTTCAGGCTCCAAAGGGTAGTGCGGCGTCTGGAACGTTCATCATACTATTACGGCATGAGTTCTTTGAATCAATGTCGTGAAAAGGTGTGCGGAGGGAAAGTACATTGGATTCGTTTATCCAGGATGCAACAAATAATCAAAATAATAAACCTGAAGAGCAACATGAAGAGCTCAAGATGCCTGACAACGTGGTCGATCAAGAACTCGAAGAGCTTCTTTCCAGCCAGAAAGCCAGCATTAAAGTCATCGGTGCAGGGGGTAGCGGCTGTAACACGATCAATCGGATTTCTGAAGTAGGTATCGTCGGTACTGAAACCATCGCTGTCAATACTGATGCCCAGGATCTTCTTTATACGAGCGCCGATAAGAAAGTGCTTATCGGGCGAGACCTCACTAAAGGTCTTGGTGCTGGTGGCCAGCCTAAAGTAGGTCAGGAATCGGCTAAGGAGTCAGAAGCAGACATAAGAAACAGTATCCAGGGCAGTGACATGGTGTTTATCACTTGCGGTCTTGGCGGTGGAACAGGTACAGGTTCTGCACCGGTTGTTGCTGAAATAGCGAAAAAAGCAGGTGCTTTAACCGTTGCTATAGTCACCATCCCTTTTGAGATGGAAGGTGGAAGGCGCCGTGAGAACGCGATGTTCGGCCTGGAGATGCTTGAAAAGAATGTTGACACGCTCATTGTCATCCCTAACGATAAATTGCTTGAGATAGCACACGACCTCCCACTCCATACTGCATTTAAAGTAGCGGATGAAATTCTTACCAATGCGGTAAAAGGTATTGCAGAGCTTGTCACGAAAGCAGGTCTTGTCAACCTGGACTTTGCAGATATCAGAGCGGTCATGGGCGATGGTGGCGTCGCACTCATCGGTGTTGGCGAGTCCGATACCGACCAGAGAGCTACTGAAGCTGTCGACAAGTCTGTGAACAACCCTCTTCTTGATGTTGATATAGGCGGTGCTAATGGCGCTCTCATCAATGTTGCCGGAGGTTCGGATTTACGGCTTGAAGAAGCGAGGACTGTTGTCGAGGCGATCAGCGAACGACTTTCTGACGATGCTAAGATCATCTGGGGTGCCCAGATCAGCGAGGATCTCGAGAATACTATCCGCGTCATGCTTATAGTGACCGGAGTCAAGAGTTCTCAGATCACCGGTCGTCAGTCCGAGAAATACGAAGGCAAGAGCGAAATAGAGACGGATTTAGGGATAGAATTCGTGAATTAAGCCTTGTTCAGCACCGCAGGGCTATCCCACACTAAGGAACAGGCGTTATCAGATTAACCAGTGTTGAATCATAGATAACCGCCACCATGAAAACAATATATTTAAAAGAGAGCGATTGCTCCCACTACAAGTTACGATGAAATCCCGTAAGTTAAGATCATTTTACAAGGAATGTGTCAGGGTTTTCAAAGTCACGAAAAAACCCACGAAAGAAGAGTTCAAGGCCATCCTGAAAGTTTCTGGTCTTGGAATCCTTCTCATAGGGTTTATCGGCTTCCTGATACACCTCATCGACCAGCTAATCTGAAAAATATAGCACGAACAACACTTTTGATAATCGCAAGGTGAGTTTGAAGTGACAGAAGAACAATCCCAAGAAGCTCAAATTTACGCCCTAAGGACAACCGCAAACCGCGAGGATCAAGTCCTCAGTTTCGTTTCGAGTAACGTCAAGCGTAAGCAATTAGCAGTCTATGCTATTGTCAGGCCACACGGAATGCGAGGATACATCTTTATTGAAGCCGGTAGCCGTAGCGATGCTGAACAGGCTGCATACGGTGTCCCTTATGCCAAGGGACTTCTGCCGAACGTTGTCGGCTATGAGGAGATCGAACACATGCTTGAACAAGTCACAAAAGAGATGAACATCAAGAAAAACGATATCATCGAGATTATCAGTGGTGCGTTCAAGCGTGAGAAAGCTAAAGTCTCACGTATAGACCGTCAGAAAGAAGAAGTTGTTGTTGAACTTCTTGATGCTGCTGTCCCTATTCCTATCACTCTTCGCATGGATGCGGTGAAAGTCATTCGTCGCGAAGATGATGATGAAGAATAAGCATCTTGTCACTCTTTTTCTCTTTGGATTGAACACAAAGGTGCAATCTTCACTTCAGATACCACAGATAGATATGGTGTTGCTTGATAAGATCTATCATCCCCTCATAGACGTAGTAGCCATCGAGCATGCACGAGAACATTGGTGGAAGAATCTTTTTCTTTCCCACCAGCCCTTTAACTGTTTGCTGGAGTTCTCCCGACACATGACCCGGCCTTACAAGAGAAAGATATTTTTTCCTGTAAAAATGCTGATCAAGTGGTGCTGTAATCATGAAACCAACTTCTTCTACCGTGTCATAATAGAACATCGCTCTTTCGACGGGCACAGAAAGCTCGGACATCTCTATTGAGATGAAATTGTAATTTTGGAAATATCGGAGTGAAGCTTGGGAAAAACCCGGAACTACCCCTCTCTCACCGACAGAGACTACGCCTTGTTCCTTCGTGAAAGTGTCATATAATTTTTTTAGAGCCGGCTCCTGTGCAATGCCTTCCAGAGTCATACTTGAGATAACAGATTCCTGGATATATATTGTTTGCGGTAAGAAAAAAAAAAAACAAGAATGGAAAAAAGGTTCATATGCGTGGTTGGTTAGAGGAAATTCGTTCCTGGCCCAATTGCGAACCTATACCTTCGCCGATGTTTCTAGCAAAATCTTTGGAAAGACCTGGAAATATCGAAAAGATGTTTTTTTGCGGTTTATAGTCCCTGAATTCGACATCTTCTCCAATATGCTCTTTAGCAATGGATCGAACCTCTTGCTGACTTCCAAGCACATCGACAAGACCGTTCTCTTTCGCTTCAATACCGAGATAGACCCTGCCATCAGCCAGATCCCTGAGTTGTTCGACACTCATGTTACGGTTTTCAGCCACATCCTCTATGAATAGTTCATGCATCTTATCAAGCATGTTCTTGTAGATCCGTTCTTCAGAAGGTGTCATATCCTTGTATGGAGACCCCATATCCTTGTAATAGCCGGATACCTGTCGGTTGTACGTGACATTATAATCATCGAGTAATCCCGAAAATTCCAGATATGATCCTGTAACGCCTATCGATCCCGTGGTCGATAACTCATGGGCTACGATAGTGTCTGATGCTGATGCTACCCAATAGGCGCCGCTTGCTCCGAGATCGCGTACCCATGCAATCGTCGGTTTTTCAGCATCTTTTACTGCTCTTGCGATTTCAGCTGAAGCTACAGGAGTTCCCCCTCCTGAGTTGATATCGATTACGATAACTCCGATCTGATCGTTTGCATCCGCTTCCCTGATCATCTCAATGACAGCCCCACTGTCAACAGTCTCTTGCTCGAATGTTCCTGAGCTGCTCGCTGGACTGATAACCCCGTATAGTGGTATGAGCGCCACATTGCCTGTTTTTGATTCGGGTAGAAGAAGTGAAGTGCAACCGGAAATGAGGCTGACCAGAAGAAGAAGGAAGACTATGATCGCAATAGTTGTGAATAGCGAGTTCCTCCGGGGTTTTATAGAGACCGGTATCTCTTGTTGTTGCGAGCTTTTTCTGGTTGATTTTTTTTGTCTTGCCATCGTTTATCAGATCCTCAGGAAGTGGTTGAGTATGTGAGTACCTCTATTGTTTTCGTGTTCGAGAAATATTCGGTGAACCTTTGCTTATACCGGATGAGATAGTAAAGCTCCAAGATGAAAAGTAGCGAGAGTGGTAAGATAGGAACTAAGAACAGGTTTCTTATGACCGCTTGCGGAAAAGATATTGTATAGGTTTGCAGGCCCACTATCCGCATCCCAGGGGTGTAGCCGAGATAATGTTCGAAAAGGGAAAAATAGAGTACGAGCACAAGACCTGTCGTTGCGCTGATGATAGTCAAGAGTCCTGGCGATAGAGAAGTTACATACGAATAAGCATTTGTCAGACCTTGAGGAGGTGACGAGAACAATTCTGTCAGTGGTGCAAGAAGTACTATATAGACCAGAAGCAAGTCAAGCAGGAAACCCAGAGCTCGCTTTTCAATCCGACCATCTATGATCATCCGTTTCTCTTGCGGCAGATCAAGATTATATTCTTTGAAGGTATCCATCTTGATATAATAGAACGACTGTGTTTATATATTTTATCGAGAAGATCTCGCTTCAGAAAGGATTAGAACTCATCCATTGATTCAAGATCGTCAAGATATCCTTTTCGCCTGAGCCATTTTGCTTGTGATGGTCTGTACTTGAAGATGATATCTGCCTTCTCATCACCACCGAACTCCCACGGTTTGACAAGAACAATATCGTTTTCACGGACCCAGAGGGATCTCTTGAGACGTCCCGGAATCCTGCAGATCCGTTCTTTCCCATCCATACAAAGCACACGGCATCGGCTTCCACCTAGTCGAGCAACTAGAAGACCCATCACTTCATCGTCTCGTGGAAGACGCACCCTTCGAATCTCCTCCAGTTCCCGTTGTTTTCGTAATTCTTCTTCAGTGGGCTTCTTTGCCATAGTAATTGCGTTGAAACAGAAGGTGATTTAAATACTTGTCGGCTGGAAAATACCGTAGTAAAGGCTTCCTCATCCTTTATGGACGCGAGGGAACCATAACACCGGATCATAGACTGAGATTGACACGACCTGCAGGCGGCACATTCATCGCAAAGAGATCTTCAAGGGGTCGCTTGTTGACAATCACATACATCAGTTTCACGACAAGACTGTGGGTGACAATAAGGATTCGTTCATGAGGTTGTGTCTTGAGATCATCCAGGAACGACTTGACCCGTTCCCTGACATCAAGCAATGTTTCACCGCCTGGTGGCCTTGTATGGATTGGATCTTTCGAGACGAAAGTGTAGAATTCTCTAATCGGTCTTGAATCAAAACCGGTTTTCCTATCGTTGATGCGTTCATCGACTTTGTGAGTAACATTGTGATATTCGTTTATGAATTCGGCAGTCTGTAGTGTCCTGTACAGTTCTGAAGTATAGATGATATCAAAATTTTCGTCTTTCAATCGTTTTGCGAGAAGTTTTGCTTGGAGCTCCCCTTTCACGGTCAGGTGAACATTCACACCTGCCTTTTCGCTGCATAGGCCTTTGACAGTATAGTTCGTCTCCCCATGGCGCACAAGCGTAATATTCATGATTCCACAGTCCTTAATTTTGGTTGCCTTGTTTTTTTTGGACTGATGTCTTCTTTTTTTGCTTTGGAAGCAATGCAATGAAGCTCAAGATCACCCCAATCACGATCCCACTGTCAGCTATATTGAAAACAGGCCAGAAGTGTAGGTTGATCCAGTCAAAGACAGCTCCATGGAATATCCTGTCGTGGAGGTTTCCAAGCACCCCACCCAATATGAGACCCAGACCGAGAAGCGACCCTTGCTTTGTTCTCAACTGCTTATCATAAACCCCGATAAAGAAAAGGAGTATTGCAGCCAGCACGCTTATTATGATAAAAACCGCATTTATCGATTGGACTTCAGAAAAAAGCGAGAAGAGCGACCCCTTATTGGTAACTGGCGTGATTGCGATAAGACCATCAGTTGAGACATTATTCGATCTCACCAAATATTTAGTTATGATATCGAACAAGAGCAGTGCAAGCGTTGAGAACAAGAACAAAAAAGGGAAGTTCGAATTCTTACCAGTGACGTTTCCTTTCTTTTTCGAGATCATTTTCTATCTTCAGAAGGCGATGACTCATAGCATCCATGGCATTCTTGAGAGAATCAAGTTTCACATTGATCAGTTCAAGACTGTGTCCGAGAGATGAATGTGAAGCCGAACCTTGAACACCGGTATTCTGCTGCCCACCAGTCTCTTGTGAAGTCGAACCCTGATCTTGCCGCTGGTGTTTCATATACTCTTGAGCCAGATGTTTTCCTATGCGTCGTTCACCGTTTTCTGTGGTCATGGTGACCTGATCGTCAGTAGCCATTTGTTGTTGGAATTGCGGCTGGCTTTGCATTTGTTCCTGACCTTGCTGTTGATTCATGTGCGCACCTGGATCCACAAATTGTCCTTGAGAGTCCTGTTCCGTTAAATTAGGATTATAGTTTTGGGCGTATTGTTGTTGCGGATCGTTTCCGGACATGTCAAGCGGCGGTAGCTCACCGGCTTGTTGTCCGGAGATTCCAGAATCATGATTTCCATGAGAATAAGCTGATTGCTCGTTTGCTCCTGTGAAGGATTCGTCAATTCCGGAATTGGCTGATTCCGTGAAGAAATCATCTGACGATTTCTTCCAGAATTGCAATTTATCAAAAAAACCCATCAACACCACCTTTTATTCCATTCAACTCGTGATATTAGTCATGTTAGTCATGTTAGTCATGTTCTTGATTTCTGATGCATCTTTTGAGATCTTCTGTTTTTGTACCTGAAACTGCTCTTCAGCCATCGTCCAAAGGCGTTTCGGAGTGTATTCTATTATCGCAAACGAAGGTCTTTGAGGGATTATCGAAATCTTGTCGGACTGAAGATGCTTGAATAAGAAAGTAGGTCCTTGTTGCATGATACTTGTCGTGAGTGCCATCATGAATCCCCGTGCCTGCATCTCCTGATCTTCTGATTCAAGAAGCTCCTCTACACCCACCATCATCTCAGTATCAGGACTTTCAGGGATGTCAAGTGCTTCTTTCTCTACAAACACATGAATCGAATCATCCCCTGCTTTTTCAGGCGAGGATGGTAGCTCATCATGTTCCACTGGTTTGAAAGTGGTAAAATTGAATGCTTTTGCCTCAAAACCAGTAATCGTGGTCCCATTATCCTGGAGGACGTATGTAGAATAGTTTTGCGTGAATTCTTCTTTGAAATCTTTAGTATCATTTACGATAATTACTCCTGCAATGAGCCCTACGATAAGCGCGACAAGAAGCACACTCACTGCTGCTTTCAGGATACTGTGGAACAGTTTGAGAGAGAGCATAAAAAGGACTGCTAACGCGATTACCCCGATGATGATAAGAATTTCCATAGTAATACTCTTTTACACCTTTTCATTTAAAAAGGTTTGTGTTGCTCACACCATCATACTTTAGGGAACCCATGCATAATCTTTAAAAACAAGAGCGTCTCTCGCAAGTATCAACTTTGGATGTGTAATACATGAGCATCAACACGAAACTTGCACAGAGCGGTCTCCCATCTAGAGAGGAATTCGAGAACATGTTCGGCACTTGTGATCTTGAGGAGAGTGACGATATCATCGAGAACATGATCGACCATATTATCGATTATCTTGATAAGTACTCTTCTTTTCTTGAGAACCTTTTGCAGCCCGATTCATCTTTAGTAGCGATGCGCGAATCAAGTGTTGTTGATGATGCGACTCGTGTTGAGCTTTACAACCTGTTCAAGAAGATCATCTATCATAAGAGGCTATCATTGAAAGTGATGCTCAATCCGAAGAATGAATATCGCATCGAATATCTCAAATCATTGATTTCCTTCTGGAAAGAAATCAATTTCCAGCTTGAAAAGCATGTTGATGATGCGCTTTCTGTGTGGAAGCAACAAGAGAGCGAAGAACCATCTCAAGCATATTTTGGGTGAGTGTGGATGAATATGGGCAACGAAAAATCATATGATTATAAGCTTGTTATTATTGGGCCTCCGGGTTCGGGAAAAGGTACTACCTGCGAGCTCATTGAAGAGAAGCTCAGCATCCCTCATGTCTCTACGGGCGATATGCTACGCTCCCACATCGATGCTGGTGATGAACTCGGTAAACGCATCAAAGAGAAAGTAGAGCATGGGAAACTGATTCCTGATGAGATTACTGATGAAGTCATCAAGCAGCGTTTATCACAATCTGATGTCCAAGAGAAATTCTTGCTGGATGGTTTTCCTCGCGACTTGGAACAAGCTCGTTTTCTGCTTCGTCTAACCAATCTTGACGGCATCATCATCATAGATCTTGATGACGAGGCTATTGTCAAGCGCCTATCTCAACGAATGATCTGTTCAAACTGTGATGAAGGGTATCATCTTACCTTCAAGCCGTCAAAGGCAGATGGTGTTTGTGACAAGTGCGGTGGTAATCTCGTTCGTCGCAAGGATGACGAGCCGGAAGTGGTCAGGGATCGTCTGAAGACATACCACGACACTACTGCCCAGGTTCTTGAATACTTTGAGAATAAGTGCATACCTTCACTTGAGATTCCGGGTGATTTCGACCTCCAGACTGAAAGCGATCAGATTATAGATCAGATTGTTCAGTGGCAAGAATCCTTGAGAGAATAGTCTTGAGTGTTATTGTCGCGTATGCTCCTTTCGGCAGGTAGAATTTCGCTTTGATAGCTTTAGAGCCAGTTTCATCACCAGTGTTCAGTTCTTCAAGTTTGATGTCTGTTGCTGTTATGAACGAGAATCTTGATGATCCTTCAAGAGAGAGTTCGGGTATCTGTCTTATGAGAAAATCCTTTGTCGTAAGTTCTTGTTTTACAAGAGTCTCCTCTTGTTCCCGTGTCGGGTTGCTATCATAACCCAGGAGCGGTAGCTTCAGGGACGTATCTCTTACTTGAAACAGCTTTTGCAGTTCTGGAAATACCAGAGTTCCGAAGTCGTATTCCAGTTCATGAACAATTTCGAATCTGTTTTTGACTTCAGATGCCAGTAGTTCGTTGAAGACTTTGCTTTGAAGGGCATGTACATAGAATAGGAGCGTCTTCCGGGGAATCAGCTTTAATGCGCCGACATAATCGTTCTGTTGCTTCTCAAGATGGCTGTGTAATTTATCCTTCCAATCACCGTCTTTATCCGTGATAATCTCTACTGCTTTCTTGAAATCTTTTTGTATGATTGCCTTTCCGATATCAATATTCGCTGTCGAGAATCGTTGCTTATCAAAATAATTAGGAACAGGGAGTCCTTGCAGTTTCTTGAAAGGAACTTCATATCCGACAGGCAAACCTTTTACCAGTATTTCAAAGGAATTGCCTTCAAGAGACCCTAGCCGTAAGGGTTCTTCAGCGTATCCTCTGAAATCCAGAGATATATCCTTAAGCTTGATGTTCGCTACTTTTTCCCGCGATGCTCCTTTTATAGTGATGTATTGTCTTGTTATTGCAACCTTATCCTTTGTTCCGGCGTAGGATATGTTTTTTCGTGGAATATTGAGTGCTTTAGCGAGATGTGTTACAGCTCGTTCTGTCGTGTAATTCCTTTTCTCAAGTAGATAGACGTGTGTATTCGTGGGATCGTCGGTGAAGAAACCATCAATCAGTTTTTCTGTGACTATGAAGTCTTCGGGTTGTTTTTTTATCCGTATCATCATGATCCATTCTCGCTGAAGAATCGTTCTATTTTTTCCTTGAATCTGTTGACAGATACTTTCATGTTCCATGTTTCTGGAAAGCAGCGGTAGTATCTTGGCCAGGTGAATCGTTCATCGAGAAAGACGATCACTCCTTTGTCATTCTTGCTTCTGATACATCGGCCTGCACTTTGTATGATCTTGTTGAATGCAGGATAGACATAACCGTAATTCCAACCATCTCCGAATTTCCCGTTGTAATAATCGATTAGCGCCTTTGTTTCCAGGTCAGGTCTTGCCAAGGGGAGTCCTACCACAACAACTGTTTTCAGCTCATCGCCAGGCAGGTCTATTCCTTCCCCGAAACTTCCTGAAACTACTCCTAGAAGTGCTGCTCCGGTCCTGTGATAGCTTCGAAATCGTGCAATCATATCTTCTCGCTCTTCCTGTGACATCTCCTTTCGTTCCTGGAAGATCGTCTTTTCGACGTTCTCCATGTACGCTCCGACATCATCTTTCATCTTGTAGCTCGGGAAGAATATCGCACTGTTGCCGGGAGTTGCGTTTATGATGTCGCTGACTGCTTTTGCGATCTCATGGTATTGCTGTGCTCCCCGAGACGAGTACTTCGTGCTTGTCTTGGCTACGATCATATTGAGCCGGTTCTTCTCAGGAAACGGCGAGGGAAATACTTTTGCCAGAGTCTTGTCCTCTGGAAACCCGAGCAGTTTCAGATACATTTCCGGCGGAGTGAGTGTTCCGCTCATGAGTATCGTTCCTGCTGCTTGGGCGATGATCTCTCTTGAGATGACGCTTGGATCGAGGCATCTGTAGCTCACTGTCGTTACATCCGCCGTTATCCCTTTTTTCGTGTTGATGATTCTTGTAAAGCCATCATCCATCCCAAGCCATTTGTCAAGGAAGCTTGCCACGCCTCCTATCGCGGATTGTTTTTGTTGTTCTCTGATGTCATCAGCTATATTGTGGAATTTCTTGAGAATCTGTTCGTAACCTGCAATATCACTCACCCTGCTCGTGAGCTCTCCTTTCGTGATGTGGCGTTCATCGCCTGCTCTGGGCGCAATCTTCGTTATCATCGCATGTAATTGTTCCAGGATCGTTTGCGCTTCGCCGTAAGAATGCTTTTTCGCCTCCGTGATCGCTCGTTTGAGAAGCGTGGTCGAGAGATGTTCGCTTGCCAGATCCTTTATCCTGTATGGTAAGTTGTGTGCTTCATCGACTATGATGATGCTGTCTTGTAGTGTCTTGTCATTTTTTGTCAGGAAGTGTTCTCTGATGTCAGGGTGGAAAAGATAGTAGTAATCTGTTATGATAACATTTGATTTCGCTGCCAGAAGCAGTGCGAGTTCATACGGGCATAGATCGTACTGTTGTCCTGATGCGACTATCTGATCAACATTGACAGGGCTTAGGTTTCCGAGATCATCAAGAGCCGCCTTTGTTTCAGTAGTAAGTTTCTCTCCATTTTTCACGCGTTCATAGAACGAGCATTTCTTATCCTCGCGTAGTGCCCTACAGTACTCGGCGAATTCTGAAGAGCTTAACAGATTCACCCCGGGTTGTATACACATCCACTTCTTGCCGACGAAGTCAGTGGCTTTTACAGGGATATGATGGCGGTCCCTGATTTCCTTGAGTGTTTCTATCGCGATCTTGTGCTGCGTATTTCTTGATGTGAGAAAGAAGACTGTCTTCCCGGTGTCAAGAGCATTTTTCAGGGCCGGTGCGAGGCTTGCCGCTGTTTTTCCAAGTCCGGTGGGTGCATGGATGATTGCGTTTCCTTTCTTCCCGATCTGCCCGGCGATAACCTTGATGACCTCGTCTTGTATCGGCCTGACCTGTTCATGCGGAAATAGTGCATGATGTTGATTGTCATTTTGATTGTTAGAAGGACTGTCCATCGTGAAGTCATTGAATAACAAGAAGTGGTTTAAAAAGATTGTGTGATGATGCCCAGTGGAACTTCCGATAAATGCAAGAAGTGTTCAGGAGTATCGTTTTCCGTTGTGATATTCGTTGATTCCGTTCTCACGTGAAACGAACTATCATTTCTGTTTTTCCTTGAACTTCTTCGCCACGTCTGTAACAAATATCTTCGCCCTGTCTGTAAACGATTGTGCCTTTTCTTCAGCTTTCTCAAGTTGCTGCTCTAATTTGATTGAATAATCCTTGTTGAGAAGCACCTTGTCCGGCTTATTATTACCATAAGTATCAAAATACATCATCAGTTCAATGCCTTTCTCGTGTTTTGGCGCTGGTTTCTCGTTCGGATAGCCGACAGGAATTATAGTTTCCACTCGCGCCTTACCTTCTGTCTTGAAGAGACCATCGATTTTCTCCTGATCGAACCCACCGATCCAACAAGCCCCGAGTCCTGATGCGTGTGCTGCAAGGAGAATGTTCTGCGTTGCTGCTGCAGCGTCTTGTATGGCAAACACATGTCTCCCCCTCTCCCCATACCACTCTGCCAGCTTGTGTGGTTGTGAGCAGACAACGATCACTGCTGGTGCAGTGCTGATCCATGCTTGATCCATACAGAGTTCCGGCAACTGATTTATGATTTTCTTATCAGTCGTGACAATAAAGGAGAATTCCTGGAGGTTTCCTGCTGATGGTGCTTTCATACCAGCTTCGACAAGAAAGAAAAGCAGGTCTCGAGGTACGGTTTTTCGCTTGAACTTCCTATAGCTTCGCCTCGAGAATATCGCCTTGAATGCGTCTATCGCCATGTTCTTTATAAGGGACGTGCTTGTTTATAATGTTTTTGGATAGTTCCGCGCATCAGAACTTGAAAAGCTCGTTCGCATACTGTCCGACTAGAGGAATCGGCTCTCTCTTACCTTCAACAGCCTTGATAAGACCCAGTATCCATAGGATCAGCAGGGCAACCTGCAAGATTATCGTCAAGAACCATCCTATAAGCGGTATGGAAACGAGCATCATGCCGAGAATGCCTACTGCAACAGCTCCTAGTATGAGAAATAACGCCTGTTTAGTATGGAATTTCGCCAGTTCGTTCTTTTTCATCTTCTCATCTGCAAAATACCATATGATACCGACAAGAAAATATGAGAGTATAGCAACAAGTTTTGAATTATCGTTTTGTACCATAGTCAACCCCCTTGAATGATAATCTTAAGCGCACACCACGTAGTTAGTATTCAGAAATATAGTATGAGATATATATGTTTAAAAACATTTCTATTTGAGATTCAGTTCAGCCTATAGCCACACATATGACAGAAGTTTGACGTACTATAATTTTTCGTTCGGCATTTGGGGCATAGGATTACCCTTGGAGGCGCATTCTGTCCTTGTTGTCGTCCCTGCTTCTTCTTGAGCAGCGCCGCTTCATCCCTGTTGATCTCGTCAACTCCTCCAAGCTGTTCTGCAAATTGCTTTTCTTTCGTGGAGTAGTTTTTCAGCCACTTCATGAGAAGTTTCAATAGACCAAGCACTAGAAAACCAAGGCCCACATAGATGAACAGTTGCATCGCTTCAGCATTGACACGCTCTACACTTCGCTTAATAAACCATGCATACCCGCTGATAAGAGCTCCAACGAGTAAGAAGACCCAGTACGGTAGAGGTTTGCGTCGCGCCATATGTCAAGTATTCCCCTATAACCTCATTTTTAAAGATTGCGTTACGACATCCGTCTACCGGTTTCTTTTTTTGGAGGCTTTTGTTTTCGGACGGGATTTCACAGCAGTCTTTTTTGAAGTCCGTTTCGTTGAGGTTTTCTTCTTTGTTGTTCGTTTCTGCGTAGCGATTGACTTCTTCGGTGGTCGTCCGGATCCTCCCTGCAACCTGCCTGTCGTATTCAGTCTTGTTGATCTCTTGGTTGCTGTTTTTCGTGCAGAAGCCTTTTTGGTAGCCTTTTTCCTCGTCGTTGATTTCTTTGTTGCTTTCGTTTTGGTTGTTTTCTTTGCAGCTTGTTTCTTACTTGTCCGGTTCTTTGTTGACTTTTTAGCGCTTGTATTCTGTTTCGCTTCTTTTTGTGTTCTTTTCTTCAGGGATCGTGCAGCGGTGTTTAGAGAGTTATCTTTCCTTGCGTTTCCACTCGTATGTTTTGGTGACACTTCTCTCGCATATTCGAGACGGCTTGTAACCGTCTTGTAATGTACGGTCCTAACGGATAATAAGCCCACATCCCTGTGATAGGTCAGTAGAAGCAGTATGATAAGTACCGATCCGATGATTCCTGCAAACAAGTGTATCTCGATACTGTGCGTTTTGAAAGGATATTGTTGTTCGATCCGTTTGGACATCATATTATCGCTGGCCCCGTAGGTCACGCGTAATGAGAATCTATCATTTTCCTTGAGATCGATCCTGTCAAGAGAGGCAGGGATATTGATGACTTCCTTTCGTCCGCTTTTGACCGTCGTCTTTTCATTGAGTGTTTTTTCGAGTCCGTTGATGATGACATCTTTGATTGTGACCGAGGCATTCGCATCCTCGCTGCCGTTGTTGTAGAGGGTTATCTTGACTTCCTCCTTATCTGTCCGGTAAACGATATCTTCAATTTGCACTTGAGTAGTGTCCTGCGTGAAGTTCTTGATGGTGAGTGGTATCGAGAACGGTTGTTCGGCACTATTGTTCGCAGTGAGTTGTGAATCAAGATGTGTCTTGTAGTGCCCATATGAAGTATAGAATACAGCATTGCTTTCTCTTACGAGGGATTGTGGGGGTAAGGTTATATTGTAGCGTACGCTAAGGCGTTCCCCGGGTGCTAGGAACTGAGAATCCTTATCTGATACGCTTCCTATCTCCGAATCATCTTGGTTGATAGATATCGTTGAGAAAACGTATGTTCCGGTTGATCCCGTGTTGTGATAGGTCACGACCAGTTCATCATCCGTATGATCATAAAGCGCATCAGTCACAACCAGTGAAATGCGTGAGCTTGGTAGTGGAAACAGCGATAATGAATTGACAACCCCTGAATTTTCCTTGTCGCTTTCACCGAATTTCACAAGGACCCGTATCGTGCCATCGCTTGCTCGGCGCACTTGATTTCCGATGGTTGCATGGGGCATGCCGACAACAACCACTGAATCGATTGACATTGAATTCAGAAATGAGAAAGTTGAATCGCTCATTTTCTCACGACCTGTGATGAGTACAGGCATTTTGTCAGTGAAGTAATCAGATTCGAGGTAGGAGCCATCTGAAAGCATTATCGTCGAATCTGTGCCGAAGCGTTCGGCAAGCTCCTGACTATCCGCATAGACCATCCCTGTGTTTATCCGATCTGTGAATGAATGCGATATGTGTTTAAGCACATCCCGTTTGAATTCACCTACTGCTATCACTTCATTTGCTGTTTCGAGTCGTGATGAGACTGCTTGTGCATTCGTTTCGTTGACAAAAAGGACCCAGCCTTTTCGCTGAAGCGCCAATGGAGCCAGAGACGGGGTGAGACGAGGGTTTTCAGACGATATGACAAAATAGCTGCCTGTCTTCGGATCGAGTTCGAGATTGAGATTCGACGATTCTGTGACATGCCCGACCGGATACCCTCTCCTTTTAAGCTCTTGCTCTAGCTCCTCCACATACGGAGTTGCAGATTGATATATCTTTACCGTATCCTCTGAAGATACACCATCAGTCAATCGTTCGACTGAATGGGATGAAAGTGCGTAACTTCGCTCGTTGCCTTCAAGAGAAGCATGGAGCATCACACTGTATGCATCCTTCCAGTCGTGTGAGTTGGCGACATGTACTGGGTTCGCTTGCACGACCCCGATAAGGAGCAAGAGAACGAACGGTATGAGAAGGAAATAGAAAACACCCTTTATTTCAGAAAGAATCATTGACCGGAACCCACCCTGTTTTATCGAAAACCTTGAAAAGGTTTATCCTGAGTTGAGTATATAAATATTTCGTCAGGGAAGCTCCAGATAGAATTCATACGTAGTATTCTCTTGTGCCGGAGCGATAAGCTGGTAATCCACTGTCGAACCTTTGAAACTATTAGCATCATCTTCAGCAATGCCTGCAAAGACAAGTGCATCATCGCTCGTGCTCTTGAGAGCGTACGTGTAAAAAGATTCGCCGCGGGTATTATTCAAACTTCTGGTATAGTATGTGTTTTTCACGTTCAAAGAAGCGCTTGAAAAAGTTTTCGTGTCAGTGAATGTGTTCGTGAAATTATCGGTGGCCGGTTGAATGAGGTATCCCGGAAGGTCTGTTGTTGTTGCCGGTTGTATGTTCGTAGAGCTCCAGTCACCAACAGAATCATTTGCTGCATAGACAACCCCGTCTTTGAATTTATGCACGTTCCACGCCCTGAATACGCTCCGTGTGGCATCGCCGAGAACGACATTCCCGCTCAAATTTCCGTAAAAGCCTGTCCAACGCGAGGTCACTGCTGTACCTGTGATGTTTTCTGAAGTCTCGTTGCCGCCAGTGACATCGAATGATGCATTGAGAGTGCTTGATGAAGAACGTTCTCCCGGGCCTGTAGTGATAACTGCTTCTTCAATAGTAGCTGAAGCCACATTTAGTGAAAGTAGAAGTGTCAAGACAAGAATTGCTATGGCAAGATATCTCATGACCACTGGACTGAACCCCTCAAAAAAAAGATATTGAAAAAAATAAAAAAACAAGTATATATACTTATTGCAGTTCCGCAAACAAAGTGTAGGTTGTTGCTGTATCATCCCCTCCAGTGCCGTCTTCTGGAAGTATCATCTGGTAATCGACTGTTGTTCCTTTGTAACTCTCATTGCCGCCTTCATGAACCCGTCCGGCAAATACGATATTGTTAGCTGCATCCTGTAAAGAGTATGTCTTCCAGATGCCAGTTTCTGAAGAATCGTATGTTATCGCATAATCCGATTCTACCGTATCATAGAGTGCAGAATCAATGTCTTCTATTTCTCCTGTGAAGGTTGCAGAATAGTTATCCGCGTCAGGAGTGTCAAGATGGGAGAAATCAGATAGTACAGCAGATTCATCCGCATCGCTTACACTGCTCCAGTCAGGGTGAGCTGCAGTCGTTGCGTAAACAAGCCGTCCGTTTGCTGCCCAATTGAAGAGTACATCCTGGTCATCATCACTGAGGACAATGTTACCGCTTACGTTACCGTAGAGACCTGCCCACTTGATTGATGACATGTTAGTATTCAGGTCAGAATAATAGACATGTCCATCAGTCACATCGGCCGTTCCATTGGTCCCGAAGTCATATGTTCCTTCATCAACGAGATCAGTATTTTCAGCACCCTGTGGTTCTGTTGCCGCTAATGCTATGCCCGTTGCCATGACCACGAATAATGACGTGATCACGATCATCATGAATCTTTTCATAAAAAAGCACCTCACCACTTTTGTCATGTTATATGCGTTCAAGAGTAAACATTCACCTATTCAGGAATGTTAAACACATACATCAGTATGGTATTTAGTACATTAAATAACAAATTGTTTTATAAACTTATGTTGTAACTCAGCATTAACGATGGGAAAGAACTACAGAAAAATAAAAACAAGAAATCACTATGTTAAGATAGCAAAGAAAAAGACAATTTTCTGGCAACCACGGCTATTTGATAGAATATGTAGCAACATGTATATGACGACTTATGGCGAGTAATTATTATGTTCACAACGGCACATACCATCCGGTGAAATAAAGTATGGTTATGATGATAAGAAGCGATTCGACAAGAAATATCCCTAACTCCCACCATTGCAGTCCGAAGAGATACCATGGTCGTTTCTCCGCGCCGACTGACTTTATCGGTGCTCGGTCCTTTCGATTTGTCATCATCATGAATCTCCGTTTCCTATGTTCACGCCTTTGTTCTTATTGTTCTTTTGACGGTGTTTGCGCGCCTTCACACGTTTTATTGTCAAGGCAGTGAGTGCCGTCCACAAGAGCAGTGCAAGAACCAGCAGGACTTCAGCAAGCGATATGTATGTTTCGCCCAGTCCATCAGGATGTATCCTCACAGGGAGTGTAGTGAAACCGACATACTTGTCCTGAGAGTAGAACTTGAAATTGAGATTGCACTCTCCGCGGGCACCAGCGTGGAGCGTGTAGCTGAGATTCTGCAGCGCTCCTGCTTTCAGATCATGACGCCCGTTGATTCGCCTGAGACAATCGTGCGGTTCGAATTCTAGCGTTATATCCTCCAGATCAGCATCCCCTATATTTTGTACTTTGAAATCAACATCGAGTCGTGATAACGGTCTCATGGATATCTTCTCAGGAGCCTCGAGAACCTCGAGTTGTTTGAAATCATGACGTGGTATGACATATACGCTCATCAGTTTCGAGAATACAGCCCTGTATCCATTCGCAGTCTTGATATGAATCTTTATCGGTACAAGGTATCGGCCGGGAAGTTCTTTCGTATACGGAGCTATGGAAAACGTGCCTTGACTGCTTGAATTGGTTTTTAAGAGTGATACCGTGTGATTAGTGGCTTTCCAACCTGCCGGTGCTTCAGGCCCTATCTTCACGTCCTGGAAGTCATCATCTTGTAAATTGGTCAGTCTGAACGGGGTTTCCCTTGCCTCTCCTTGCATGATCGTGATGTTGTCAGGGATTACCAGTTCAAACCGCGGTGGTGCTGGATAAAGAGGGACTAATTCGAACGGTCCACTGGGTTTTTCTTCTGGAAAGCTTCCTCCAGGCCCCCCAGCACTACCATCTTCCCCTGAGGAATCTGAATCACCGCCACCATCTGTACCCCCCTCGCTGTCCTCTTCAGGCTCGAAAAAACCGAACGGGGCGAATACTGAGAAATCAGTGATGGTTGAACTCACGATCTTGCCACGACTCTTGTTGAATTCCGTTGGTATCTCGATCCAATCAGCATCAGTCCAATTGCTGGTTGTTGTTCCAGTATCATTATCGAAACTCGTTTGCTTCTCTCCTTCATATTTGTATATCGAAATATTATCGGCTACCACCCTTTGTGATTTTCTCGCATCGAGATACGCTTGGTACTGGAACGTCATGCGTGCAAGAGAATCATTCACAGACGTGTTCTTATAGTTGATGTGTTGTTCCATCCCCTTGATCTCACGCCCATCAGGCAGCGTTATGTTCGGTGGGGAAGGAAGTGGCGGTTTCACCGATTTCACACGTACGTTGCGTGCTTGTGAGTCAAGATACGTTGATGGCCTGTCTGGATATTCCAGCGGGCGGAAGCCAACTGTTGAAAGCGTGAAATTCGTTCCCGTGCTCGCAACGATCTCTTCCTTCTCGTTGGTGAATAGCAGATCAAGAAAATCCACTTCGCTGGAGAGATTGAGAAGCGCTCCATTGGTATTATGGGATATCTGGGTTCCAGTGACATTCACTGTGCTGTTTATGATACACAACCCGTTATAGAATCCATAAGCTTTGTAATCAACGAATCTTATGTTTTCTGAATTCTCGACAATGACAGCGCATGTGTTGTTTCGCATGCTTCCATTTGTTACATTCCCGTTTCCTGAGATGAACTCTTCGCCGAAGTTGACGACGACATCCGATATATTGGTTAGTCTAAGACAAGTATCATTCAGATTTTGTGCAGTGCTGTTTCCGATAGTGTCGTTCATGATATAATAACCGGATTCATTTATTGGCGTGCATGGATCATACATGTTGATATCGAGTGTCGGCAGGCCGTTTACGACCACGTTCTCTCCGCCGGATATTGGACCGTCATAGGCTAGTCGCTCCTTTGGTTCTACAACCCCCTCATCGAGTGAGATGTTGTCAGGTGACATCAAGCTGAGGACTAGTGCTTTTGCAGATGGCGTTATGCTTTGATCCTGTTCATCATAGATCCTGTCAACAAACACATGGTACGTTTTAGGAGGACCATCGATGCGTATATCAACGAGAAAAGAACCGTTGAGTGTGGTGTTGAGGGGATTAAGTATCTCCACAGTCTTATGTGTCAAAGGGTTTGTCCTTTCATTGTGCGTGTAGTTTTGTATGATGACAGGAGTTATTATTCCGGGATAGAGTGCGCGCGTCGAAGCGAGATCGACATCCACAGAAGTGCAGTTATATGAACCATTCGCGAAAGTAGTGGTGTTGACGTGAGTCACTTCAGGCCTGAAATTGAGAAGGCTGCTTGACACTGTCTTGTTCTCAGAGATATAAGCGAGATCAATCCCGCAGCCAACGGTAAGGTTCTCGTGACAGACTTGTAACTTCACATCAGGATTTGTGACTGTGCGATCCATATAGGAGTCGCTCCCGTAAGGCATGCCGTCCAGGTCGTATCCTATCCTGTCAAAACTGAACATATTTGGTGATTTTCCTGAACTGTTGATAAAGTAAGCTTGGGGAGCATCAGAAGCTGTAACAAACGCAAGGGACAAGAACACGGCAAGTACGAAAAGCAGTGCGACAGGATACCGTCTTGTTCGTGTTGGTCGTATTTCATGTCACCTCTTGTAGTTCGCCCGCTTTATCCGAGAATTGACCGTAGGAAGTTTGTGTACGTGTGATATGCATAGTCCATCACTTGTGAAACAATCGTCTCATGAGGGAGCGTTTTTTGGGTGTGCGCTCCAGTGTGCGTGGTGTTGTTTATGTAGAGAGGGTAATCGGAAGCGAGAGTTCCGTTTATTAGAAACATCAGTTCATCGCCGTTCTTATCCGATCCATATATTGTTATGGAATGGGCACCGACGTATTCACTGAGATTGAATCCGGATGATGAGTATAAATCATTATAGGTTGGTATATACGTAAAACTGGCGTTGCCGTAATGATCGGTGGTGAATTTTGCTTGCGATACAGGAACCACTCCTGTTTTCGATGATTGTGATGGTCCTGAAGGTGCTGTGTAGGTCTGTGTAGGTACTGCTATGTTCAATCCGTTCTTTTCAGAAAGTGTCAGTGAAGCGTTATCCAGAGCGTGGCCATCAGAATCTGAAAGGTGTATTGTTAGGTTATAGGGTGTGTTTGCCAGAGGGAACGTGTTTGTGCGAGTGCCGTCCACATATATCTGCGGTATGACAACCGGTAGCAGCTCGAATTGCTGTGATACGGAATTATCTGTTTCATTGCATTCTGCTATTTCATCGCCAACATCAGTCTCCACGCTTACTGTATAGTTGCCGCTCGGTTCTTTTGCTGGCCAATCGATCGTCCGCGATAGTTTCCCGTCGACAGGAATTTCCTCTGAAATCCTCAATGTGTCTGTAAAGATTATATCGCTCTCATCTCCTGCTGCATGGACTTTTATTGTGGTATTGAAAGGAGAAGTCACCTTCACATTCCCCCCATCGTTTTCATAAGGAGTATCACGCGGATTCTTGATATCGAACTCTATACGTAACGAATCGTTGTAATAGAGTGGCTCGGGAGTCATTGACTTGATCGATGCTTTTAGATTCGCTCCCACACAGGTCTTTTGCGATAGTCCATTGGTGATGATATTTTTCGTGTGGGTTGCCTGATCGGTGGTCTGGTTCATTTCAAGTCCCGTATTGAATGGATGTGGAAAAGAGGCTGAGGTGAATACAGCTCCATCACTACAGTTCTCTCCTTTCATATCATCACAGACCCCCATGACAAGCGGTCTTGTGCTAGAAATTCCGAATGCGGAATCGGTTGCAGGTTTTGAAAAGGATGAAGATGATGTAATATACTTTATATCCGGAGTCTGAACAGTGATAAGTGATGTGGAGCGGTTGAATGAAGCAGGGACAGTGTACCCGCCATCCAGACGAGCGTCATTAGCGGCGTAGACATAGTCTGTTATGGTATCCGGATTCGCTTCTGTTGCATATCCTATCCAGAGATTGCCCGGTAATGCTGCTTTTCGTACATCTGGTTCTGGAGTTGTCAGTTGTGACGGAGAAACGGTCAAGAACCCTGGTTGTGTGCCATAACATCCATCACCAAGATTTTCTGAAGTGTAAGCAAGCGCTTCATCACTTGATGAGTATGTGACTAATGCTGAATGCCATGTGGCGTTGACTTTGAGCGCGTAAAAACCTCCGACATAGCGCTGACCATTTCCGCATAGTTGCACGCCGACATCGGGATTTGCTCCGAAAGCATCCATATAGAGATTTCCGGGATCGGTGCTGGAACCAGTGAATACGAGCGGTTCGGGAACAGTGTATTGGGAGGTGTTTTCAGGATCCTGAGTTATGAAACCAGAGGAAAGAGCGTGTGCAGCTGGTGCTATGAGGATTATCATGAGAATAGAGAAGATTAGACCTGTATGAACACACTTCACCATAATGGCACCTGCAACAAAGATAACTGGGAAGAGATGCGTTTAAAAATTTAACGAATAATATAGCGAACTCAATATTTGGTTCATCGCATTGACCATGGTTTTCAGTTTATCGTCCTTGAAGTTCACACCGCCCGTATAGACCAAATCAGAGGTTATGTTGAAGGTTTTTTCAGCCACAATCTCTTGTTCACTATCAATTATCTCTATCGTGACATTGGAAAGGGTTTTTCCAAGGCTCGTTGGTGTGATAACGAATGTTTCCGAAATAGGGATTGTCTGTCGGTGATATCTCATCTTGTCAGATAGGACCTCTGAGCTCAAGCGAGGGTTCATTATAAGAAATCCTTGTGATTCCCTGATACGAACCTGATAATCTTGCTGCTTATCCCCATCGCGTAGCACATTGGCTTCAAGAACATTCGGTGCTGCTGTTTTCAAAGAGATGGGATTGGGCGTTTCAGTGCTTTCTTCATGATCGTATGTCTTGAATGTGTCATTGTCAGCATCATAAGTTATGGTGAATCGTTTTGCAGATGATTTTTGATTTGTCCATCTGAACAGGGTGCTTGCGATCTGGCTCATTGAGTTCACCGATGTTTTCGCATCATCGTATAAAGAAGTGGGAGTTACTGGTTTGGAAACTTTGATGATGTTGTTTTTCGATTCTACATAAAGTTTTTCTTCGCTAACGATACCTCTTTCATTCAGGACACCTACAAAGATGCTGTAATTATCGTTTGCCGGGTAGACGGTCGGAGCGATCAGGAACGTTTCTCTTGCATCAGCAGTTGTTGTTCCGACTGTATAAGAGTCAGTGACATATCCTGATAGTGGATATGGTATGAAGATATTCTGACCATTATGCTCTCCTATGAGTACATCAACATCAGGGACTGCTTCTCCAGTATAGAGATTGTTCACTTCCACAGTAAGGTTATAAGGTAGAGCTGTCTGTGAAAAAGTGTTCGTCTTCATCCCATCTATCCATGTCGTATAATCGTAAGAATCGTATTTGTTCAGGAGAAAGAGATTATATTCTTTTGATGTGATTGGCAGCATGAATTCTGCCACACAGTCTGACCCATCATAACAGACAGCATCTTGGAACGGCACAAGGAATAAGGGAGTTGCATCTCCCCTGTGCTCGTATCGGAGCAGGTAATAGGAGATATTTTGGGCTAGTTCTGTGGAGAAGGCTGTGAAGTTCTTGTTTCCAAGCGATATTGTTGTTGTTGATGCTCCGAAAGTTTTTCTTGGATTATCGCTGTAGTTTTCATAATCTGGATAGAACTCGGGAAAATCAAGGTTCGAGAACAGGCCGTTCTTGTCAAGATCGTCTGACGAGACATTGTGGACATCAGAAAGATTGAAACGATCGTGTAGGGAAGCTGCGTAGTAGTACGTTTTACCTTTAATATTATCCCCTGGAAACGACTTGTTGATTATCTCCGGTGTTTCTACATATATTGAACCGAAGGGTCTGATATCATCATTGATATCTACCCCATTATTCATCACCACCAAACCCCCCCAACGTCCAGTGGGAGAGTCGACTTCAAGGGTCTTTTTATACGAATGACCAGAAATGATTTCTTCGGACTGTGAAAACGCCATGTTTGCAAGAAGCATTGTGCAAAGCATCGCGAGGAGCACTATCTTCATCATAGTCTCAAAGTGTCTCTTTCCATTTTTTTTTGCGGATATCATCTTTTTGCAGTATTATTTATAGTCACCAACCCATTTTCTACAGCGGCCGTGTATCCATCATCGGTTATAGTGATCTTATAGTCTTCATCTGCAGAGATGTTCCAATCAGGAACATAAGCGATGTCTGTCAAGGATGATAAGTGTTCTCCTGTTATCTTCAATGTGCAGCTTCGTATTTCAAACAGACCGGAAGAAAAATCTGAATCAGTTATACGTGCATCAGCAGGCAGGATCTCCTCCAGATTTCTCGTGTTACACTCTGTGCGTATATCAGGTGGTGGAATAGTATAATGGACCGAAAACCGGTTTTTCTCTCCGGGTTCGAGTCTGAGGGGTATTTCTTTGCGGTCTGTTATTCTCGTATTTGAAAATCGTATTTCAATTGAAGACATTGCACTTACAAGTTCTGGTGATGCATTTAGGATGTCTTGCAGTCTGAGGATTCGTGTCGTTGTCTTGTTCAGATCATTATCTACTGTGACATTATGCGTTACAGGTATCGGTTGGTCTGTTTCGACTCTTTTAGAGGTATTGATCGTTGTTGAAAAATCAAGATCTGAAAGTTCATAGTTTTCTTTATCGAGACTGATGAAATAGGATGTGATGTTGCTTCTTCTTGTTTTGTTCGTCATGTTCTTGTCGGTATTGCCTTCTGTTTCGTTATAGACTTCTATAACAGTCTCATTCGCAGTCATATTCACCGAATCATTCACAGGTAAGATTGCCTGTACTCTCTCTCCTGAAGTGTTAGTGGGGATTGACTCATTGCCATGAATAGATTCGTTCTCTGTGTTGTTGGAAATTGATTGTGTTATCCCTGTCGGAATCAAGAGGATGAATATAGCAAGGGTTATTCCAATAGAGTATAATAGTGTTAGCAGACTCACAGTTCCGGTCATGCTCTCCTGTCCTGGTTGTCTCATTGTATCCCACCTTTCGCAATCATCCCATGGACATATGGCAAGTAGGTTGTTTGTTTCCTTTCTTGTTTCATCGTGGTTCATCATGCCTCCTTATGGCATCCCTACTTCCAGTCTGGTTTCTCAATCGGACTGGTACTCTAGCTTCATAATCATAAGTTCCAAAAGACCCATGTCCTCCATCATTGATTGAAGTGATCATAATAATCTCCTGGCTTCCTGTAAATTCTTCATGAGAATCTTCTGAATCCCAAAGTATTCCAGTCACAAAATCGCTGTTTTTTGTGGAGTTTATTACAGGAACGTTCTCAACCATTCGTCCTCCTATCAAGAATGACCTCGTAGTGTCTGCAATACCGTCACTATTCTTATCAAAGGTTCGTTGGAGCGAATCGTTGAATAAGTTCGTTCCCAATGCATCATCCGCTTCCTTGAGATCATTAGTTCCGTTGAGAGGTTTGAGATCTGGAAGATTGTAGGTCGAATCTATATCCGAATAAAAGATATTACCTTGGGACTCTGATTGGACCCAATCGAAAAATGCGTTATTATGCTGGTCTCCAAGTGAAAAATCATAAGTGAAGTTTCCATAGAACACATGCCATGATGAGATTTCCTTTTTCAAGCGGTTGTCATTGTTTGTTTCATTGACTTCATGTACAGTATTTTCAGGGTCCGCTGTTGCTGTGAATCGATATGATCCTGGTTTTGCTTCCCAATTGAACTCTACAAGCTGTGATCCATTCGGTTCCAGGGAGATGTCTTCGCTGTTATCAGTTGATATGAGGTTGTAGGCTGTCGTGTTCCAACGATGCGAGGTGAGTTCTGTTGTAAAGTTCCCTGTGCTTGAGCTGGCGTTGTTTGTCACATTGACATATATTATTGTTTGTTCTCCTTCAACAGGATCAGCTTTTGACAGGTATATCTCAGGAATGATGATATCAATCTCTTTTTCCGACCTGACAGTCAACTGGTTCGAAGTGTATGTGGAACTATAATTCTTCTCATCACTGCTTGTTACTGCCACACTCCAGTTTTCTCCGGCATGTGTTTCAGGGGAATTGATTTTCAAAGGAGGTTTTCCTGATGATTGATTATCATATATAGTTGCGATCTGGTCACTTGATAATGCTCTTGAAAACAGCGATAATTCATCGATTGTACCGTTCAGGAAATGGTCGGGGCGTGAGGTGTTCTCTTCTACAGCTCCTACATGTACCCGTGCTTGTGATTTCTGTATTGTTTCAGGGACTGTCTTGACATCAGCCTGTTCTGCGTTATTGATGTATAAATGCAGTGATGAATTGGTTTTTACAGCAACTATATGATACCATGTTCCGGCCGTTAGTGCATTATCGCTGACAATCCCGTGTTCGTTTCCAGTTCCATCCCAGATATTCCATTCTACAACACCAGAGGCATTCACAGAGAGCTCCCACTCGCGATCACCAGCTGCTGAAGAATGTTTTGAGATGAGTGCCTGCCTTGAACCGATCTCATGCAGTTTCGTCCATAAGGAGATAGTCATTGTATCGTTCTCGAAATCAGTCTCATCACCATAATCTATATAATCATCAGACCCATCAAGTTCATAACACCCACCAAGCACACAATCTTCCTTCCATCCAGGAATTGCTGCAAGGCTTCCTCCGCCGAGCGTTCCATTGTTTGAGTGAGTTGTAAGATCTCTCACACCGTCCGTGTCAGCACCCGTATAGTTGATATTGAATGGCGTATTCAGGACAGCTATCGATATGTCATTTACTCTCCAGTCAGTAGTATTGAAGAGATGATCCCCATCACTATCAGATACAGTATAGTTTGCATGGATGTCGCTAGTTGTGAGATTCTTGCCATCGATAGTGTAGATCTCTGCTGATTGCACCACAGGTTCGGCCTGTGCAGTGAACATTGAATCGTTTTCATAACTGCTTCCCAGATCCCTTATAGAAAGATTGTTGGTTGTTATTCCGTGCACGGCATTCCACACATCGATTTGTGCAAACGCCCTTTTCTCGTGAGTGAACACCGAACCAGTATGTATCAAGCGTTCTTTTATCGTTCTTGGTTGTAGTGAAGAATCATTCGCATGTACAAGAGCAGCACCCCCTGCTACGAAAGCTGCAGAAAGGCTTGTTCCGCTTGTCAAGACCTCATTACCTCTTTCATCAAGGGATGTTATTCCCGCTCCAGGAGCTGAAAGCAATGTTGCATTGTTATAATTGCTTAATGTCCATAGCGATGATGAATCCATAGAGGCTGATACTGGCAGGGCTTCTTGAGCGCAGGCAGGGTTAGATATTGCTGTGGTATTCGCGTCGTTTCCGGTTGCAGCGACAACAAGGATGCCTTGTGATGCTAGTTCATTGACTTTCGAAGCCACAAGGGTTGAGTCGCAATATCCTTCATACATCCCTTCACCCAGACTCATAGTGATGATCCCCGTATCCTGCGAAGCGCACCACTCGAGTCCTGCTACGACATCGCTTGAATAACCGACCCCTTCTCCATCGAGAACCTTTGCCATATGATAAGTCGCATCAGGTGCGCTTTTTACAAGAGAATACATGACTTTGGTCCCGTGACCATTGTTATCAGCGTAATCCTCAGTATCATTTACAAAGTTATATCCGAAGATATCATCACCAGGGGTGAGATCGAGATTCCTCACAGATACTCCTGTATCAAGAACGCAAACTTTTGCTCCAGCGCCAGTATTATTCGTCAGATTGTGAACCGCTGTGAAGTTCGTGAGCTCCAGGGTTTCTGAAGTGAATGCTTTAACAGGCGAATCTACCTTGAGACTTGAAACCCCGGTTGAATTCAGCAGGTCGGAAAATCCTTCAGCATCAACTTCCATGACCTCGTATCCTTGAACATTCCTTATTGGTTCATGCTTCGTGTGCGCGCCAGTGGCATTTAAAGTCGCGACATCTTGTTTTTCGCCGCCTGTCGTTGTTCTGTTGACCAGTAATCGTATCGTATTCTCTGTTCTTGCATTTGGTTGCGATAATTTTTTCACGAGTTCAGGATCCATTTTTGAAAGTGCTGATTCCGGAAATCGCATTTTTGTATCGTTGAATTCGAGAAGTACAGTATTGTTTTTCTTATTTTTTTCAAGAGAAGAATTGTCTTCAGAACTCTTTCCAGGGTAAATCTTGAACTTGTTGGATCTTATCAGATCGTGCTTATCGCTTGCATAGACAGTCACATCATAGGTTTTGTTGAATTCTGGACGGGCAAGCAAATATTTATTGTTGATCATTTCTGCATCTAGTTTTGGATCGCTAGTTATCTCAAAACCGGTCGATTCCGTTATTGAAAAGTGCGAGTGAAGATTAATCTTCAGAGAATCGTTCCTAGCATAGGATCTGTCTGAAATATTGGTTGTTAGAGAAAGCGTCTTGTTATCGCTAATATTATCCTGATCAAGAATGGTTTCATTCAAAACACTTTCAGAAGAATCATTATCCGTAGTGTTGTGAGATTGGTTTTCGATAGCGTAATCTGATTCATTTGAACGTTCGAGCTCGCCATAGAAAAGATATGGTTTTTCGGAAGAATCAATGAGTTCGAGTGATTCTGAAGAGATATTGATAGTTACGAACGTGTTGTTTCTAGTGAGCTCATGGTCGAGAAACAGTTTTTCTCCTTCATCTTTGTCCCATAGAAAGAACATTGTTTTTTCAGATAGTTGATGAGGAGAAAATATCTGTATGAGGAGTTGTTTTTCAGGATCGACTTCATCCAGGAGTGCTGATAACGATGTGTTGTCCACTACCGACTCGGTAGGTGTTCCTTGCGATGTTGTGAGGATATATGTCTTGTTATCATGATTTTCAGTGACAATCGACGCCGGTGAAGCATTGATTTCTGAGAACACGACTGTTCGGGTTCTGTTAAGCGATGGTAGGATGAAATCAACCGATTCGGTTGTTATGGAAAGATTCTCAATATCAGCATCAGTATCCATCATGGTGGCTTCTGGCGGGGAGAACGAGTAAGGAAGGTGTTGATAAGGCGTGGTAGAATTTGAGAAGAATCGTATGAGCGTCACCCAGAAGCTGGAGAACCGGATGTTTTCTTGTTCCGATCTTATTTTTGGAGTTTCATAATTGAGCTGACGTTGCTTGCTACCATTGCTGAAGTTGATTTGCCAGTGGACAGGTTCCCCGTATCGTATTGGTAGGCGCTCGTGAGAAGTAATATGATAACCTGAACTCGAAAAAACGAGATTGAAAGTTGTTCTATTATGATTATCAAGCTTGATTCCTAGAGGAGAATGGGAGGTTGTGTGGTTCTTGGATTCTTGTTCTGGAAAAGCGAAGGTAGATGCGACCACAAAGGTCAGGAGAGCGAACACCATGATTAACAAAAGCATACGTTTTAGAATAGCATCTCACCTTCTTCGTCCTGTTAAAATCAGTTTTAACAGATCAATATTATATCTTCAAGTATAGCCTGTTCCCGTGTCTGCTTTGCAATGTCGCTTCAAAGGATTATCATTTTTTTGTTGAAGATGTTTTTTTCGATCGTTTTCTCGTGGTAGTTTTCTTCGTGGGTGACTTTTTTGACGAGGAAGAAGCTGTTTTCTTCTTCACAGTTTTACCTGAAGGTTTTTTATTGACCTGTTTTGATATTGTTTTATCAACACCTTTTTCAGGCATTGATCTCGCTTTTTTCTTGTGAGCACCTATTATGATCAAAAGCGCCAATACAATGAGCATTACCGTCACGATTACAGCTACAGGTAATGGTTGTGACGTATTTAATTGCTTGATCGTGAATGTTGCTTCTGAATCGAGCACAGTCTTACCGACACCGTATTGAACTTTCACGTCAGCAGTCTTGTTGAGGATTTCTTCATTTGGAATATATGGGAATGATAATACGACAGTCTCATCAGATTCAGGTTCAATCTGGCTTTTTTTCGTGGAATACGTTACCGACTCATTTCCTATCAGTACTTCAACAAAATAGTTGAGCTTCTTTGTGGCGTTGTTGTGTACTGTGATATAAAGATCCCCTGTTTCTGTCCTGAATCCTTCCTGTTCTGCCCAGAGACTCTTATTTTGCTCGTTTTCGTTGATATCGACATGACGCTGTATTATCTGCGACCCATTATCTTCAACATTTAAGGATAAAGGCCTGTCATGAGCGTATCGGGATGTTATGACCGTTTTCTCAGGGATGTTTTCTGAAGCTTCCACATCATATGAGTATGTTCGCTCTTCCCCTGCAGAAATATGATGAGCGTGGGTATCTGAAAAAGAATCATCTCCGAATTCGAGGTTTGAATAGAAAAGCAAATCGATGTTTCCATCGTTCTGGTATGTCACTCCCAGCTTGTTCATAGCAGGATAGTATGTGGCATTTGTAATCTTAAGATGTTCAATCGGTCGTGGGAGTTCGACAGAATCGATGTCAAGGATAGAATCGCTTGATATGTCATCGTAGTTAGTGACTTTCCGTCCGTATTTGAGCATGAATTTGAAATCTTCACCCGCCTTTGATTCGATGTTATTTGCTATAGAGACCATATCCCCTCCAACAATCTCATATCGTCGTATGCCGCTTTTCTCAGCGAGTTGAGAGATTTCATCGACATAATTATTCGAGAAATGCAGGAACACAGGTCTTCCTGAAATCAGTGATTGGTAGTCTATCTTATCTATTCTTGCCATCACCCCCCACTCTCCAGGAACTTCCTTGATGACCTTTTCTGTCATGTCAAAAGCTGTCTGGACCGGACCACCGAATACTGTTCTCGCATTATCGAATTCGAAGTCACGTACAGGTATCCGCCCGACGAACATGCTGGGATTGCTCTTGGCCTGTTCCTGGATAAAATCAACACTCTCGTTCGAGTAGAAGAGAGGAGTGTATGAGTGCTTGACAAGGTATGGTATCGCTGCAATAGGTTCTACCCCGTAGTCTGTTCCGAAAACGACCACTCCTTCAGAATCAGTTTGTTCGTGAACAATCTCTTGCAGTTGCGAAAGGGATGAGTACTCATAGGAAGTCGCATATTCATATCCTTTGATACCCAGTGTTGATTGATAGTCCTTGATGACAGGGTTGTTCTTCGACTCGAAAACGACAACCATATCTTTTTTAGAAATCATGTCTGTTTTCATTTCTGCATCTGAGAGGTCTGAAAACTGGTAGAAGTGATCCGCCTCGTCAAGTGCTGCATATACTGAAGCGATGTAAACATCCTTCCAGTCTTTGGAATTCGCCACGACAAAATATCGTTGATCTGCCGCTTGCGCAGGCACTATCGTTAGCAGAAACAATGCTAAAGCAAGAATTATAAACGACACACTCACCATTCGATTCATAAAAGCAACCTCCCTGCAGGAAATCGGGGAAAACCCATTTATAAAAGTATTGATTAGAAACCCTCAGAACGGGGAAAAACAATTAGAAAAAAGCGGACCCGAGGGGACTTTCGTCAACAGTCACGTCGCTTGACACTGAAAGCCGGCTTTGGAGTGAAGCCGACATGAAAAAACAAGGGCTTGAGTGCATGAAACCCTTAATGCATACCAGCTGAGCGTAACCAGCAGACATTTTTTCGTGCTGTTGACCGTTTTTTCACGGGAAACGCACAATGCGTG